>DYDD01000333.1 GCA_020718045.1 Fibrobacter sp. | reverse complement strand
CGCCTCGGCGCGGCGGGACCACAGCGCGTGGGCCTCCAGCAGCGTGGCCAGCCCCTTCTCCCGCGACAGCCGCCCGAAGTACAGGTAGCCGTCGCCGGGTGGGGCCGAGGCCGGCCGCCAGGCGTCGAGGTCCACGAAGTTCGGCAGGTGCGTCAGGCGGTCGGCGGGCCAGCCCCACTCGGCGAACTTGCGGGCGTAGAAGGCGCTCGGGCACAGGAAGCGGCCGACCGTCCCCCGGTAGAGCCGGCGCGAGGCGTGGTTGGCCGTCTCGACCGCCGCCAGCAGCGACGCCGCGCGCGAGTCCTTGACGCAGCGGCCCAGGACCGCCTCGTGGAAACGGCCGCCGCGACAGCGCTCGCAGATCTCGCCGCGGCGCAGCATGTGGATGGCCGGGCAGAGCAGGCGCAGGTCGTGCAGCGTCATGACGGCCGGGATCCCGTGGCGGCGCAGCACGGGCAGGATCGACGGGCTCAGGTGGTGGTAGGCGTTGTGCAGGTGCGCCACATCCGGCTTCACCTCGCGCAGCAGCGCGTCGAGCCGGCGCGACGCCTCGCGGTTCCAGATCAGCGAGGCGGCGTCGCCCGCCGCGCCGCCGTTCCAGCGCGGCCGGCTGTAGTCCCGCGCCCTCACGAAGAAGCGGTCCCACGACGAAGGCCGCGCGTGCTCGTCCTTCATCGCGAAGGGCACCACGTCCCAGCCGCGCGCGCGCAGGTCCTGCTCCTGCTGCACCAGGTAGCGACCGACGCCGCCGGCTGGGCCCACGTCGTGGTAGAACTTGTTGATCAGCAGCAGGGTCGGGCGCGACACGATCACCTCGCGGGCAGGAGTTGCGGCAGCGTCGCCTCGGCGCCGCCCGGCACGAAATCGTCGACCCAGCCGCCGAGCCCACCGGGCTCCAGGTTGAACTCGGCCACGCGCGCGCCGGCCTGTTTGGCGATGCCGGTCAGCCCCGCGGCCGGGTGCACCACGCCCGAGGTGCCGACCACCAGGAAAAGGTCGCAGTGCGCGGCGGCGTTGGCCGCCTCGCGTCGGACGTGCGGGTCGATCGGCTCGCCGAACCACACCACGCCCGGCCGCAGCAGGCCGCCGCAAGCGTCGCAGCGCGGCGGCATCGGCAGCGGCACCCGCTCGTCGTGTGTCTCGCGGCCGCAGGCCGTGCAGCGCACCGTCCACAGCGACCCATGGTACTCGATCACCCGCCCGCTACCGGCGCGCTGGTGCAGGCCGTCGACGTTCTGCGTCAGGATCGTCACGCCCGCGGTCAGCGCCTCGAGCCGCATCAGGGCCTCGTGCCCGGGATTCGGGCGGCAGGCAGCCACCAGCCCGCGGCGCCAGTCGTACCAGCGCCAGACCTTGTCCGGATCGCGACGGAAGGCTTCGGGCGTGGCCAGGTCCTGCGGCCGTTCGTTCTCCCACAGGCTGTCGGGGCCGCCCCGGAACGTGGGCACGCCGCTGGCCGCGGAGATGCCCGCGCCGCTGAGCACGGCCACCCGCGTGGCCGGAGTCAGACAGGTGCGCAGCTGCGCGAGGACGTTCTCGGCGTGCGGCAAGGCGCGGATGTCTCCCGGTGTTGCGGTCGTCGTCGGTTCGCCGCATGATGGGTCGCTGCCGACGGAACTGTCAACGCCGAACGGATCGGGGCGCGCCATGCGGAGGGGATGCACATCGGCGGCGCTGCTGCTGGCGTTGTGGGCCGCTGTCTGGGCGCCGTCGGCGTCGGCCTCCGCGCCGCGGTTCGACGCCTGCGTGACCGTCGTCGCGGCGCCGGGCGTGGACCCCGGCGTGGCACGCGACTGCCGCGAAGCGCTGGCGCGGGCCTGGCCCGCGATGATCGCCGAGGTCTGGCCCATCGACGGCGCGCGCCCGCGCTTCGAGATCCGGTTGATGACCACCGACGGTTTCCGCGCCCTGCATCGCGACCGCATCGCCGACTGGGGCGTGGGCCTGGCGGACGGCGACCGGGCCTGGGTCGACGTCGAGCGCTCGCTCGGCGGCGGCCGCAACGCGGCCCACGTGACGCTCCACGAAGCGGTCCACTGCCTGCTGCACCAGGCACTGCCCGGGGTGGCGGGCGTGCCAGCCTGGTTCCACGAGGGCCTGGCCCAGGACCTGTCGGGCGAATGGCGCTTCCGCGACACCGTGTCGCTGATCCTCGACGGGCACGTCCCGGACCTGGCGCGCCTCGAGACCGGGTTCCCCGCCGACTCTGGGCGGGCCGACCAGGCCTACCGCACCGGGCTGCTGGCCGTGCAGTCCCTGCGCGACTGGCACGGGCGCGACGTCGTGCCGCGCCTGGTCGATGCCGCGCGCCGCGAGGGCGATTTCCGCGCGGCGATGCGCGACGTCACCGGCGCCGAGCCCTCCGCCTTCCGCGAGCGATTCGCCGGTTCGGTGCGCCTGCGCTTCGGTTGGCTGGTTGCCGCGACCCGCTGGCCGACCTTCTTCGTGCTGCTCGCGGCGGCCGCGGCGGCGGGCATCGTCGCGCGCCGCCGCCGCGACCGCC
>DYDD01000056.1 GCA_020718045.1 Fibrobacter sp. | reverse complement strand
CGTCCCCGGCGGCGGCGAGGTCGAGGGCTTCGCGGCGCTGCCCGCCGCCGTGGGCGGCATCGTCGATCAGCAGCGTGCGGCCTCCGGCCGCCAGGGCCGCGGCCATCCCGGCCGCGCCGCCGCCCACCACCACCGCATCCCAGCGGCCGAGGTCGCGGGAGCGGGGCGGGGGAGGCGCGGCCCGCCAGGCCGCCTCGTCGGGCAAGCGGCCGATGCCGGTCACCGGGCGGATGATGCGCATGAAGAGCTTCGACAGGGCCGCCGGCTTGGTGAACCACTTGTAGTAGAAGCCGACCGGCAGCAGGTGGCCGGTGCCGGACAGCGCGGACTGCATGGGGCGGCCGTAGGCGGCGCCGGCGTCCTGGCGAGAGACCCGCAGTCCCTCGTGGACCGGCGTGTGGCAGGCGCGGACGTTGGGGACGCCGTCGATGCGCATCAGGCAGCCCATGCAGTGGCCGCGCGCGCACGAGGCGCCGCGGGGGCGGCCGTACTTGGGGCTGTGGGAGAGGACCTTGACGCCGTGGTCCCAAAGCGCAGCCGCGACCGACTGGCCGTGGCGGCAGGCGAGGGGCTGGCCCTCGAACAGGATGGTCACGGCGGGGTCGACCACGGGCGGCTCCTTTCGCGCGTCGGCGCAGCGCAGCGAAACATAGGCCGGGCGGGGTGGGCGGGCAAGGCGGCACCCGCGAAATGAACAGACGTTTTCTTCTCTTTGCGGAGGGCGGCCGCGGCATATATTCGACGGTACGCCGTCGTCCCGGGCCCGGGGCCCCGATCCGTGCAAGGAGCTGGACATGCCTTCGCAGAACTTCGCCGCCGTGCGCATGGATGCCATCGAGAGGAAGATCGAGTTCGTGGACCTGAAGGTCCTGGACCTCGTCGGCCGCCTGCACCACATCACCTTCCCCTTCGACCGCTTCACGCCCGAGGTCATGGGCGAGGGCATCGGCTTCGACGGCTCCAGCTACGGTTTCCTCAAGGTCGAGGACAGCGACATGGTGCTGCTGCCGGACCTGAGCACCGCCCACGTCGACCCGTTCCGCCAGCGTCCCACGCTGACCATGTTCGCCGAGGTCAAGCACGTCGACGCCGGCCGCACCCCCTTCGCGCAGGACGGCCGGACCATCGTGCGCGCGGCCGAGGGGCTGCTGCGGGAGATGGGCGTCGCGGACACCACGCGTTGGATCCCGGAGTACGAGTTCCACATCTTCGAGGAGGCGGACTTCGACTCGGGCAACACCAGCGCCCACTACCGGATGGAGAGCCGCGAGCGCTTCTTCCAGAACGCCTACCACGCCTGCAACCCCCACGACCGCCACGACGACTTCCGCGACGAGGTCTGCGCGGTCATGCGGGACTTCGACATCCCGGTCCGCTACCATCACCACGAGGTGGGGGCCAAGGCCCAGCAGGAGATCGAGGGCTGGTTCGACGACCTGCCCACCACCTGCGACAACGCCGTGATGACGAAGTACATCCTGTTCAACCTCGCCGAGCGCCACGGCCTGCGGGTAACCTTCATGCCCAAGCCCCTCTTCGACAACGCGGGCAGCGGCTGGCACCTGCACCAGTACCTGATGAAGGACGGCCGCAATGTCTTCGACGACCCCGCCGGCTACGCCTCCCTCAGCCCGCTGGCCCTGAGCTACGTCGGCGGCGTGCTGCTGCACAGCCACGCGCTGTGCGCCTTCACCAACCCCAGCACCAATTCCTACAAGCGCCTGGTGCCCGGCTTCGAGGCGCCGACGGCGATCACCTTCGGGCGCAGCAATCGGGGCGCCGCCGTGCGCATCCCGAGCTACGTGGCCGACCCCCAGCACCGCCGCATGGAGTACCGCCCGCCCGACTTCACCTGCAACCCCTACCTGGCCGCCTCGGCCATCCTGATGGCGGGTCTCGACGGCATCGTGCGCGGGCTCGACCCGCTGGCCGACGGGTACTGCCCCGAGCACCCCCCGGCCGACGGCCGGCCCCACACCGTGGCATTCCTGCCGCGCTCCCTGGACGACGCCCTGGACGCCCTGGAGGTCGACCACGAGTTCCTGACGCGGGGCGGCGTGTTCCCGGAGGCCTTGATCGCGCGCTGGCTGACGACAAAACGCGCGGAGATCCAGGCCATCAACCGCCGGCCGCACCCCTACGAGTTCTCCATGTACTTCGATCTCTAGGCCCCAGCGGCGGAGGTGGGGGATGGTCGGCTTCGAGGTCCGCACCGGCGCACGCAGCGCGTTCGTCGATATCACCTCTCAGGTTCAGCGCGCTGTGGACGAAATGGGGATGGCGGACGGGGCCGTCCTGGTCTGGGTCCCCCATACCACGGCCGGCGTCACCGTCAACGAGGGCGCCGATCCCGACGTGGTCCGTGATATGGTCGAGGCCCTGGACCGCGCCGTGCCCTGGGACGCCGGCTGGCGCCACGCCGAGGGCAACGCGGCGGCCCACGTCAAGAGCAGCCTGGTGGGCTGCGGCCAGCTGGTGCCGGTCGCCGGCGGCCGGCTGGACCTGGGCGCCTGGCAGACGGTCTGGTTCTGCGAGTTCGACGGTCCGCGTCGGCGCAGCGTGCGGGTGCACGCCGTCTGACCGCCGCGGCCGGGAAAGCGCGCCTTTGAAGGATCGCATCCACTACCATCGCGCCTACAAGCGGCTGGGGCCGGTGCGCCGGCTGCCTCTGGTCGCGCTGCTGCTGCTGGTGGCCCTGCTCGACGCGGCGGTCGCCTGGTTCCACGCGCCCCTGCTGGGCGCGTTCGTCCGGCAAGTGGCGCGGATGGCGGACTGGGTGGGCGTGCGGACCGAGCTCACGCACTGGGAGTTCCTGCCGGTGTGGGTCACGCGCATGCCCGTGCTGGACGCGGCGGGCGCCTTCCCCTCGCGCCGGCTGGCCCTGGTCACTTTCGTCGCGTCGGTGCTGATCGTGGCGGTGCTGCCGCGCCTGCGCTTCGTGCCCAAGGTGCTGCGCGTCTACGCGGTGTTCCTGTCCCTGCTGAACCTGATCTCCGGCGCGTTCTTCGTGCTGGTGCCGCACCTCTTCCCCTACGACGTGCTCGACTTCTCGCTGCTCTACATGGGCACCCAGTTCGGCATGTGGCTGCTGATGCCCGTGGTGATGGGCGTGGCGCTTTCGCCGCTGCAGACGCCGGTCTGGGAGCGCTTCGCGGTGATCCTGGCGACGGTCGCCTACGCGGTGCTGTTCGGCGCGGTGCGCTACGCCAGCTTCCTGTACCTGCTGCAGAAGCTGACGGTGCTGCACATGGCGGCCATGTTCTTCGCCCTGGGCCCGCTGATCGACTTCGTCTACCTGGTGGCGATCTACTCGGTGTACATGAACGTCGTGGCCCTGCGGCTGCGCGACCGGCCGGAGACGTGGCGATGGTCGTTCTGATCCTCAAGCTGTACGTGCTGCTGGTGGTGGTGATCATGGCGATCTACGCCACGCGGCACTACCGGTTCACGGTCAACCGGCTCGTCGGCGACCAGCGCCTGTACTACCAGGACCTGATCGACGCGGAGCTGCCGCGCATCTCCGTGCTGGTGCCGATGCACGACGAGGAGAAGGTGGCCCGGCAGTCCCTCGAGGCGATCCTGCGCTGCGAGTACCCCCGCGACCTGCTCGAGATCATCCCCATCGACGACCACTCCGGCGACGGCACCGCGGCGATCCTGGACGAGATGGCGGCCAGGCACGACGTCATCAAGCCGCTGCACCGACGCGAGGGCCAGCGCGGCAAGCCCGCCGCCCTGAACGACGCGCTACTGGTGGCCGCGGCCGACGTGATCATCGTCTTCGACGCCGACTACCTGCCCGCCCGCGGCTCGCTGCGCGACCTGGCGATCTCGTTCAAGGATCCCGAGGTCGGCGCGGTGATGGGGCGCGTGGTGCCGGTCAACACGCGCGCCAACCTGCTGACCCGCCTGCTCGACCTCGAGCGCAGCGGCGGCTACCAGGTGGACCAGCAGGCCCGCCACAACCTGCACCTGATGCCGCAGTACGGCGGCACCGTCGGCGGCTTCCGGCGCGACCTGGCGCTCTCGTTCGGCGGCTTCGACCAGCGCGTGCTTGCCGAGGACACCGACCTCACCTACCGCCTGTTCATCAACGGCTGGAAGGTGGTCTACGCCAACCGCGTGGAGTGCTTCGAGGAGGTGCCCGAGACCTGGGAGGTGCGCTCGCGCCAGATCCGGCGCTGGTCGCGCGGGCACAACTACGTCATGTTCAAGCACTTCGGCGGGCTGTTGCGCTCGCCCTACCTGACGCGCGCCGAGAAGCTGGACGGCCTGCTGCTGCTGACGATCTACCTGGTGCCGGTCTTCCTGCTGACCGGCATCCTCGACTCGGTGGCGCTGTTCTTCCTGGGCGAGATGCAGATCATCGACAGCGTGTTGGTGTTCCTGTTCGTGGCGACCTACAACTCCTTCGGCAACTTCGCGCCCTTCTACCAGATCGGCACCGCGTCGCTGTTGGACGGCGTCACGCACCGCATCCGCCTGCTGCCCTTCCTGATGTTCTACTTCCTGCTGAACATCTGGACGATCACGCACGGGTTCCTGCAGGCCCTCGGCGACCGCTTCTGGCGCCGCAAGCGCGCCGAGTGGGACAAGACCAAGCGCTTCCGCAAGGAGGCGGCCGCATGACGCGACGACTGGCCGGCCTGGCCATGCTGCCCGCGACCGCCGTCACGGCGGGGACCGCCACGCACGCGCTGTCCTTCGAGGCCGTGCTGCTGCTGGGCGCCTTCGGCCTGCTGATCCTGGTGCCCTTCGTGCCGGGGCTGATCGAGGTCTGGCGCCCGCGCGACCGCTACCCGCTGCCGGTGGACATGGACTACGTTAAGGACCCGCGCTACCTGGGCCGCTCGGCCCGCGCGCTGCTGGCCGCCGCCCTGCGCGACGACCAGGGACCGCCCGGCCGCCGCACGGTGACCCTCTCGAAGGTCGAGGCGGTCGAGGTCCACGACAGGCTCGACGTCTCGGCCGGGGCCAACCTGTCGGCGATCCAGCTGGCCCGGGGCCCGCTGGTCGTCGGCGAACGCGCGACCTGCGACCGCGACCTCCACGCTCGCGCCGGTGCCCGCATCGGCGAGGGCGCCGTCCTGCGCTCGCTGGCCTGCGACGGGCGCGCGGCGCTCGGCCGCGGCGTGCACATCGCCCGCTGGCTCGACGTCGAGGGCGACGTCCACGTCGGCCCGCAGTCGCACCTCGGCGCCAGCGCGTCGGCCGCGGGCTTCCTGGAACTGGCCGACGGCGTGACGTTCGAGCGGCTGTGGGGCTCCCCCGTGCGCACGACGGGCTACCGTGGGCCGCGCGAGCTGCCGCCGGCCCCGGCGCCGTTCGCGTTGCCCGACGTGCTGGAGATCCGCGACCTCGAGGACCTGGCGAGCCTGCACCGGGGCGACCTGGTCGTCGGGCCGGGCGAGACCTTCGACCGCCCGCTGGTGGTCAGGGGCGACCTGCGGATCGAGACCGACGCGGTCGTCGACCGCACGGTCAAGGTGTACGGCGACCTGACCCTGGCGCCCGGGGCGCTGCTGCTCGGCGACGCCTTCGTCGAAGGCGCGGTGGTCGTGGGCGAAGAGGCGGCCGTGCGCGGCTGCGTCTTCTCGCAGCGCTCCGTGGAACTGCGCCGCGGGGCGCGCGTGGGCGCGCCGGGCCTGATCAAATCGGTCGTCGGCAAGCGCAGCGTGACGCTGGCCGGCGACGTCGCCGTCCACGGATACGTGTTGACCGACGGCCGGGGATGCGTGACATGTCGCGGCTCGGACTGATCCTGGCCCTGGTCGCCTGCATCGCCGTGGCGGTCTACGGCGTGGGAGTCCTGCGCCACGTCGGGCGCGAGGCCGAGCGCGGCGACCTGCGCGTGCTGGTGGGCTACAACCCCTCGCTCATGGACGAGAGCGGGGACGTCGTCGCGGCCTGGCGTAGCGTGCTGGAAGAGGAGGGCGTCGCGGCCGAGGCCCTCGACCTCTACACCCTGCTGGACCTCGACCCCGCGGCGACCGTGGCCGCCTGCCCCGCGCTGATCCTGCCCGACGGGGTCTGCCGCCGCCTGAACTCCTCGCTCGAACCCTGGCTGGACGCCTACCTGCGCGCCGGCGGCTCCCTGATGGTCGTCTACGACGCCGGCATCAAGAGCCTCAAGGGCGCCTACCTGCCGCGCAGCTACCTGTCGCGGTTCACCGGCGTCCAGCACGTGGACTACACCGACGGCGGCCAGGACAGCTACACCACCGGCGCGCTGCGCTTCGCCGACGCGGCCGCCGCCCGCACCTGCCAGATCCCGCCCGGCAAGTTGGACCCCGACCTGACCGTCACCGGCTACGGCTACGGGCGCCTGCGCTACCCCGTCGCCCGCACGCGGTTCGAGGCCGACGACGCGCACGTGATGGCCTGGGCCGTCACCGACGACGGCCGCGAGCACCCGGCGATCGTCGCGCGACCGTACGGTGCCGGCCGCTGCCTGCACGTGAACCTGCCGCTGGGCCACCTCAAGTCGCACGCCGACGACCTGCCGCTGCGCGCGCTCGCACGCTGGTGGCTGCTGGACGAGGTGGGCTTGCCCTGCCTGATGAGTTCGCCGCGCGGCGTCGGCGGCCTGGTCCTGAACTGGCACGTCGACGGCAACGGCGACTGGCCCTACCTGGACGACATGGTCGCCCGCGGCCTCTTCCGCCGCGACCTGCCCGCCTCGATCCACGTCTGCGCCGGCCCCGACCTGAACGCGCCGGGCGACGGCGACGGCTTCGACGCCTGCGGGCAGGGGCGCCGCCAGTTCGAGGCGCTGGCCGGCCTGGGCGAGATCGGTTCGCACGGCGGCTGGACCCACAACCTGTTCTCCGCCGAGGTGCTGGCCGGGCGCTGGGGCGCGACCGAGGCGGGCGACGCCGTGCGCCGCAACCGCGACTGCCTGCGCGAGGTCGTCGGCCGACCCGTCGTGGAGTACTCCGCGCCCGACGGCGTGCACCCGCCGCACCTGATGACGCCGCTGCTCGAGGAGCTGGGCTTCACCTGTTACTACACCACCAGCGACGTCGGCAGCGCGCCCAACCGCAGCTTCAGCGACGGGCGGCGCCTGTCGGACCTGCTGATCGCCTTCCCGGTCATGCCCCTGCGCGACGTGGCGAGTTTCGGGGAGATGGACACCAAGCACCGCCTGGACAGCGGCGAGGTGGCGGCCTGGTTGGACGGGATGCTGGACTATTGCGAGCGCAACCGCACGGTGCGCCTGATGTACTCGCACCCCTACAACCTCTACCTGTACCACGGCGACCAGGACTACCTGCCCGCCTACGCCGCCTGGCTGGACGAGCTGGCGGCGCGTTGCCGCGACGGTCGGCTGCAGGTGCGCCCGATGCGAGAGTTCGCCGACTTCCAGCTGCGGATGCTCGAGACCGAGGCGACCTGGCGGGTCGTCGGCGGGGAGCTGCGCCTGCACCTGCGCAACCCGCGCGGCCTGCGCGACCTGGCCTTCAGCGTGCCGGCCGGCCGCTGGCTGGCCCCGGCGGCGCCCTACCTGCGCGCCACCACCGGCGGCGGGCGCCACGTGGTGGTGATCGAGGATGATGCGCGCGAGATGGACGTGGTGCTGCATGCTCGCTAGCGCGGCGCTCCTGGCGCTGTCCGGCGGCTGCGCCGGGCACCGCAACCCGGCGCTGGCGGTGGTGAACTGGTTCGAGCCCCTCGACGGCGGGCGCGACCACGTGAGCCCGTACTTCGCGAACCTCTACGCCCTGTCGCTGGTGCGCCACGGGCTCGGGGCGGGCGAGGTGCGGGACTACGTGGCCTGGTACCTGGACCACCTGAACTACCCGGACCGCCACGGCCTGACCGGCACCATCGACGACATGGACGTGCGGCCGGGCGGCCGCCTCGAGCGCACCGGGCGCTACGACTCGGTCGACGGCTACGCCGGCACGTTCCTGCTGCTGCTGGACGAGTGGGAGCAGTCCGGCGGCGACCGCGCTCTGCTGGAGGCGAACCGCGCGCGCATCCAGGACGTGGCCTGGCTGCTGCTGCGCCTGCAGGATCCTGATGGGCTGGTGCGCGCGCTGCCGGACGCGAACGCGCGCTACCTGATGGACAACTGCGAGGCCTACGCGGGACTGCTGGCCTACGACGCCCTGAGCCGGCGCCTGGGCTGGGACACCGGGCCGCGCCACCGCATCGCGGCCGAGGACGTCCGCGAGGCCGTGCTGGGCCGCCTGTCCGACGAGCCGGGCCGGCGCTTCCACTGGGCGGACGCGGGCGGCGTGCCGCACCGGTCCGACTGGGACGTGTTCTACCCGGATGCGCTGGCCCAGCTGTTCCCGATCCTGTACGGTGTGGTGGACGCCCGCTCGGATCTGGCGCAGCACCTGTGGCGGGAGTTCGGACAGCGCCACGACCCGCGCGCGGGGCGGCCGGTCTCGGCGGTCCAGCGCGCGATCATCGACCTGACCAGGGAGCGAGTGACGCCGTGAGCCACACGACCATGCGATCCATCCTGCTCGCCGCCGGCCTGGCGGCGCTGTCGCTGACCGGGGCCGCGGGCGTGCACGCCGCCGGGGGCGCCGAGGAGTGGGCCCGCCTGCGCGGGGCCCCGGGCTATCGCCTGGACGTCGACCTGCTGCTGGACCGCCTCGACCCGCAGGACCTCTACGGGAACTGGGCGACCGGCACGGCCACGCTCTATGTGAAGACCCTGCCGCGCCTGACGCCGTTCGTGCAGGTGTCGGTGCTGGAGCGCGAGGACGTCGACGCGGGCTTCTCCGTCGGCGCCTACGCCGACTGGACCAGCCGCCTGTATTCGTCCACCTCGTTCACCGCCGGCGGCCGTTCGCACTACCTGCAGAAGAACCGCTGGGACCACGCGTTCCACCTCAACACCGGTCCGTTCACCCTGGTCGCCGGCGCCGGCTGGCTGCAGGACCACGACGGCCACGAGGACTGGTCGCTCGCCGCCGGCCCCCGGCTGTGGCGCGGCCGTCTGATCCTCGAGTACCTCGCGACCCGCACGGTCAGCGATCCGGGCGAGCACGTCGGCTGGAAACACCGGGTGTCCGGCGGTTGGGGGGAGGAGGGCCGCAGCTGGCTCTTCGCCAATTTCACGCTCGGCCAGGAGCGCTACGCCGCCACCTGGGTGACCCCGGTCCAGGACGTGGACCACGATTTCTACGAGGTCACGGCGAGCCTGCAGCGCTGGGTGCGGCCGCGCCTGGGCTACAAGCTGCAGGTGGGGTGGCTGGATCTTGGCGAGGGGCTGGACGGGTACGAGAAGATCGGCGTCGGCATCGGTGGGTTCGTCGAGTTCTGACCGCGAAGTTGTCTCTGCCCGTCACGATTAGTTTCCAGGCCGCAGTGCCCTGTTGAAGCGAGGCCTTCGTGACACTCTTACCAAGATCGATCGATTGTACACGGGGAGAGAAGGCCCTCCTGAAGGGGTAGGGACTTATTGTTGTCGCAGTTTGCTCCTTCAAGCAGGTGCGGCTACTTCCTTGTGTACTTGGCTCCCCGAGTGAAGAGATTACCGGTTGTCACTTTATAATTGGTCCCGATCAGATCGAAGCCTTCATGGAGTAAAATCTGCTTCACCATCTGACCGATCATCATTTTGATACGGTGAAACTCATTCGTTTTTGTAGATGTGAGCTTTAAACCAAAGTCTTTTTGTAACTCGTGCTGAAGTGCTTGAACGGCAGGCTTGTTGCAGTCACACGCGGCTCCCATTCGTGCAAGGTTTTCACTACGCCACAGCCATTCCCACAAGTCGCCCCCGAGGTTGCTGGGACCGTAGACGTCTGTGTAGCTACCGATGTCGAACTGGACTGGTGGATTACTCATTATTGCCTCCCGAGTGTTGGGTGCAGTGAATACGCTTAATGGCAATATATCCTAATAGCACATATGCGTCAACAGTAAAATGAAAATCACGCAATCAAGAAGACGGCACATGTAAGCCACTGTATTATTATATAGTTATATAATATACTGTCACAAAAGGAATAAATGAATGCAATGCAAATAAACATGCTTTTCTCGCCCAGGATTGGGCAAAGAGGCTTGGGAATGATGTATTCCACATGAATTGGCTGCTGAATGGGTGGTAGGTAGGGCAGCCTGAAACAATACCAAGAAAATCTGTCAAGGGATGATGGGATGTCTTGATCTAAGGATGGTTCATGCTTGAACTACACCGAGTGCACTCATTGGGACTCCATTGCTGATATCGTGGTCTCCTTCAAGTCACCGGTTCGGCGCGGACCAGCAGCAATACGGCTCCCAGGATCATCACGCCCCCCACCAATCCCAGCGGCGCCAGCCGTTCTCCCAGCACCAGCGCCGCCAGTCCCACCGAAATCACCGGCTCGATCGTCGACAGCGTCGAAGCGCTGGTCGGCCCGATGCGCTCCAGACCGGCCAGGAACGTGACGGTCGCCACGACCGTCGAGATCGCGGCGATGGCGGCGATCCAGCCCCAGCCGGCCGGCGTGGACGGCCAGCGCGGGCCGCGCCCCGCGACCACGCCGGCGTAGACGACCGCGGTCGCGGCCATGATCACCGCCGCGGCGGGGATCGGCGGCACGGACTTCAGCAGGTGGGTGCCGTAGATGATGTAGAGGGCGTAGATCACGGCGGCCCCGACGCCCAGGGCGATGCCGGTCGCCGTGCCGCCGCCGCTGAGCCCGATCGTCAGCACGGCGCCGGCCAGGGCCAGGCCCAGGGCGAACGTCTTGCGGCGGGTGAGGCGCTCCTTCAGCACGACCACGGCCAGGATCGCGACCAGCGCCGGGTAGAGGTAGAGCAGCAGCGAGACCAGGCCCGCCGAAGCGTGCTTCAGCGCGGTGAAGAAGCAGATGGACTGCCCGACGTAACCCACGGCGCCCATGGCGATCAGGCCGAGCAGCGTCCGGCCCCGCGGCCAGGGCAGGCGCCGCGCGAACATCACCGGCAGCATGATCGCGGTGGCCATCGTGAAGCGCAGCAGCAGCAGCGTGACCGGGTCCACGCCCGAACGGTAGGCGAGGCGGCCGAAGATCGGCATGGCTCCGAACGAGAGGGCGGACAGAAGGATCAGGCCGAAGCCGGCGAGCCGGCGCTCGGTTGGCGACTTCACCGACGCTCCTGCAGGAACCTCCGGCTGGCCGCCACGATCCTCCCGGTGGCCAGGCCGTCGCCGTAGGGGTTGATCGCACGGGCCATCGCGGCGTGGGCCGCGGGATCGGACAGCAGGCGCGTCGCCTCGGCGACCAGCAGTTCCTCGTCGGTGCCCACCAGCTTCACCGTGCCGGCCGTCACGGCCTCCGGCCGCTCGGTCGTCGCGCGCATCACCAGCACCGGCTTGCCGAGGCTGGGAGCCTCCTCCTGCACGCCGCCCGAGTCGGTCAGGATCAGCGTGGCGCGGTCCATCAGCCGCACGAAGGGCAGGTAGGGCAACGGCGCGATGAGGCGGACATTGTCCAGGCCGCCGAGCAGTTCGTTTACCGGCGCCTGGACGTGCGGGTTCAGGTGGACGGGGTAGACGAAGGCGTGGCCGGGGAAGTCGCGCGCGAGGCGGGCGATGCCGCGGCAGACCGCGCGGAAGCCCTCGCCGAAGTTCTCGCGGCGGTGACCGGTGATCAGCACCAGCGGCCGCGCGCCGTCGACCAGGTCCGCCGGCAGGCCGGGCACCTCCGGCGGCGCGGCCAGCACGCGCCCGCGGGCGATCAGCAGCGCGTCGATGACGGTGTTGCCGGTGACGTGCACGCGGGCGGCGGGGACGCCCTCGCCCAGCAGGTTGTCGCGGGAGGTGGCAGTCGGCGCGAAGTGCAGGTCGGCGAGCCGCGTCGTGAGCAGGCGGTTGGCCTCCTCCGGGAACGGCGCGCGCAGGTCGCCGGTGCGCAGGCCGGCCTCGACGTGCCCCACCGGTATGCCGCGGTAGAAGGCGGCCAGGGCGGCGCAGAAGACCGTCGTGGTGTCGCCCTGGACCAGGACCAGATCGGGTTGCGCCCGCTGCAGGTAGCCGTCGACGGCCGCCACGGCGCGCGAGGTCAGGCCGGCCAGCGTCTGGTCGGGGCGCATCAGGTCCAGGTCGTCGTCCGGGACGATGCCGAAGATGGCCAGCACCTGGTCGAGCATCTCGCGGTGCTGGGCCGTGACGCAGACGTGGGGTTCGAGTTCCGGCTCGTCGCGCAGGGCCAGGATGAGCGGGGCCAGCTTGATGGCCTCGGGACGGGTGCCGAAGATGAGCGATACGCGGGACATGCCGCCTCCGTGCCTGGCACGCCGCCCGCCGGGGTTCGGCGCGTGTTGATTTTCGTGCGGAGCGCCCTTACAATAGCCGCCCGAGCTGATCCCGAATAGCAGGAATGAGCATGGATCGTGCCCGTGCGGCGTCCATCCGCGCCCCGGCCCGGTCGTGGACCCGGAAGGAAATTCCTTGAACGCCAAGCAGATACGCGCCCGCTTCCTTGAGTTCTACGCCGAGCGGGGCCACACCGTGGTCGCGTCCAGTTCCCTGGTGCCGCAGGACGACCCCACGCTGATCTTCACCAACGCCGGCATGAACCAGTTCAAGGCCGTCTTCCTGGGCCTCGAGAAGCGCGACTACGTGCGGGCCGCGTCCTGCCAGAAGTGCATGCGCGTCAGCGGCAAGCACAACGACCTCGAAGAGGTGGGCCGCGACGCCCGCCACCACACCTTCTTCGAGATGCTGGGCAACTGGTCCTTCGGCGAGTACGGCAAGCGCGAGTCGCTGGAGTGGGGCTGGGACTTCCTGACCCGCGAGATGGGGCTCGACCCCGCGCGCCTGTGGGCCTCGGTCTACAAGGACGACGACGACGCCTACGCGATCTGGCGCGACGTCATCCAGCTGCCCCCGGAGCGCATCAAGCGCCTGGGCGACCTGGACCAGGGCGACGAGGAGAACTTCTGGTCGATGGGCGATACCGGTCCCTGCGGCCCCTGCTCCGAGATCTACATCGACCAGGGCGCGGACATGGCCTGCGACCACCCGCGGGGTTGCGCGCTGGGCGTCTGCGACTGCGATCGTTGGCTGGAACTCTGGAACCACGTCTTCATGGAGTTCGACCGCGACGAGACCGGGCGCCTGAACCCGCTGCCGATGCTCAGCGTGGACACCGGCCTGGGGCTCGAGCGTCTGGTGGCCGTGGCCCAGGGCGTGCGCAGCAACTTCCAGAGCGACCTGTTCACGCCGCTGATCGATTTCGTGGCCGGGCTGTCGGGCCGCCGCCCCGAAGGCGAGGACCGCGTCTCGATGCAGGTCATCGCCGACCACGCCCGCGCCGTCGTCTTCGCGGTGACCGACGGCGCCGCGCCCGCCAACGAGGGCCGCGGCTATGTCGTGCGCCGCATCCTGCGCCGCGCGGCGCGTCACGGCCGCCGCCTCGAGTTGCGCGAGCCCTTCCTGTGGCGCTGCGCCGAGGTGGTCGTGCGCGAGATGGGCGCCGCCTACCCCGAGCTGGTCGAGCGGCAGGCCCGCGTCGTCGACGTGATCCGCCGCGAGGAGGAGCGCTTCAACCTGACCCTCGACCGCGGCCTGCAGGTCTACGGCGAGATGCGCGACATGGCGCGGGCCGCCGGCCGCGACCGCCTCGACGGCGTCGACGCCTTCAAGCTGCACGACACCTTCGGCTTCCCGCTGGACCTGACGCGCGTGATCGCCGGCGAGGACGGCCTGGCCGTGGACGAGGCCGGGTTCACCGAACACATGGAGCGGCAGCGCGCCGGCAGCGGCAAGGAGCGCCGCTTCATGGCCGGCGTCGGCGCCTGGTTGCCCGTCGGCGACGACGACCCGGCCCGGCTGCGCGCCGTCTTCACCGGCTACGGCAGCCTGCGCGAGGAGGCCCGCGCGCTCGGCGTGCGCTCCCTCGGCGACGGCCGCTGCCAGCTGCTCTGCGACTGCACGCCCTTCTACGCCGAGTCGGGCGGGCAGATCGGCGACGCCGGCACGGTCGTCGTGGCCGACGGCACCTCCTTCGCAGTCTCGACGACCGTGGCCGACG
>DYDD01000332.1:2436-2528 GCA_020718045.1 Fibrobacter sp. | reverse complement strand
GGCGACGGGACCGTCGCCCTGTCGCAGGTGAGCGAGCTGCAGGAGCCGCGCGGCGTGCACCTCGGGCGCATCCCGGCGCGCCGGCTCGCCGC
>DYDD01000332.1:0-2420 GCA_020718045.1 Fibrobacter sp. | reverse complement strand
ATGCTGCTGGACGCGCTGATGGGGCAGGACGACCGCTTCGCCGGCGGCAACCTGCACGTCTGGCGCGACGGCGGCGCGCGCCGGTGGATCGGCGACGGGCGGGTGGACGACGGGCGAGGGCTGCCCCTGTGGGACCTGGGGGAGGTGCGGCTGCTGGCGCTGGACAACGGGGCGGCGCTGCGCCCGGGCGCCAACACGGGGCTGCGGGAGCTGCGCGGCGAGATCCATCCGGGCGTGCGCGTCGACCGCTACGACCGCGGCGTCGTGGCGCGCATGCGGGAGCTGCGGCGCCAGACGGCGGTCGCGGACTCGGCGCGCGTCTGGGAGATCCTGGGTCTGGCCGGCAAGCGCGCCGATCTGGCGGCGCGCCGCCTCGCCGAGGTCCTCGACCATCTCGACGACCTCGCGGCCGCGCGCGGCGAGGACCTCTGGTTGCCGGACGCCGCGCTCAGGGACCGTCGCTGGCCGTGACCCTGATCACGACCGACGGCAGCACCGCGGCGGGATGATCCGCGCCGAAATTCCAGACCACCGCCCGCGAAGCGCCGACCGCGACCCCGGAGCCCACATGCCCCGTCGCCGAGGACACGGCCAGGTTCCAGGTGGTGCCGCCGTCGTCCGAGGCCTCGAGCGTCACGTCCACGGTCGGGCTGTCGGGGTCGGTCAGGTCGAAGCCGATGTCGACCAGGCCCGAACCGTCGTTGCGCTGCGCGAATGTCACGCCGCTCACCACCGGCGGCTCGGCGCTGCCGGCCACCAGCGAGTAGGCCTGGTTGCCGCCGCTGAGCGTCCCCTTGTGCCGCACGATGATCCGGTAGGCGCCGGCCTGGGTCGCGGCGGTCTCGACCTTCTCCACGTTGTCGCGCACGTTGTCGCCGCGGGCCGCCCAGTTGCCGGGGCCGGCCGGGTTCAGGGTCCAGGGCAGGGTGGCCTGGCCGTCGCTCACGCGTTCGAGGCGCAGGTCGAGGTCGTTGACCAGCACGAGCTGGGTCGGGTTCAGCGTCCAGGGCTGCGCCGGTCCGGCCGGGTCGTTCCAGACCAGGGTCGCGGTGACCGGCCCGGCGCCGTTGCTCCAGATCACGAGCGTGTCGGCCTCGCCCTGGGCCAGCGCCGCTTCGGTGATGCGCGAGGGGAACGCGAGGTCGCCGGCGATCAGCAGGCCGGCGGCTTCGGCGTCCAGCAGGCCCCAGCCGTAGGAATAGTCGGGCCCTTGGGAAGCGCCGGTCTCGCTCGCGGTGTGGATCGTGACGGCTTTGAGCGTGGCCGAGCGGGCCGTCTGGCCGCCGTGGACGTCGCGCCAGAGCTGGGCCAGCAGGTGCAGCGAACCGGAGGCGTTGGGGGTCGCCATCGAGGTGCCGCTGTAGCTGGCGTAGGCGGCGTTGCTCGCGGTGCCGCAGCTGTAGAGCCCGACGCCGTTGGCGACCAGGTCGGGCTTGATGCGTCCGTCGTCGGTCGGACCCCAGCTGCTGAACGTGGACATGGCCACGTCGGCGGGCTGGGTCCAGCCGCCCGGCACGTCGAGGATGGCGCCGACGGTCAGGATGTTCTTGCAGGTGCCGCGGTAGGGGATGCAGTCGAAGCCGTCGGTGCCGCCGTCCTGCTCGCGGGTCGTGGTGCTCTGCGCCCAGTCGTTCAGGCCGGGATCCCAGTAGTAGTGCAGGCCGCCGGGGCCGGGTCCGTAGTTGGCGCGGTCGTTGCCCGCAGCGCAGACGATCAGGTAGTACGGGGCGTCGTGGGCGGTCTGGTCCCACTCCTGCGAGTAGCTGCTGTAGATGCCGAAGCCGGGGTCCTGCGTCAGGCTGACGTTGACGTCCCCGTACCAGTACCAGGCCGCCTGGGTGCTGTTGTAGTACCAGCCGGCGACGAACGAGTAGCTGTGGTTGGAGATCAGCAGGCCCTGCGCGGCGGCCGCGGCCATCTCGATCTCGTCGTCGGTCCAGTCGTAGCTGTCCAGCCACGCGGCCGACGACATGCCGTGCGCCAGCGGGTCGACGCCGGCGGCGGCCATCGTGCCCCCCACGTGCGTGGCGTGGTAGTGGACCGACGGCGCGCCGTCCTGCACGACGGCCCGGCCCCCGAATTCCTGGTGGGAAGTCAGGACGGCGCCGGCGTCCCACACGGCCAGCTCGCCGGCCGCGTTGGCGCCGTCGAGGTCCAGGCCCGAGGCGCCGCCCGGCCACAACCGGTCGGTGCCGACGGTCTGCGCGGCGACGAGGTTCAGCGTCTGCAGGAACAGGGGCCGGCCCCGTTCGGTGCCGACCAGCATCAGCGAGGTGTCCCGGTTCAGGGCGCCCTGCGGACCGTCGGTGGCCGCGAGCAGTTCCCGGTACCGCGGCGTGCGCCGGGCCGCGGCGACGGCCGCCAGGTCGCGGGACTGCGCCTGCAGCGCCTCGACGCGGGTGCCGTCGACGGGTGCGGCG
>DYDD01000331.1:450-2555 GCA_020718045.1 Fibrobacter sp. | reverse complement strand
GCCGCAGCCGAGGTCGACGACCGGCGCCCGCCGCAACGGCAGCCAGGGCGCGATCGCCGCGACGCAGGCGGCGGCCTCGTGCCCGTCCCGGTGGGCGTAGAGGTGGCGGTAGTGCGCGCCGAAGGCGGTGCGGTACCAATTCATGGCGCGGCCGCCGGCGGCGGCTCGCTCGCGGCCAGGGCGCGCCCGCGGCCGACGAGGGTCTCGCGGGGCGCCAGCGGGTCCTTGCCGGGATGGTCCAGGGTCTCGTGCAGACCGCGGCTCTCGCGGCGTTCGCGGGCGCAGAGGATGATCAGCTCGGCGACCAGGGCGATGTTGCGCAGTTCGACCAGGTCGGGGTTCGCCAGCGAACTGGCGTAGACGCCCTCGACGGTGGCGCGGATGGCGCGCACGCGGTCCAGCGCGATGTCCAGGCGGCCGCGCGAGCGCACGATGCCCACGTAGTCCCACATGACGTGGCGCACCGAGTTCCAGTCGTGCTCGAGGATCACGGCCTCCGGACCGCTGGACATCGCCGAGGGGAACCCGTCCTGGATGGGCAGGCCCGCGGGAGGGGCGGCCGCCGCCGACCCGTCGGCGACGGCTGCGCCGGCGGCGGTTTCGGCGAAGTAGACCGCCTCGAGCAGGGAATTGCTGGCCAGGCGGTTCGCCCCGTGGACGCCGGTGCAGGCCACCTCCCCGATCGCGTAGAGACCCGGCAGGCTGGTGCGGCCCTGTCCGTCCACCCTCACGCCGCCGCACATGTAGTGGGCGGCCGGCACGACCGGCACCGGCCCGCCCGCCATGTCGATGCCGAAGGAGGCGCAGGTGGCCGAGAGGTTCGGGAAGCGCTGCTCGACGAACGCGCGCCCGAGGTGCTGCAGGTCCAGGTACACGCAGGGATCGCCGGTGCGCTTCATCTCCTGGTCGATGGCTCGCGCGACGATGTCCCGGGGCGCGAGTTCGCGGCGCTGGTCGTAGCGCTCCATGAAGCGCTCCCCGCGGCCGTTGATCAGGTGCGCCCCCTCCCCGCGCACCGCCTCGGAGATCAGGAAGCTCTTGGCGCGCGGGTGGTAGAGGCAGGTCGGGTGGAACTGGACGAACTCCAGGTTGGCCAGCAGGGCGCCGGCCCGGTAGGCCATGGCCAGCCCGTCGCCGGTGGCGATGTCCGGGTTCGACGTGTAGGCGTAGACCTTGCCGCAGCCGCCCGTGGCCAGGATCGTGGCCGGCGCCAGGTAGACGCGCCGCTGCAGCGTGTCGCGGTCCAGGACCCAGCAGCCGACGACGCGTTGCGGGTCGCCGCCCCGCCGCAAGTCGGAGTCGCGGATCAGGTCCAGGCCGAGGTGGTCCTCGTCCATGACGATGCGCGGGTGGCGGCGGCAGGCCTCGAGCAGCCGGCGCTCCAGTTCGCGGCCGGTCAGGTCGGCGGCGTGCAGGATGCGGTGCCGCGAGTGCCCGCCCTCGCGCGTGAGCGCGTAGGGAGCGTCGGCCCGCTCCCCGTCCCGCGTGAAGCGCACGCCGTAGGCCAGCAGCCGCTCGATGAGACGCGGCGCGGCCCCGACCATGTCCCGCACGACCGCCTCGTCGCAGAGGCCGTCCCCGGCGACCAGCGTGTCGTGC
Source organism: Fibrobacter sp. (assembly GCA_020718045.1). Classification (GTDB taxonomy): domain Bacteria; phylum Krumholzibacteriota; class Krumholzibacteriia; order LZORAL124-64-63; family LZORAL124-64-63; genus PNOJ01. The sequence continues at coordinate 956 of DYDD01000331.1, read as the reverse complement.
ACGTGGGATTCGAAATCGTCCAGCGGCGAGAGCACCGCCGCGATGCCGCCCTGCGCGTAGTTCGTGTTGCTCTCGGAGGAGTCCTTCTTGGTCACGATGCGCACGTCGCCGTGCTCGGCGGCCAGCAACGCGAACTGCAGCCCGGCGATGCCGGTGCCCGCCACGAGGAAGCGGCTGGTCACGGGATCGGTCGGGCGCATCTCAATCCTCCAGGAGGCGCAGGACGACGCGATCGACGGCGTCCGGACCCTGCCAGGCGAGTTCCAGTCCGACGGTGTGCAGGGGCGGCGCGCCGACGGGCCACACGCCCGACAATTTAACACGATCTTTCGCCGTGGTCAGCCAACACGCCGCGCCGCGCCGGGCGCCGGCGTCCAGGAGGCGCGCCACCAGCCGGCGGTCGTAGGCGGCGTGGTCGGCGCAGCGCACCGCCAGCGCCGCCGGCGAGCCGCACAGGCGCACGCAGGCCGCCTCGAAGCGCTCCGGGCGGGCGATGCCCGACACGA
>DYDD01000331.1:0-441 GCA_020718045.1 Fibrobacter sp. | reverse complement strand
GCGCTCCCGCGTCGGGAGCCCTCCCATCGGCCCAGACCTCGCGCCGCGCGAACCCGAGCACCGCGACGCCCGCCGGACCGCGCGGCGGAGCCTCGCTGCCGTCCGGCGTTTCCACGAGCCAGAGGCGCGCGCGCGCGGCGCCGTCGACGTCCTCGCGCCCCGGTCCCCAGGGCAGCCGGTGCGCCGGCGACGGGACCACGACGCCGTCGCGTTGTTCCCAGCGGTCCAGGATCAGCACGTCGAGGTGCCGGGGCAACCCGGCCGACTGGTGCGCATCCTCCAGCAGCACGAGGTCGCAATCGACGCCGGGACTCAGCAGGAGATCCAGACCCGCGCGGCGTCGGCGCGACTGGACGACGGTCACCGCGGGCAGCGCGGCCGCCAGCAGCCGCGCCTCGTCGCCGCACCGAGGATCCGCGGCGTCCACGCGCAGCGGGCCGG
>DYDD01000330.1 GCA_020718045.1 Fibrobacter sp. | reverse complement strand
GTCACGCGACGAGGCGCGCCGCACCGCCGAGCAGCGGTACGCGCGCGCCCCTCACATGGACCGTCTCGAAGCCCTGCTATGCGAGGTGGCGGGTCTCCCCGCATCGACCTGAACTAGTCTTCCAGCCGGATCGGGACTTCGAGCACCAGACGCCCCTCGCGGTCGCCCGGCGCCCGGTCGTCCAGGTTCGTGTCCAGGAAGCGCACGGCGCCGTAGGGGTGCAGGTCCTGGGGCGGCGCGGGCCAGCCGCCCTCGAACGCCACCGTCAGGGCCGCCGGCACGCCGCAGTACAGGCGCAGCGGCGCGCCGCCGGCGGCCTCGACCTTGCCCGCCGACGGGGCGGCGAACAGGTAGCGCTCCTCGGACGTGAAGCCCCACTTCTCGCTGTCCTTCTTCAGGGCGAAGGCGGCGACCACCTGCAGCGTGTACTTGCCGCCGTCGCTGCCCGCGGGCAGCGCCACCGACGCGTCGGCCTCCAGGCCGGTGAAGGCGCCGGCCGAGACGGCCGTGCCCTCGGCATCCAGGATGTTCACGGCGCAGTCGGTCAGCAGGTTGGCCGTGGCCTCGTCCATCGTCAGATGGAACTCGGCGCGCGGCGTGGCGGCGTCGAGCGCGAAGTCGTGGTTCCAGGTGTCGGCCTTCTCGACCTCGACCTCGCGCTCGCGGCGGAACCCGTCGAGCTGCGCCCGCGCCGTACCCTTGAACACGCCGGGGAAGCTGCGGGTCACCGTGAGCTCCGTCTCGGCCGGCTCGCCCGTGCCTTCGCTCGCCAGGGCGGCGAGCGCGGGCGGATCGGCTATGTAGCCGTCGAACGAGACCGTCAGCCGGTAGTCGGTGTCGGCCAGGTTGCCGATCGCCGCCGTCACGTTCAGCTCCCAGATGCCGGGGCGCAGCTCCGGCGGCAGGATCGTCGTGTCGACGACGGGGCTGCTCTCGGGCCGGGCGTAGCCGGCCCAGCCGCCGCGCACGGCGCCCTCGGGGTCGCAGATCTCCAGCGCGGCCCCCGCGCCCTTGACCGCGCCGAGCTGCCGGCTGACCTCGAGGCGGCAGCGCATGGCGGTGGCGCCGGCCGGCGGCTGCACGTAGTGGCGACGGTTGGTCGAGGCCTGCAGACCCTTGCCGGTGAACGTCGTCGCGAAACCGTCCTGTGGGCCGACCGCGACGCCGCCGACGACGGTGTTCCAGAGATCGAACTCGCGGGCCGCGGGACCGGAGAGGTCGCCGCCGTCGAGCGTGGCGATCACGCGCGCGCTGACGACGCCCTCGGCCGGCAGCTGGCGGGCGTCGTAGGCGACGTCGACGTCCATCGCCGCGTCGCCGCGCACGTAGCGCTTCTGGGAGATCACCTGCAGCCAGGGCGCCTCGCTGCGGAAGGAGAAGGAGCGGAAGAAGGCGTCCTTCTCGTCGGGGCCGAGGTCGGGGTGGAAGACCGGCTTCACGGAGAAGGTCACGCGCTCCGGAGCGACCGGCGCACCGCCCGGCGTGCGCCAGTACGCGGCCGAGGACTTGCCGTCGGACTGGAGCGGGCAGTCCACCGACACGGCCCAGTCGAGCACCTGGTGAGCCGACCGGCTGAGGGCCAGGGGGCGCAGCACGTCCCAGGCGCCCTGGATGTTCACCAGACCGCCGCCCTGCTCGAACAGCTCCAGGCCGGGCACCGGCTTGGCGCCGGCGATCAGGGCGCGCTTGAGCATGCCCCAGTGGACCTCGAGGCTCTCCTGCCCCGCCGCGCTCAGCAGGCAGGCGACCGCGCCCGCGGTCTGCGGCGAGGCCATGCTGGTGCCGTTGAAGCGGGCGCTGCCGTCGACGAAGCCGGGCACGGTCGACAGCGCGGAGCCCGGCGCCACGACGTCGGGCTTGGGCGTCTCGCCGCCGCGGCTGGAGAAGGCGAACAGGGTCGCGCGCGGCAGGCGGGCCTGGTAGAGGTCCTCGCCGGAGGCGCGCGACAGGTAGGCGCCCGAGGCGATCAGGCTGCGGCCGGTCGCCGGGATGCCGCTGGTGGAGAGGCCGGGGCCCTCGTTGCCGTTGCTGGTGCAGACGGTGAACTCCGGGTGCTCGGCCAGCAGGTCGTCGAGCCACTTGCCGATGGCGTCGTCGCCTTCCTCCACCGCGTTGATGCCGAAGCTCATGTTGACCACGACCGGCAGGCCGTAGCGCTCGCCGAAGTCGACGGCGTGCTCGAAGGCCTTCTTCATGGTCTCGGTGCGCGTCGCCCCGCCGGACAGGCGGTTGTCGCCGATCTTGCAGGAGATCAGCCAGGCGCCGGGCGCGGCGCCGTGCAGGCCGGGCTGGCCGCCGACCTCGCAGCCGGCGGCGATGCCGGCGCAGTGCGAGCCGTGGGAGCCGGAGTCGTGGTGGAAGGCGACGGTCGGCGCCTCGGGGGCGCCCAGCCAGTCCTCGTTGGCGGTCACGTTGACCGACCAGGCCATGAGGGTGCGACTGTCCGGGGCGTCGGGGCCGCGCAGGCCGAACAGGTCCCAGTCGACGCGGTAGTCGCGCAGCGGGCGCTCGTCGTCGAGGCGGCCGTCGCCGTCGGTGTCCACGACCACGAGCCA
>DYDD01000329.1 GCA_020718045.1 Fibrobacter sp. | reverse complement strand
GTCCAGCGGCGCCTCGCCGCGCGCCGCCGCCAGGTAGCGGTCGGTGATCAGATCGGCGATGCCCAGGCCGCCGCGCCCGCCGATCTTCTGCGCCATCTCCTCGTCCAGCAGCTGCCTGTAGGTCTCGATCTCGCCGGTGTTGTCGATCAGGTCGCTCATCGGCACCGTGCCGCGCATCGACTTCAGCAGGGTCTGCACGAACAGCCCCTCGAACTGCTTGGCCGCGTCGCGCAGCCGGGCCTCCCGGCGCTCGGGCGTGTCGTTCGCGTGCGTGAGGGGGCGGAGCCCCGCGGTTGCCGTCTCGACCTTCATCGTCCCCCTACATGACGAGCAGTTCGGCCTGCAAGGCGCCCGCCTGCCGCAGCGCCTGCAGGATGGCGATGATGTCGCGGGGACTGGCCCCGGCCTCGTTCAGCACGCCGACCACGTCCTGGACCGTCCCGGTCGCGGGCACGTGCAGGACCGCGGCTTCCTTCTCCTGGACGTCGGCGGTCACGTTGGGCGTGACGACGGTCTCGCCGCTCTCGTTGAAGGAGTTGGGCTGCGAGACGTCGTAGGTGGTGCGGATGACGACCTTGAGGTTGCCGTGCGCGACCGCGGCCTCCCGCAGCTGCACCCCCTGCCCCACGATGATCGTGCCGGTGCGCTCGTTGATCACGACGCGGGCGGCCTGGTCGCTCTCGGCCGGCAGCTCGCCCATGCGCGCGATGAAATCCACGGGCCGCTCCAGGAAGCTCTCCGGGACCATCACCTCGACCCGCTGCGCGTCGAGGGCGCGCGCCGCGCCCGCGCCGAACACGCCGTTGATGGCGTCGGCCACGCGCTGGCAGGTCGTGAAGTCCGGGTTGTGGAGCAGCCAGGACATGGCGCCGGCCTCGATGAAGGCGCCCGGCAGCCGGCGCTCGAGCTTGGCGCCGGCGGAGATCAGGCCCACGGTCGCGTGGTTCTTGCGCACCGAGTTGTTCGCCCCGCCGGAGACGTTGAAGCCGCCGATCGAGACCGGTCCCTGGGCCACGGCGTAGACCAGGCCGTCGGCCCCCTTCAGCGGGCTCATGATCAGCATGCCGCCCTCGAGGCTGGAGCAGTCGCCCAGAGAGCTGACGGTGGCGTCGACGCGGCTGCCCGGCGCGGCGCCGGGTTCCGCCTGCGCGGTGATCAGCACCGCCGCGACGTTCTTCAGCTTGACCATCGCCGGATCGACCGTGACGTCCAGGCGCTCCAGCAGCGAGGTCAGCGAGTTCACGGTGAAGGCGGCGCTCTGGCCGTCGCCGGTGCCGGTCAGGCCCACGACCAGGCCGTAGCCCAGCAGCGGCTCGCGGTCGGTGCCCGCGACCGTCGCCAGGTCCTTGATGCGCGAGGCCGCCGCCGGCGCCGCCGGCAGCAGGCCCGCCGCCAGCAGGGCGAACGGGACGATGTTGGGGATGCGTCGCAGGTTCATCGACCCTCCTAGAAGAGCCAGTTGACGAGCTTGGTGATCACGCCGGGTTCGCTGCTCGCGTTGACCGGCCCGGTCCCGTTGTAGGCGATGCGGGCGTCGGCGATGTACGTCGAGTAGATGGTGTTGTCGGGCTGGATGTCGCGCGCGCGGCAGCTGCCGCTGATCTCGATCAGCTGGCGCTCGCCGTTGATGTCGACCATCCGCGTGCCCGCGAGCTGGTAGTCGCCGTTGTGCAGGACCTCCACGATGCGCACGGTGATCTCGGCCTGCAGGTTGCCGGTGCGCTGGGTCCGCCCGTCGCCGGTGAACTTGTTCTCGGTGTTCAGGCCCCAGTCGGTCAGCACGTCCAGGAAGCCCAGGCCCGGACCGCCCTTGACCTCCGACTTGTTGTTGGCGTCGGTCTTGGCCGTGGCGTTGGCCGACGACTCCTCGACGATCAGGATCGTGACGATGTCGCCCACGCGGCACGCCTTGGCGTTGCTGACCAGGGAGCGACCCGACTCGAGGTCGATCAGCGGGCCGGAGGCGCGCGACGTCGCCGCCGCCATCGCCCCGAGGGCCAGCGCCGCGATCAGGATCCGGAACCTTGTGCTCACCATCATGCCCCTCACCTGTTCCAGGCCACCCGACCCGGCCCCTCGACGCGGGCTCGGACCAGCCGGCCGTCCAGTTCGTTGCGGACGGAGATCCGCTCCCCGCCGGCGCCGTCCTCGCGGGCGACCGCCATGGTCGTCACCGAGACGCCGCCCCTGTCCAACACGAGCTCCACCCGCTGCCCGGCGGTGATCAGCGGCGTGCGCCGCACCGCGGCCTGCCGCAGGATCGCGCCCGCCGCCACCGGCGCGACGCAGGTCATCCCGGCCGCCGCCGCGCGGCCGACGAGCTCGCCGCCGCGCAGCCCCGCCAGGTCGCACCATTCCCAGGCCACGCGGTCGCCGTCCGGGATCTGGCCCGGCTGCAGGTCGACCCGCGCGCGCGCGATCTCGCCGTGCAGGTGGCAGATCACCGTCGCGGTGAAGCGCGCCGCGCCGCGGCCGGCGTCGAGCCGCACGCGCACGAGGTTGCGCCCGGCCAGCAGCGGCCGCGGCTCGATCAGGGCCAGGCTCCACTCGCCGTCCAGC
>DYDD01000055.1 GCA_020718045.1 Fibrobacter sp. | reverse complement strand
GGCCACCGCCGCTGCCGCCGCCGTAGCCGCCGCCGCCGCCACTGCGACCGCCGCCGCCGCCGCCACCGAAGCCGCCGCCGCCGCCGCCGGTGCGCTTCGGACGGTCCTGAGCCTCGTTCACGCTCAGGTTACGGCCGTCCATGCTCTGACCGTCGAGGGCCGAGATCGCGGCCATGGCCGCGCTGTCGTCCATCTCCACGAAACCGAAGCCGCGGGGCCGTCCGGTCTCACGATCGGTGATCAGTGCCACCGAGTGCACGGCGCCATGCTGCTCGAACAGCTTGGTCACCTGGTCCTCGGTCGCGGAGAACGGCAGGTTACCCACGTAGATCTTCTTCATACTCTTCCACCTCGGATGCCGGCTACCCGGCGTGCAGAAGCACCTGAGGCCGCCGGCTATCTCCGGTAAACCCCTCGTGCTCGATACTGATCCGGCGGTCTGCCGGACCACATCCCCCGACGGTCGGGGGAATCTCGAAGCCCGGCGCGAGGCCGGGGATCACGCATTCAAACGGCTCCGGAAAGACCCTGGGGTCTCAGCCCGAAGCACGGGAAGGATACACCGGATTCTGGGAATCACCTAGGATTATCTTCCCACCCGATGTCAACGCCGTTGACTCAGCGGACCAGCGTCAATTTCAGCACCTGGGTCATCGATCCGGTGCCGGCCCGGCAGAAGTACAAGCCGGCGGCCAAGTTCCGGCCCCGATCGTCGCGGCCGTCCCAGGTGAAGCCGTACCGCTGCCCGCCGGCCAGCTCCCCTTCGAAGACCGACGCGACGCGCCGGCCCCGCAGATCGAAGATCTCCAGGGCGACGGGCACGGGGGTTCCGTCGCCCGGCAGGACCAGATCGATGGTCGTGCGCGGATTGAAGGGGTTGGGGTGGTTGCTCAAGCGCCCCCGCGGGGCCGGTCCGCCCCCGTCCCCTGCCCCGGTCGCCACGATCCGGTCGTACGTCGTTTGCAGGAAACGGACCTGCCCCGGGCCCGCGCTCGTTCCCGCGCGCCGCACCTGCAGGTACCGGCAGTTGTTCGGCGCGGGGATCTTCAGCGGCGAATCCGCAGACTGCCACGGCTCCCACTCGATCAGCGCCAGATCGTCGAACCAGGCGAGCGCCGTGCCGTCGGCCGGAGGCTCCAGCCCGCAGCGCAGCTCGAAGTAGACCGCGCCGGCGGGCGTGGCCAGGTCGCGCCACTGGTACGTCCAGTCGCAGCCGCCGTCGACGCGCGCGGCCAGGTCGGTGCTCGACAGCGGGCTTTCGGACGAGCGGCTGTCGTAGAAGCGCACCATCGTGCGGGCCTGCCCGGCGTTGTCGGCCTTCAACCAACCAGCGGCGGTGTGGCGCCGGTCCGCGCGGCAGGGCAGGTGGCGTTCGAGGTCGGTGCCGGTCTGGCCGACGTCGCCGTCGTCGCGGCGCAGGCCGAGGCTGCGCAACCCGCCGTGGACCACGTCGGTCGCCAGCCACTCGTCCGACGAGTTGACCTCCCAGAGGTCCGCGCCCTCATCCTCGAAACCCGTGTGCCAGAGCAGCTCGCGGCCCCAGGCCACCTCCCAGCCGCCCGGCGCGCCGCCGAGGACCTCCAGCACCTGCGACAGGTCGCCCTCGGGCGCGAGCGCCAGCGGCGGCGACACCTCGTAGCCGTCCTGCGCGATCAGGTCGAAGGCCGTCGCGTGCTCGACCGTCGTCGAGTCGGCCTCCGCGCGCGACAGCAGGATGCGCGCCTCGCTCTTGCCGGCCAGCGGCGCCACGAGCGCGTTCATGGGCCGCGAGGCCTCGGCCAGCCAGCCGATGATCTCGCGCCCGAGGTTGCCGGTCGCCGGCCGCGGGATCCAGTCGTCGATGAAGGCGGGCGTGCAGCGCTGCCCCACGACGCCGTCCTTGCCGATCTCCAGGGTCAGCACCAGCGTCGGCATCGTCTCGATGTAGGTCAGGTCGAAGACGAAGTTGCCCAGGCTGTGGGCGATCAGCTTGCCGCGGTAGGACTCGAAGCCCTGCAGCACGTGGGGGTGGTGGTTGATCATCACGTCCGCGCCGAGGTCGATGGCCTGGCGGCGCAGCGCGCGCGCGCCGGGCGTCGGCTCGTTCAGGAAGCGGAACTCGGGCGCGCCGGGATCCGATTCCGCGGCCTCGACGTCGATGACGTCATCCGGACCGGCCCACCGCCCCAGCGCGCCGGGCGGGGGCGCGAGCTGGTACTCGTCGCCGCTGTGTCCCTGGACGATGACGACGTCGGACAACGCGCCGGCCGCCGCGATCGATTTCGACAGGTTCTCCGGCAGCAGGTAGGCGAAACCCGGCTTGTTGTACCCGGCGTCCAGGAAGGGCTGGTAGTTCCACTGCCGGCCGGTGCGGTCGCAGAGACCCAGGAATCCCAGGCGCACGCCGCGCTCGGTCCAGAACGCGGGCTGCAGGGCGAAGATCTCGTTGCTGCCCGCGCCGCACCAGGGGATGCCCAGGTCCTCAAGCCCGTCCATGGTGTCGAGCATGCCGATCTCGCCGTAGTCGATGATGTGGTTGTTGCCGATGGTCACCAGGTCGACGCCCGCGTAGGCGAGGCCCGCGATGTTCTCGGGCCGGCTGCGGAAGACCACGGTCTTGGTGGGGTGCGGCGTGCCGCGGTCGGTGTAGCTGACCTCGAGGTTGCAGACGTTGACGTCGGCGGCGTCGCCGAAGATCGAGCGCGTGGGCGCGAACAGGGCTTCGACCCCCTGGGTGTCGATGATGCCGCCCGCGGACTCGTAGCCGCGGCCGGTGAAGACGTCGCCCACGAAGTTCACCGTCAGCGGCGCGTCGTCGCCGCCGGGATGGACGGCCACCTGGCAGGTGTCGCCGCCGCAGAGGCCGTCGGGGTCGGTCACCGCCACGCTGACGGTGTAGGGGTGGTCGGCGTGGACCAGGAACTCGTGCACGACGACCGGTTCGGCGCTGCTCATGGAGTCGCCGAAGTCCCAGCGGTAGACGTGCGTCTCGGAGTCCGGATCGAAGACCGTGGCCTGGAACTGCGCCGACAGCCGGTACAGGTCGCCGGCCACCTTCTGCGACGACTGCACCGCGTAGAGGATGTCCACCCGCGGCGCCTGCGGCAGCTCGTCGGTGACGTCGGCCAGGGAATCGAAGCGGGTGACGCCGACCGTGCCAGCGTCGGCGTCGTTGACGTAGATCACCCGGTCGATCACGGGCAGCTCGCCGAAGGTTTCCCGCCAGTCCTCGCCCACCGGCAGCAGGTAGTCGTGCCAGGCCGCGAGCGATTGCGAGCCCTGGTAGACGGTCCACCAGTTCGTGGCGGCGGGCAGGTCGCGGCCGGCGAGGGTGTAGAAGAGTTCGTGGACGCCGTCCCCGAAGCCGATGGCCTGGACCTCGCCCTTGACGTCGGCGGCGACGGCGACGCTCCAGACGGTGCTGTCGGCCAGGGCGCGCGGCGCGATCGACTGGACGAGCCACAGGTTGCCATCGAGGCGCAGGGCATGGGCGCTGCCGCCGGCCCCCGGAGAGACGAGGCTCCAGGCAGCGGGGTCCCCGGCTTCACCCGGGTAGCCCGCGAGTTCCGGGGCGGCGGCGTCGAAGTCCTCGATCGGATCGGCGTGGACGGCGGCAGCCAGGATCGGCAGCAGGAAGACCACGAACGGATAGGCGCGGACCCGCGGCATGATCGCTCCAGACGGTCGGGAACAGCGGGATGTCGAGCTTATCACATCCGGACGCCCCCATCCACCCGGGCCATCGCGGGACGAACCGGGAGGGATGAGCGGCCCGGTCGGCTCAGTCCAGGTCGTACTTCAGGGAATCCGCGTAGCGCGCCGCGGACTTCACCAACTCGCCGCGGCTGCGGAACAGGTCGCGCCGGAGCTGGCGGTCCAGGCCGATGCGCCGGCAATACTGCCCGTAGGTCTCGGTCCGCCAGGCGAAATCCTCCCGCCAGACGGTGACGGGATCCACGTAGAGATAGACCGCGGGCAGGACGGCGATGCCGGCCGCGGGGGCCGCATGCAGGGGGTCCGCGCGGTTGGCGAGCAGAAGGATCCGCCGTTCCCGACACTCGCGCGCCAGGCTGGCCAAGTGAATCCGATAGGCCGCCAGATCCTCGCTGCGCAGGTTCAACCCGGGTGCCGACCCGCCGAACACGGGACGGACCTGCAGCACGTCGGGGCGGTATTCGCCGAAGACATCCAGCAGATCCCCCGACTCGGCGAGATTCTCCCGGTTGATGGTGTAGTTCAGACGCAGGCGGAAGCGGCGGCTTGGGCGGCCGGTGCGGAGATCGCGGACCGCCCGCAGCACCTCGTGCAGCCTGTCCCAGGACGCGCCCACCATCAACCGCTCGTAGGTCTGCTCGCGCACACCGTGGATCGAAAGCGTCAATTCGCCCAGACCGCGGCGTGCGAGTTCGTGCAGATCCCGCTCCTGCAGGTTCTGGCCGTTCGTCGTCAGGCCGATCCAGGGTACCTTCCACGCTCTGGCCAGGCTCACGAGATCCAGGTAGCGGGGGTGGATCGTCGGCTCCCAGCTGCAGCCGATCACGACCTGCAACGCTCCGGGAAACAGCATCGACGCCAGCCGCTCGATGTCCGGCCAGGTGAACGCCGGGGGGCGCCCGTCGCTGGCCGTCGTCGCGACGGACGGGCAGACGCGACAGGCGAGGTTGCAGCCGGCAACCGGATCGAACCGCACCGAGAGATGACGCAGGCGCAAACGACGCGCCAACAGGACGCCGAGAAGCACGAGGCGATGGCTGCGCAGCCGTTGGTGGATCCTCAACAATCCGTAGATGGACAGCATCGGCACCTTTCCCGCCCGCCGTTCGGCGCCGCTAGACCCGCCGCCGCGCACGGCCGAGCAGCCGGCGGGTCTCGATGCCCAGGCTGACCAGCCCGTGGACCGGCGCGCTGTAGCAGTCGCGGTAGTTCTTCTCGTAGAACAGGTGCATGGCGTCGAAGAACGAATCGTAGGCGCGTCGGCGGTCAGCCTCGGAGATGTTTGCGCGTTGACGGCTGTGCCGCTTCAGGCCGGTGGTGCCGCCGAGATGGTGCCACGCCTGTGCCTGCGGGAAGTAGGCGATACGGGCGCCATTGCGCTTCAGCCGGTAGCAGAGGTCGAGGTCCTCGCCGAAGAGGAAATAATCCTCGTCCCAGAGGCCGGCCGCGACGAAGGCCTCGCGCCGGACGAAGAAGAAGCCACCCTCGATGGCATCGACGTCGTGGGGCAGGTCCAGATCGCGGTCCAGTAGCCGGTATCGGCCAAACACACGAGCGAGCCGCGACGAGCGCCGGGTCAGACGCGCCAGTCCGGAGAAATGAGTGAAGGCCGCCCATGGCGTCGGAAAACCGCGATGCGAACCCCAGTCGATCTCCGGCTTGCCGATTACCCACAGCCGTGGCGTGCAGGCGGCGACATCAGGCTCCAACGCAAGGCGATCGAGCAACCGCGGCAAGGTCTGCTCGTCGATCTCGATGTCCGGGTTCGCGAACAGCAGGAAGCGGCCGCTGCTAGCCGCGAATCCGCGGTTGTTGGCGCGTGAAAAGCCGAGGTTGGCCTCGTTCCGGATGAGACACGCTCCGATCGGATGGCTCGCCACCGTCTCGGCTACCCCGTCCTGCGAGTGATTGTCGACGACGATGACCTCGCAGCGGAGTCCCGGGGCCGCATCGAGCGCGCGCCAGAACGAGTCGAGCGTCGCCAGGGCCAGCTCACGGCCGTTGTAGGTCACGATGATGATCGAAATGTCCATGGCCGACTCCCCGACTGATAACATCGGATTTCCGGGCGCAATGGAGAAGGGGGCGATCACCGGTGTAGCGTCGGACCGATGTGGGACCGACGCGCCTGCCGATAATATCATAACGATAATGATTTTTCAAGAACTTCGGGAGATCCGGAGGCCGGCTCATCGCATCATCCAGAGATCCCCATCGTCGGATCTCATCGCCATCACGACTCGCGCAACGGTGAATATTCCTAGCCTCGGCCCCGGCGTTTGTTAACTTATCGGCAACCGGTAGCGTGCCCCTCACAGGCGGCGACGAACATGAATGCGAGTACGGGGATCCTCGGCCTCGGCACCGATCTCTGCGACATCCGGCGCGTGGAGAGGGAGCTGCGCGCGACCGAGCGGGGCTTCGTGGGCGCCGTGTTCACCCGCGCGGAGATCGCCGCCTGCGGCGACGGCCCGCACGCGGCACGCCGTTTCGCTGAACGCTTCGCCGCCAAGGAAGCCGTCCTGAAGGCCCTGTCCTTCACCGACGGCCGCGGCGCCTTCTGGCAGGATGTGGAGATCACGCGCCGCGGCGAGGGACCGGCCGCGGTCCGGCTGCAGGGACGACTCGAGGAACTGGCCGCACGGCACGCCGCCGGCCGCATCCACCTGAGCCTCGCCGCCACCGGCCACCACGCGCTGGCGGTCGCCATGATCGAGGAGCGCGGCGGCGCGGCGCCGCGACCGGACACCAACCACACAGGGGACTGATGATGGCCACCACGCCCACCTACGAGGACCGCTTGAAGGACTTCTCCTGGTCGCTGGCCGAACAGGAGTTGGGCTACCGCAAGGGCGACCCGCTGAACATCGGCTGGCACTGCAGCGACCGCCTGTGTTCCCTGGGCCTGGCGGGCAAGACGGCCCTGGTCTGGGAGGACTTCTCCGGCGCGACGAAGACCTACACCTTCGACGACCTGCGCGTGCTGTCGAACACCTTCGCGGCGCACCTGCAGGGCCTCGGCATCCAGCCCGGCGAGCGCGTCTGCCTGTTCATGGACCGCGTGCCGGAGCTGTACCTCGGGTTCCTGGGCGGGCTGAAGATGGGGGCGGTCGTGCAGCCGCTGTTCTCGGCCTTCGGCGCCGACTCGCTTTGGACGCGCCTGGACGACGCCGGCACCACGGCCATCGTCACCCAGCGCAAGCACGTGGCCAAGGTGCGCAAGCTCCTGGACAAGCTGCCGGCGCTGCGGCACGTGATCCTGGTCGACGCCGGCGACGGCCCGCTGCGCGAGCGCGAGTCGGGGCTCGACCTGCACGCGCTGCCCAGTGTCGAGAAATTCGCCGTGCACCCGACGGGACCCGAGTCCCCCTCGGTCCTGCACTACACCTCCGGCACCACGGGGCAGCCCAAGGGCGCCCAGCACGTGCACTACTCGCTGATCTCGCAGTACCTCACCGCCAAGTGGGTCCTGGACCTGCGCCCCGACGACGTCTACTGGTGCAACGCCGATCCCGGCTGGGTCACCGGCACCTCCTACGGCATCATCGGGCCCTGGGCCAACGGCGTCACCCAGGTGGTGCTGGACTCCGGCTTCAACGCCGAGAAGTGGTACGACTTCATGGCGCGCCGCGGGGTGACGGTCTGGTACTCGGCCCCGACGGCCATCCGCCTGCTGATGCGCGAGGGCACCGACCTCGTGCGCAAGCACGACCTCTCCCGCCTGCGCCACCTGTGCAGCGTGGGCGAGCCGCTGAACGCCGAGGCGGTCGTCTGGTCGCAGGAGGCCTTCGGCAAGCCCTTCCACGACACCTACTGGCAGACCGAGACCGGCTGCATGATGATCACCAACTTCCCGGGCATGAAGGTCAAGCCGGGTTCGATGGGCAAGCCCTTCCCGGGCATCGTCGCCACGGTCCTGGACCCGCAGACCAACCTGCCCCACGAGGGCACGGGCCGCGTGGGGCTGATCGCGATCCGGCCGGGCTGGCCCTCGCAGATCCGCGGCTACTGGAACAACCAGGCCGGCTACGAGCGCAAGTTCGTCAACGGCTGGTACATATGCGGCGACCGGGCCAGCATCGACACCGACGGCTACTACTGGTTCGTGGGCCGCGACGACGACGTCATCAACACCGGCGGCCACCTGGTCGGGCCCTTCGAGATCGAGTCCGCCCTGCTCGAGCACCCCGCGGTCGCGGAGTCGGCGGCGGTGGCCAAGCCCGACCCCGTGAACATGGAGGTCGTCAAGGCGTTCGTCACCCTGAAGCCGGGCATCACGCCGGACGACGACCTGGAGCTCGAGATCATGAACTTCATCCGCAAGAAGCTGTCGCCTTTGGCCATGCCGCAGGAGATCGAGTTCACCGAGTCGCTGCCCAAGACCCGCAGCGGCAAGATCGTGCGGCGCATCCTGCGCGCCCGGGAGTTCGGCGAGCCGGAAGGCGACCTGTCGACCCTGATGAGCGAATGAACCGCGGCCCGTCTCCCTCCGGAGCGGGCCGCACCACACCGACGCGGGAGACGACGATGGACGAGCGCAAGCAGGCGATCCTGGACTACGTGGTGAGCGAATACCTGGAGGAGGACGACGACCGCACGATCGGCGAGGACACCCCGCTGATCACCGGCGGCATCGTCGACTCGTTCTCCATGGTGTCGCTGAAGCGGTTCCTGGAGAAGAAGTACGGCATCCAGATCCCCGACGCCGACGCCTCGCCCGAGGCCTTCGACACCGTCAACCGCATCGCCGCCCTGGTCGAGCGCTTCAAGAAGAGCTGACCGCCGGGACCGGAAGGGAGCAGTCATGGCATTCGCGACCAGGACCAGGGAGTCCTACCAGCAGGAGCTGTCGGCCATCCGCGAGGCGGGCCTCTTCAAGGAGGAGCGCTTCATCCGCAGCCCGCAGGGCGCCGACATCGAGGTCGAGTTCCCCGCCGGCGCGCCCGGCAAGAAGGTGATCAACCTCTGCGCCAACAACTACCTCGGCCTGTCCAGCCACCCCGAGGTGGTCGAGGCGGCGCGGCGCGGCCTGGACGCGCGCGGCTACGGCCTGTCCTCGGTGCGCTTCATCTGCGGCACGCAGGACATCCACCGGCAACTCGAGGGCAAGCTGACCGAGTTCCTGGGCACCGAGGACACGCTGCTGTTCCCGTCCTGCATGGACGCCAACGCGGGCGTGTTCGAGGCCGTGCTGACCGACCGGGACGTGATGATCGCCGACCGCCTGGTGCACGCCTCCATCGTCGACGGCATGCGCCTGTGCAAGGCGGCCACCGACACCTACAAGCACTCGGACATGAAGCACCTGGAGCAGAAGCTCCAGGAGCACCAGGACAAGCAGCGCCGGCTGATCATCACCGACGGCGTGTTCTCGATGGACGGCGACCTCGCCCGCCTGGACGAGATCGTCGCGCTGGCGGAGAAGCACGACGCCATGGTCTTCGTCGACGAGTCGCACGCTTCGGGCTTCATCGGCAAGACGGGCCGCGGCACGCACGAGCACTGTGGCGTCATGGGCAAGATCGACATCGTCACCACGACGCTGGGCAAGGCCCTCGGCGGCGCCTCGGGCGGCTGCGTCAGCGGCCGGCGCGAGCTGGTCGAGCTGTGCCGGCAGCGGGCCCGACCCTACCTGTTCTCCAACACGGTCGCGCCGGTCATCGTCTCGGGGGCCATCAAGGTGCTGGAGCTGATCTCCGGCACGACCGAGCGCCGCGACAAGCTGGAATGGAACACGAAGTACTGGCGCGAGGGCCTGCTGAAGATCGGCCTGGACATCAAGGCCGGCGACAGCCCCATCGTGCCGGTGATGCTCTACAACGCGAAGCTCGCCCAGGACGTGGCGCGCGACCTCTACGCCGAGGGCATCTACGTGGTCGGGTTCTTCTTCCCGGTGGTGGCCAAGGGCCAGGCGCGCATCCGCACGCAGCTCTCGGCCGCGCACGACCAGAGCCACCTCGACCGCGGCCTGGCCGCCTTCGCCAAGGTCGGCGCCAAGTACGGGATCCTTGGCCTGGGCAAGAACGAGATCATCGAGAAGTACGGGGCCTGACCCGACGCCGGAGGGACGCGCCATGAACGAGCCGCGCCGCATCGAGATCGACCTGTCCGGTGCCTCGGCGTTCCGCGACGACGATCTCGAGGTCCTGCGCACCACGCTGCAGACCATCGTCACGCTCACGCAGGAGTGCCGCGACGAACCGTGCGAATCCTCGCGGCAGATGCACCGCGAGGGATGGGACGTGCACTGGGGTCTGACCTGGATCGCGCGGGCCCGGCGCGGCGGCGTCACCGAAGAGGCCACCGGCGCAACCCGGAGCGAAGTACTCCTTCGGCTCCAACAGCTTACCAGCCTGCACGAGGTTGACGGCTGCCCATAATTTTCGTTCTTTGACTCCGTCTCCTGGAGGGGGATCCTGACCCGCTGACGGACGTATGGGAACGGATGAACAACTGGCGACGACCGACGGCCCTCAAGGCCGCGTTGATATTGTGCAATCTGTTGCTGATCGCGGGTGTCGGGACGCTGCTGGCGTCCAGGGGGCGCCACGCATCGCCGCGCGCTGCCGCCGGCGACGCCGGCCTGCCCAGCATCCTGCTGATCGGCATCGACACGCTGCGCGAGGACCAGGTCGGCCCCTCCGCGACGGGCGCCTCGTCGCGCACCCCCCACCTGGACGCCCTGGCGCGCGACGGCATCCGTTTTGAACAGTGCCTGTCGACGGCGCCCTGGACCCTGCCCTCGTTCGCCTCGATCTTCACCGGCCTGCGGCCCTACCGCCACGGCGCCGTCGGCGGCGACCGCGACTTCCTCTCCGAACGGCACACGACCCTGGCCGAGCATCTCGCGCGCGCCGGCTACGCCACCACGGGGTTCGCGGGGATCAACTACCTGACCGCCCAGTTCGGCATGGACCAGGGGTACGTGTCGTCCCCGCCGCGCGCCACCGACCTCACGGGGCTGGACCAGGCCGGCAGCATCACGCGACTGACCGGCGACTTCTTCGCGCAGCACCGGGACGGACCCGCCTTCGTCTTCAGCCACTACTACGACCCGCACGCACCCTACGCGCCGCCGCCGCCCTGGCACCGCAAGTACTACCTGGGCAACGAGTGCCGGCCGGGCGAGCCTCTCACCGCGCGCATCATGTCGTCCGAGGGATTCCGGGGCGAGAACGCCGGCCGCGGGATGTACGACTGGCTGGCCGGCGTCACGGACCCGGCGTTCCCGGTCGCCCAGTACGCGGCCGAGGTCGACTACGTCGACGACCACGTGGGCCGGCTGATCGCCCGGCTGAAGGAACTGGGGCTCTACGAGCGGATGCTGATCATCGTGGTCTCCGACCACGGCGAGCACCTCGGCGAGCACGGCTTCTACTACACGCACTACCTGCCCTACCAGGAGGCGATCCACGTCCCGCTGATCGTCAAGCTGCCCGGCAGCGCCGGCGCCGGGCGCGTCGTGGCGACGCCCGTCTCCACCCTGGACCTTCTGCCGACCACGCTGGAGGTGGCCGGGATCGCCGTGCCCGACACCCTGGACGGCGCCTCGCTCGCCGACCTGCTGCTGGGCAACGCGAAACCTCCGCACCGCGACCTGCTGTCCGAGCAGGGCTCCGACCCCGATCGGTTCTGCAAGACCCTCGTCGCCTGGCCCTGGAAGCTCATGCTGTTCCGCGAGGATGGGCGGGAGCGGATCGCGCTCTACGACCTCGACGCCGACCCCGGCGAGACGCGGGACCTGTCGGCCGACTTCCCGGACGACGCCGCGCGGCTCGCCGGCCGGCTGCGCGCCACCTACGATCCGGCGGCGCCGCTGGGCAGGGGGGCGGCGGGCGTCCGCGCGAACCTCGGCAAGTCCGACATCAGGCTGCTGGAGTCGCTCGGCTACGTCCACAAGCCGCCGGCGACCGCCGCCGGGGAAGGCTGAGCCGGAGGCCGAATCACGACCCGTGATCCGGAGGCGTCCCCTCGCCCGATCCGGCGACCGGCCTCAGCAGCGAGGCGACGATCGACCCCCCGAGCAGCGCCGCGATGACGCCCAGCGAGACCGCCACGGGCAGCTTCCCCACGTCCGCCAGCAGCATCTTCACGCCCACGAACGCCAGCACGAGGCCGAGCCCCACCTTCAGGTAGTGGAAGCGGCCCATCATCCCGGCCAGCAGGAAGTACAGCGCGCGCAGCCCGAGGATGGCGAAGATGTTCGACGTGAAGACGATGAAGGGGTCGGTGGTGATCGCGAAGATCGCGGGGATGGAGTCGACGGCGAACACGATGTCGGTGGCCTCGACCACGACCAGCACCATCAGCAGCGGCGTCGCCAGCCACCGGCCGCCCTCCTTGACGACGAAGCTGGCGCCGCGGTAGTCGGAGGCCAGGGGGATGAAGCGCCGGAACACCTTCATCACGGGGTTGCGCTCGGGGTGGATCTCGCCGCCGCGGTGCAGCAGCAGCTTGACGCCGGTGAAGACCAGGAACGCGCCGAAGACGTAGATGATCCAGTGGAAGCGGTGGATCAGCGCGGCGCCGGCCACGATGAACAGGGCGCGCATGACCAGGGCGCCCAGGATGCCCCAGAACAGGACCCGGTGCTGCAGCTTCGCCGGCACGGCGAAGAACGAGAACAGCACGATGAACACGAACAGGTTGTCGACCGAGAGCGCCTTCTCGAGCAGGTAGCCGGTCAGGAATTCCAGGCCGCGGACCGCGCCGAAGCGGTGCCAGATCCAGGCGTTGAACAGCAGGGAGATGCTGATCCAGATCACCGACCAGATCAGCGCCTCGCGGACGCGGATCTCGTGGGCCCGGCGGTTGAACACCCCGAGGTCCAGCGCCAGCATCAGCAGCACGAACCCGATGAAGCCGGCCCAGAGCGCCGGCGTCCCGACCGAAATCCCTTCCATGTGCACCTCGCGTTGGACCATCCCCCGCCGCGGCTACCGCGCCGCCGGCGGGCCGGCACCCAAGATAGGGCCGGGACACCCGGGTGGAAACGGCGATTCGCACCTGTTCGGGAGATCGTGCCCGGCCGCGCGCCGCCGAGGGGAGCGGGACCTACCGGTACATCCGCTTGACGCCGCCCCAGCTCTCGCCGGCCGCGGCCACCGGCGCCTCGATCGTCAGCACGGAGTTGCCGCAGCCGCCGAGCTGGTAGCCGTCGACGATCAGGTAGTACCAGCCGTCGGCCGTCGCCTGGTAGTCGACGACCTCCGGGTCGTCGCCGCCCGCCACGCAGGAGCCCATGTCCGAGCAGTCGGTCAGCAGGTAGAGCGAGGCGTCGTAGTCCTGGCCCGTGAGGGCCGCCGAGAAGGCCTCGCCGGCGGCGAGGTGGATCTTCCAGACCGCGTCCTCGCCGGCGGCCGCCCAGCCGGTGCAGCCGATGACCGGGTCGTAGTCCATCAGCGAACCGCAGGTGTTGATCGGGAACGACGTCAGCCCCTGTTCCCGCAGGTCGATGGCGAGATCGCAGACGGGGTTGGCGTAGGTGACGGGGATCGAGACGGTCAGGTCGAAGGCGGCGATGCAGGCGGGCTGCTGCCACTTGTCCACCATGATGAAGTAGCTGCCGGCCGCGAGATCCAGACCCGAGATCACCCGCGGGGTCGCCTCGTAGCCGCTGCGCTGGACGAGGCAGTTCCCCGTGTCGGGGCAGCCGTCGAAGAGCGCGATGCCCGTCCACAGGGTCCCGAGCGGGTCGAAGGTCACGGTCACGATCGTCGGCGACGCGAGGTCCAGGCGGTAGACGAGGTCCTCGCCGCCGTCGTAGTAGCCGAGGCAGGTCGCGTCATGGTCGTTGCCGCGCCCGCAGGTGGTCTGCCCGAGGTCGCTGTACGGCAAGGAGGCGATGAGCAGCGGGTCCGCGCAATCGTCGCCGGCGGATCGGGACACCGAAATGGGCGGGCGGTCGGCCGTGACGGCCGGCTTGGCGGCCCCGTCCACGACGGCGACACCCGCCATGAACGCGGCCGCCATCAGGAACCCCGGCAGCGCAGCTCGCATCCTCATCGCTTCCCTCCCCCTCGTCGTTTGACGGCCCCGTCAGGCTTCGGTTCAGGGCACGAACAGAACCTTAACCGATTTCGTCCCGCTTGTGGAGATCAATTCGGCCACGTAGGAGCCGGCGGCGGCGGTCAGTACGGCGCCCTCGCGCGCCGTCGAGACTCCTGCTTTCATGCGAGGACCCTTGGGAGTGGCATCGAAGAGCGACGATGGTGTGCAGCCAACCTTGGACAGTCGTTGTAACGGAACGGAGGAACTAGCTAGAATGGGGGCTCGTGCATGTGTGGAAAGCGCGAAGGCAATTGTAGTATTGAGGGACGCCAAGCTGGAGGCGTGGAGCATGAAGTCGACCAGGGCCGCCGTGTTTGTTTGGATTCTGGCACTATCGCGGTGGGCGGGCGCTGAACTTGCGCCCATTGAGCCATACCGAAATGTCGCGGCACAGGTAGTGGCTGGAGACATACCTGTCGAGGTGGTGACACTCCACAGGGAGTGGCGCTTTGATTGCAGTGGCGAGGAGCAAGTTGTCGTCGGCGAGATCGTGTCGGCGGCTCCCGCAGACGATGGCCGCGTCTTGCTCGTGGATTCGCAGCAATGTCAGGTGCTCGTCTGAGCCTGAGCAAGGAAAATGATGGCCTTAGGCGGGGGCCTT
>DYDD01000328.1 GCA_020718045.1 Fibrobacter sp. | reverse complement strand
CCCAACAGCACGGTCTCCGGGCGACCGGTGCCCGCGGCCCCGGCCACGCGGCGCCTGGCGCGCGAGCTGGGCGTGGACCTGGCGCTGGTGCCCGGCACCGGACCCGGCGGGCGCGTGACGCCCGTCGACGTGCAGGCGTTCCTGGCCGGCGGTGCTCCCGCCGTGGTCCCGGCCGCGACTGCCGCGCCGGCGGACCGGGCCGTCGAAAGCACGACGCGCCTGGCCGCGGCCGCGAGCGCCATCCCGTTCCTGGACCTCGAGCCCCTGCCCGACTTCTCGCTGCAGGGCCCGGTGGAGGTCGAGCCGCTGCGCTCGATTCGCCGCAAGGTGGCGCGCAAGATGACGACCTCGATGATCCTGGTGCCGCACGTCGCCCACATGGACGACGCCGACGTCACGGAGCTGGAGGAGTTCCGCCTGAAGATGAAGGCGCGGCGCGACGGCGAGCCCGGCGGCAAGCTGACGCTGCTGTCGTTCGTGATCCGCGCCATCACCGCGGGCCTGCGGGCGGCGCCGGCGTTCAACGCCAGCCTCGACCCGTTCCGCGAGGAGATCGTCTACAAGAAGTACTACAACATCGGCTTCGCGGCGGACACCGGGAAGGGCCTGGTGGTGCCGGTGATCCGCGGCACCGACGTCAAGAGCATCCGCGAGATCTCGCGCGAGATCGAGGAGAAGGCCGCGCTGGCCCGCGAGGGCAGGCTGCCCCTGGAGGACATGCAGGGCGGCACCTTCACGATCACCAACGTCGGCCCGCTGGGCGGCACCGCGCTGATCCCCACGATCAACTACCCCGAGGTGGCGATCCTGGGCATGGGCCGCGTGCAGGAGAAGCCCGTGGTGCGCGACGGCCAGATCGTGATCCGCAAGATCCTGCCGCTGACCCTGGCCTTCGACCACCGCGTGGCCGACGGCGCCGACGCGGCGCGCTTCGTGGGCGAACTGGTGCGCAACCTGAGCGACCCGAACCTGCTGCTGCTGGACACCTAGACCCGAGGAGAGGCCGCTCATGGTGATGGGAAGCCTGAACACCGAAGTCGAGGTCGTGGTCATCGGCTCGGGACCCGGCGGCTACGTGGCGGCGCTGCGCCTGGCGGACCTCGGCAAGGAAGTCATGGTCGTCGAGGAGCGGGAGCGCCCCGGCGGCGTCTGCCTGCTGGAGGGCTGCATCCCCTCGAAGGCGCTCATCAACGCCATCGAGCTGAGCGAGGCGGCCAAGGGCGCCGCGCGCCTGGGCCTGACCTTCACCGGGCTACAGCTCGACCACGTGAAGCTGCGCGAGTGGACCGACGGCGTGGTGGCCCAGCTGTCCGGCGGCGTCAAGACGCTGCTGCAGAAGCGCGGCGTGGAGATCGTGCACGGCCGCGCCCGCTTCCAGGACAGCCATTCCCTGGCCATCGAGGGGGGCGGCACGATCGCCTTCCAGCAGTGCATCATCGCCACCGGGTCGTCGCTGAACCGGCTGCCGCCGGGCATCGACCGGAGCGTCTGGTCGTCGGCCGACGCGCTGAAGCTGCAGGAGGTGCCCGGGACGCTGCTGGTCGTCGGCGGCGGCTACATCGGCCTGGAGCTGGGCCTGGTCTACGCCGGGCTGGGCAGCCGGGTCTCGGTGGTCGAGTTCTTCCCGCGCCTGCTGATGGGGGCGGACCACGACCTCGTGGACGTGATGGTCAAGCAGGTCGCCAAGCGCCTGCATGCGGTGATGACCGACTCGAAGGTCAAGGGCATCGAGCCCAGCGACGGCGGCTTCGACGTGGAGATCGAGCACGAGGGCCAGACGTCCCGGGAACGCTACGACCGGGTGCTGGTGGCCATCGGCCGCCGGCCGAACACCGACGACATCGGCCTCGAGCACACGAAAGTCGTCGTGGACGACAAGGGCGTGATCGGGACCGACGGCGAGTGCCGCACGGCCGAGCCGCACATCTACGCCATCGGCGACGTGACGCACGGCCCCATGCTGGCGCACAAGGCCAGCCGCGAGGGCAAGGTCGCGGCCGAGTCGATCGCCGGCCACAAGGTGGAGTTCGACAACAGGGCCATCCCGGCGGTCGTGTTCACCGACCCGGAGATCTCCTGGTGCGGCCTCACCGAGCGGCGCGCGGAAGAGATGGGCGTGGCGGTCAACGTCGGGCGCTTCCCGCTGTCGGCCCTGGGCCGCGCGCGGGCCATCGGCCACACCGAGGGCCTGGTCAAGGTCCTCTCCGAGCCGGAGACCGACCTGATCCTGGGCGTCGGCATCGTCGGCCCGCACGCCAGCGAGCTGATCGCCGAGGGCGCCCTGGCCATCGAGATGGGCGCCACCCTGGCCGACCTCACCGAGACGATCCATCCGCACCCGACGCTCAGCGAGGCGCTGATGGAAGCCGCCGAGATGGCCGCCGGCACGGCGGTGCACGTCTTCAAGCGCGGCTGAACGAGCCGCCAAACGACTCGACACCCGGGACGCCATGCCCCTCCGCACCGACAGCGAAACCCTGCCCGGCTGGGACCTCGACGCGGACCTCATCGCGGCGGTCGCCGCGGGCGCGCCTGCGCGCGTGCGCGTGCTGCGCTGCGCCTCGCCGCAGGTCGTGGTCGGCCGCGGC
>DYDD01000054.1:6481-14424 GCA_020718045.1 Fibrobacter sp. | reverse complement strand
GCCAGGCCGCCGGCGGCGATGAGCGCCACGGTGCCCAGCAAGGCGTTGCCGAGGGCGTAGGTCGCGGTGCGCGCCACGAGGCTGGGCGTGTTGGGGGCGCAGAAGTGGGTCACGCCGTCCACGACGTAGACGGGGTCGCTCAGGCGCGTGGGCCGGCTCGCGGCGAAGCAGCCGCCCTGGTCGATGGCCAGGTCGATCACGACGCTGCCGTCCCGGACCCGGTCCTCGAGTTGGCGGTCGACCAGCACCGGGGCGCGGCCGCCGGGCGAGCGCACGGCGCCGACGACTACGTCGGCGAAGCGCAGCACCTTGGCCAGCGTGTACTCGTTGGCGGGGTAGGTGGTGACCCGGCCCTCGAAGCGCCAATGCAGGTCGTGCAGCAGTTCCAGGTCGACGTCGAGCAGGGTCACGCGGGCCCCGCAGCCCAGCAGGGCGCGCGCGGCGTTGCGCCCCGCGATGCCGCCGCCGAGCACGACCGCCTCGGCCGGGGGCACCCCGGCCAGGCCGCCCAGCAGGATCCCGCTCCCCCCGTGGTCGGACTGCAGGTAGCGGGCAGCCAGCTGCGGCACGATGCGCCCGGCGATGCGCGACATGCTGGCCAGCACGGGCGCCGAGCCGTCGTCGCGCGAGATGGCCGCGGTGTCGACCGCGCTGCAACCGCCGCGGCGCAGCGCGCCGAGCAGGGCCGGCTCGCAGGCGGGGAGCATCAGGAAGCCCAGGACCGTCTGGGCCTCGGTCAGCCAGGCCGCCTCGGCCGCCGTGGGCGCCTGCACCTTCACCAGCAGGCCGGCGCGCCGGTACACCTCCTCGGTGTCGCCGGCGATGCGGGCGCCGACCTTGCGGTAGTCCTCGTCGGCGAAACCGCTGCCCACGCCGGCGTTGCGCTCCACCAGCACGTCGTGGCCTTGGCGCGCCAGGGTCAGGACCGCCGCCGGCGCCAGGCCGACGCGCTTCTCGTCCGGGGCCAGTTCCCGGGGTACGCCGATGATCATCGCTCCGCCTTTCGCGACGACGCCGCCCCCGCGGGTCCGGGGGCGGCGTCGGGGATCCGCCCGCGGCGCCGGTCAGACCGCGCCGAGCACGTGCTCGTGGCCGCGGCGCAGCGCGGCCAGGTTCAGGTCGACCAGGTCCTTCTTCTTCACGGTCTCCCGCAGGGACTGCTCGACGAAGGCCAACGGGAAGGCGCCGGTCGCGGCGCAGATCGCGCCGAGCAGCACCACATTGGCCACCTTGGGCGTGCCGACCTCGTCGGCGATCCCGGTGGCCGGGATCCGCACCACGCGACGGCCGGGCAGCCCGGGGCAGTTCTCCACCACGGAAGTGTCCACGATGACGATGCCGCCCTCGACCACCTCGCCGGCGAAGGCCTCGAGCGAGGGCTGGTTCATCACGACCAGCAGGTTGGGCCGGTCGACCAGCGGGCTGCCGATGCGCCGTTCGGACAGGTTGACCGAGCAGTTGGCGGTGCCGCCGCGCATCTCGGGCCCGTAGGACGGGATCCAGCTGGCGTGCAGGCCCGCGCGCATGCCGACCTGGGCCAGGAACAGCCCCAGGGTCAGGACGCCCTGGCCGCCGAAGCCGGCGAACTTGCAGTGCAGCTCGGCGGGCAGGGGCAGCTTCTCCGCCTTGGCCTCGGCCTCGCCGGCGCCGAGGTAGGCGTCGCGCTTCGCGGGCGCGAAGGGCTCGACCGGTCGGTGCCAGGCGCCCTCGCGGTGGTCGGACTCGTCCTTGAAGACGCCCAGCGGGAAGACCTTGGTCATCTCCTCGACGAGCCAGTCGCGCGCGTCGGGCCCGTCCATCTTCCAGCCGGTGGGGCAGGTCGACAGGATCTCCACGAAGCTGTAGCCGCGGTTCTCGACCTGGTTGGTCAGCGCCTTGCGGATGGCCTTGCGGGCCTTCATGATGTGCTTCGAGTCGCCGATCGCCACGCGCTCGACGTAGGTCGTCGCCGGCAGCGTGGCGATGATCTCGGCCATGCAGATCGGGTTGCCGTGCTGCGCCTCGAGGCGCCCGCGGGGCGTGGTGGCCGTCTTCTGGCCGATCAGCGTGGTCGGCGCCATCTGGCCGCCGGTCATGCCGTAGATCGCGTTGTTGACGAAGAACACGGTGATGTTCTCGCCGCGGTTGGCGGCGTGCAGGGTCTCGGCGGTGCCGATGGCGGCCAGGTCGCCGTCGCCCTGATAGGAGATGACGATCGCCTCGGGGTTGGCCCGCTTGATGCCGGTGGCCACCGCCGGCGCGCGGCCGTGGGCGGCCTGCATGTGCCCGCAGTCGAAGTAGTAGTAGCCGAACACCGAACAGCCCACCGGCGAGATGAACACCGTGCGCTCGTTGATGCCCAGGTCGACCATGGCTTCGGCGATCATCTTGTGGACGTTGCCGTGGCCGCAGCCGGGGCAGTAGTGCGTGGTCTCCTTGTGGGGTCCGCTCTTGCGTTCGAACTCGGGGTAGAAGGCGACGGGCTTCTCGGTGATCTTCACGACCGGCCTCCTTCCAGGATCTTGCCGTACTCGGCCAGCAGTTCCTCGGCGCCCGGCACCATGCCGCCGCAGCGTCCGTAGAAGTGGACCGGCGCGCGTCCCTCGACGGCCAGCCGCACGTCCTCGACCATCTGGCCGGTGTTCAGCTCCGCCGACAGGAAGCGCACGTCGCGCCGCGATAGCTCGGCGATCCGGGCGGAGGGGAACGGCCACAGCGTGATCGGCCGCAGCAGGCCGACCTTCCAGCCGCGTGCGCGGGCCTGGTCCACCGTCGAGTAGACGATGCGCGAGACGATGCCGAAGGCGACGACGATCAGGTCGGCGTCCTCGACCTGGTACTCCTCGCAGCGCACCTCGTCCCGCGCGATCCGCCGGTACTTCTCGTCGAGCTTGAGGTTGTGGCGCTCGAGGTCCGCGGACTCGAGGTAGATCGAGCTGATGAGGTTGCGGTGGGTGGCGGCGTCGCCGCGCACGCACCACGAGGTGTGGTCGAAGGGCACCGGCCGGGCCGCGGGCACCGTCACCGGCTCCATCATCTGGCCGGTGAAGCCGTCGGCCGCGATGCAGACCGGGTTGCGGTACTTGTCGGCGAGGTCGAAGGCCAGGACGGTCAGGTCGCACATCTCCTGGGCGCAGTTGGGCGCCAGGGCGATCAGGCGGTAATTGCCGTGGCCGCCGCCCTTGGTGATCTGGAAATAGTCGCCCTGCTCCGGCGCGATGTTGCCCAGTCCGGGCCCGCCGCGCATGACGTTGACGACCACGCAGGGCAGTTCGGAGCCGGCGATGTAGCTCAGGCCTTCCTGCTTCAGGGAGAAGCCGGGGCTCGACGAGGCGGTCATGGTGCGGATGCCCATGCCCGCGGTGCCGTAGACCATGTTGATGGCCGAGACCTCGCTCTCGGCCTGGATGAACGTGCCGCCCAGGGCCGGAAAGTGCAGGGCCGCCGCGTGGGCGATCTCGCTGGCGGGGGTGATCGGGTAGCCGTAGTAGGCCCGGCACCCGGCCTGCAGGGCGCCGACGACGATCGCGTCGTTCCCCTTCATGAACTTCCTGGACATCGTCCGCCTCCCGCGGGTGGGGGTCAGGGCTTGACGACCTTGATCGCCGCCGGTTCGGGGCACGCGTAGAAGCACAGGGCGCAACCGGTGCAGTCCCGTCCCAGGTAGTAAGCCGGGTGGTAGCTGGAGCCGTTCAGCTTCTCGCTGATGTCGATGACGCCCTTGGGGCAGACGCCGATGCAGAGCTTGCAGCCCTTGCACAATTCGGCGTCGATCTCGATGAAGGGGGCTGTCGCCTGGACGGAGTCGTTCATCTTCGCCTCCTCGAAGGGACAGGGGTGCGGGACGCCCGTAACATAGTCAACGGGCCGGGGATGCGGAAGAATTGTTTGCCGCTTGGCAGGGGGGCGCGGGGGGTCGGGCGGTGGTCACGGCGGTGGTCCCGGCGGTGGTCCCGGCGGTGGTCATCGGGACCGGGTCCGCAGACCCGGTCCCTCGCCGTTCACCGGTCCTTGAACTCGGGTTTGCGCTTCTCCAGGAAGGCCCGGCAGCCCTCGCGGGCATCGTCGAGCGAGCCGACGACCCCGAAGAGCGCCGACTCGAGCCGGCAGCCCTCGTCCAGGCCCATGTTGGCCCCCTCGCCCACCGCCTTCAGGGCGTAGCGGACGGTCGCGGCCGAGCGCCCTGCGATCGACGCGGCGGCGGCGCGGGCCGCCTTCATCAGGTCGTCGCCCGGCACCACGCGGTTGACCAGGCCGAAGCGCATGGCCTCCTCGGCGTCGATCATCCCGCCCGAGAGGATCATCTCCAGGGCCTGCCCCCGCCCCACCAGGCGCGGCAGGCGCTGCGTGCCGCCGTAGCCGGGGATCAGGCCGAGCGTGATCTCGGGCAGCCCGAGCTTGGCGTTGCTGGCCGCGTAGCGGAAGGTGCAGCACAGGGCCAGTTCGCAGCCGCCGCCCAGGGCGAAGCCATTCACCGCCGCGATCACGGGCTTGCCGAGGTGCTCGAGGCTCCACATCAGGGACTGGCCGCGTTCGGACAGGCGCTCCAGCTCCGGCCCCGTGGCGGCCACCAGCTCCCCGATGTCGGCGCCGGCGACGAAGGCCTTCGGCCCCGCGCCGGTCAGGATCACGACGCGCACCCGATCATCCCGCCGCAGTTCGCCGAAGCAGGCCCGCAGCTCCTCGATCACCTGCGCGTTCAGCGCGTTCATCTTCTCGGGCCGGTTCACCGTCACGACGGCCACGCCGACGTCGTCGATCTCGAGCAGAAGGGTCTCGTAGGACATCATCGTCTCCCGGGTTGCGCCGGCCGTCCGCCGGCGGGTCGCGCGGATGATAGCAGACGGACCCCCGCCCCGGAACACCGGGGTTCGCCGGGGCGACGGCGGTCATCTTCAGGGTTTCGCAGGTTGACCGCAATGGCGGACCTGCTGTACGCTGCCGCGTCGGTTCAGCAAGCCAACTCCAGCGGGGGACGCGCCATGTCCGAGAGTTCCGCCGACCGGTTGAGGCAGCTGCGGGAGCTCCGCGCGCAGGCGCAGCTCGGCGGCGGCCAGGACAAGATCGACCGCATCCACGCCAAGGGCCGGCTGACCGCGCGCGAGCGCGTCCACCTGCTGCTGGACGAGGGGTCGTTCCTGGAGACCGGGGTCTTCGTCACCCACCGCGAACCCTCGCTGGCCGACCAGCTCCCGGTCGGCGACGGCATGATCACCGGCTCGGGCCGCATCGACGGCCGCCAGGTCTACGTGTTCGCCCAGGACTTCACTGTCTTCGGCGGCTCGATGAGCGAGTCCAACGCCCAGAAGGTCTGCCGGCTGATGGACCAGGCGCTGGAGAACGGCTGTCCGGTGATCGGCCTGAACGACTCCGGCGGCGCCCGCATCCAGGAGGGCGTCAAGTCGCTGGCCGGCTACGCGGAGATCTTCTGGCGCAACACCATGGCCTCGGGCGTGGTGCCGCAGATCTCGGCCATCATGGGCCCCTGCGCCGGCGGTGCGGTCTACTCGCCGGCGATCACCGATTTCACCCTGATGGTGGACAAGACCAGCTACATGTTCGTCACCGGACCCAACGTCATCAAGATGGTGACCAACGAGGACGTGAGCAGCGAGGAGCTGGGCGGCGCCGCCACCCACACCTCGCGCAGCGGCGTGGCCCACCTGATGGCCGCCAGCGACCAGGACTGCCTGCTGATGACGCGCCGCCTGCTGGGCTTCCTGCCCCAGAACAACCTGGAGGAGCCGCCGCGCCGCGCGCCCGCCGACCTGCCCGGCCGCCGCGAGGAGCGCCTCGACTCGCTGGTGCCGGACGACCCGCGCAAGCCCTACGACATGCGCGAGGTGATCGGGCTGGTGGTCGACGACGGCGACTTCCTGGAGATCCAGCCGCGCTACGCGGCGAACATCATCTGCGGCTTCGCGCGCCTGGACGGCCTGCCGGTCGGCGTGGTCGCCAACCAGCCGAAGGTCCAGGCCGGGGTCCTGGACATCGACGCCTCGCTGAAGGCCGCCCGTTTCATCCGCACCTGCGACTGCTTCAACGTGCCCCTGGTGACCTTCGAGGACGTGCCCGGCTTCCTGCCCGGCACCGGCCAGGAGTTCGGCGGCATCATCAAGCACGGCGCCAAGCTGCTGTACGCCTACTGCGAGGCCACGGTGCCCAAGCTCACCGTCATCACGCGCAAGGCCTACGGCGGCGCCTACGACGTCATGAGCAGCAAGCACATCCGCGCCGACTGGAACGTGGCCTGGCCGGCCGCCGAGCTGGCCGTGATGGGGCCCGAGGGCGCGGTCAACGTCCTGCACCGCGAGCGGCTGGCCCGCAGCGAGGACCCCGACGCGCTGCGCCGGGAACTGGTCGAGGAGTACGAGCGGCGCTTCGCGAACCCGTACATCGCGGCGGGGCTGGGCTACCTCGACGACGTCATCGAGCCGCGCGACACGCGGCCGCTGCTGATCGCGGCGCTGCACACCCTGCGCAACAAGAAGCAGCTGCTTCCCCCCAAGAAGCACGGGAACATCCCGCTGTAGGAGACGCCGTGGGCCGCACGAAGATCACCAAGGTCCTGGTGGCCAACCGCGGCGAGATCGCCGTGCGGGTCATCCAGGGCCTGCGCGAGATGGGGATCCGCGCGGTGGCCGTCCACTCCGACGCCGACCGCACGGCCCTGCACGTGATGACCGCCGACGAGGCCTACCCCATCGGCCCGGCGCCCGCGTCCGCGAGCTACCTGCGGGGCGACCGGCTGATCGAGACCGCGCTGGCCTGCGGCGCCGACGCCGTGCACCCCGGCTACGGGTTCCTGTCCGAGAACGCCGCCTTCGCCCGGGCCTGCGGCGAGGCCGGGCTGGTCTTCATCGGGCCGCGGCCCGAGACGATCGAGCTGATGGGCAACAAGCTGGCGGCCCGCCGGCGCATGATCGACAGCGGCGTGCCGGTGATCCCCGGCACCGAGACCGCGCTGCGCGACCCCGCGGCCGCGGCCGCGGCCGCCCGCGCGATCGGCTACCCGGTGCTGCTGAAGGCGGCGGCCGGCGGCGGCGGCAAGGGCATGCGCGTGGTACGCGAGGAGGCCGACCTCGCGGCCGCCCTGCGCCGCACCATGGGCGAGGCCGGCAGCGCCTTCGGCGACGACGCCGTCTTCCTCGAACGCTACGTGGAGGAGCCCAAGCACATCGAGGTGCAGGTGCTGGGCGACGGCCGCGGCGGCGCCGTCCACCTCTTCGAACGCGAGTGCTCGGTGCAGCGCCGCCACCAGAAGGTCATCGAGGAGTCGCCGTCGCCGAGCCTGACCCCGGAGCTGAGGGCGCGCATCTGCGAGGCGGCGGTGCGCACGGCGGCCGCAGTCGACTACCTCGGGGCCGGCACCGTGGAGTTCATCCTGTCGCCGCGGCGGGAGTTCTTCTTCCTGGAGATGAACACCCGCCTGCAGGTGGAGCACCCGATCACCGAGATGGTGACCGGCACCGACCTGGTGCGCGCCCAGATCCGCATCGCCCGCGGCCAGGGCCTCCCCTATCGCCAGCAGGACCTGAGCCAGCGCGGCTGGGCGATCGAGTTCCGCATCTACGCCGAGGACCCGGCCCGCAACTTCATGCCCGCCATCGGGCGCATCAGTTCGCACGTCACCCCCACGGGCCCGGGCGTGCGGGTCGACAGCGGGATCTACGAGGGGTTCGACGTGCCCGTCCACTACGACCCGCTGCTGGCGAAGCTGGTGGTCTGGGGCGAGGACCGGGCGCAGGCGATCGCCCGCGGCCGGCGCGCCCTGCAGGAGTTCACGCTGCACGGGCCCGGCCACAACATCCCGTTCCACCTGTGGGCGCTGGAGCGGCCGAAGTTCCTGGACGGCACCTACACCACGAACTTCATCGACGAGCGCTTCGATCCCGCCGAGTTCCAGGACCCGCTGCCGCAGGACGACCGCACCGCGCTGCTGACCGCGGCCGCGCTCTACGAGT
>DYDD01000054.1:0-6465 GCA_020718045.1 Fibrobacter sp. | reverse complement strand
GGCGGGCCCGGCGCCGGCCGCCGGCGCCGACGCGGACGCCGGCAACTGGCGCCGCAGCGCGCTGCGGGCCATGACCAACCATCGCTAGGGGTGCGGCCGTGTGGATGAGGAAGCGCTACGTCCTGAGGCACGGCGGCAAGCAGTTCGTCGCCGAGGTCGCGCGCGACGCCGACGGCCGCCTCGCGGTGCGGATCGACGACGGCGAGCTGCGCGAGGTCGACGCCTGCTTCGTCCAGAACGGGCGCGCGCTGAGCCTGCGCGTCGACGGCCGCATGCACCTGATCGACCTCTCGCCGCGCGGCGGGCGCGGCGAGCGCGACGGGCACGGCGCGCTGGAGGCCTCCGTCAACGGCCGCTACCTCGAACTGACGGTCATGGACGAGCTGCACGCGCTGGCGCTGGCCGCGGTGGCCGAGGTCGCCGTCGGCGGCACGGTCCGCGCCGAGATCCCCGGCCTGGTCGTGGCGCTGCAGGCGGAGGTCGGCCGCCGGGTCGCCGCGGGCGAGCCGCTGCTGGTGCTGGAAGCCATGAAGATGCAGAACGAGATCGCGGCGCCCGTGGCCGGCACCGTCGCCGAGGTGGCGGTGCGCGTCGGCCAGTCGGTCAATGCGGGCGACGTGCTGCTGGTGATCGAACCGGAGGCGGGCGGCTAGGCGTCTGCCGCGACCAGGTTCTCCGGATTCAGCCCCGCCAGCTCCGGCAGGACGAAACGCCCGTCGCGGCGCACCGTGACGCCGTCGAAGAGGATCTCCCCGCCCCCCCATGCCGGCGTCTGGATGCAGACGAGGTCCCAGTGCACGGCGCTGCGGTTGCCGTTGTCGGTGGCCGGGTAGGCCTGCCCCGGCGTCAGGTGGAACGAGCCGCCGATCTTCTCGTCGAAGAGCGTGTCGAGCAGGGGCGCGGTGAGGTGGGGGTTGACGCCCAGGGCGAATTCGCCGAAATAGCGGGCGCCCTCGTCGGTGTCCAGGATCTCGTTGAGCTTCGCGACGTCGCCGTCGCACGCCGCCTCGACGATCTTCCCGGCGCGGCAGACGAAGCGCACGTTGCGGAACAGCGTGCCGTTGCGCATGGTCGCGGTGTTGTAGGCGATCGTGCCCTCGACCGAGTCGCGCACCGGGCAGGAGTAGACCTCGCCGTCGGGCACGTTGCGGTGGCCGTCGCACTTGACCGCCCCGATCCCCTTGAGGCTGAAGCGCAGGTCGGTGCCCGGACCGCGGATCTCCACGCGGTCGGTGCGGCACAGCAGGGCATGCAGGGGGTCCATGGCGGCGGACATCCGGGCGTAGTCGAGGCCGCAGACGCGGTAGTAGAAATCCTCGAAGGCCTCGGTCGGCTGCTCGGCCGCGATGGCCATGCTCGGGTTGGGGTAGCGCAGCACGACCCACTTCTTCTCCTTCACGCGGACCGAGTGCACCTCGTCCCAGTAGGCCTGCGCGTACCAGCGGGCCCGGTCGCGGTCCACGTCCTTGTGGTCGAAGGGGTTGCTGCTGCCGCGGACCGCGAGGTAGCAGTCGGCGTCCTGCATGATGCGCTTGTGGAAGGCCG
The DNA here is from genome assembly GCA_020718045.1 of Fibrobacter sp. Lineage (GTDB taxonomy): Bacteria > Krumholzibacteriota > Krumholzibacteriia > LZORAL124-64-63 > LZORAL124-64-63 > PNOJ01. The sequence goes on along the minus strand of DYDD01000054.1, from coordinate 4,920 downwards.
CCCAGCGTTCGAACTGCGCCTGCGAGGCGCGGCTCACGAAGGGCCGCGAGACGTCCTCGTCGTTGTAGTACCAGAACGGGACGCCGCCCGCCTCGGTGGCGGCGCGGATGATCTCGCGCCCGAGGTCGAGGGTCTCGAGCCCCTTCAGCTCGATGTAGACGATCTCACCGGGCTGGACCCGGACGCTGTAGCGGACGAGCTGCTCGGCGAGCCTGGCGTGGCGCGGATCCTTCATGGTCCCTCCCGGCGCGGGTGTGGAACGACGATAGCGTTTCACGGGTCGGGCGTCGAGCGGGATTCCCGGTTTACAGCCTGGAGACGGGAGCTATCTTGGTGGCGTCGTTCGCCAGGGAGGCAGGCATGGATCACCGCGAATTCGCCCCGCCCGCCGGCATGGCCGGCCGCGTCGATCACCTAGGCATCGCCGTCACGGACCTCGAGGCGGGCATCCGCCTCTACGCCGGTCTGCTGGGTCTCGAACTGGTCGCCGTGGAGGAGGTGCCCCGCGAAAAGCTGAAGGTCGCCCTGCTGAAGCTGGACCGCGAGGGCGGCCCCGGCTGCGTCGAGCTGCTGCAGCCGCTCGACCCCGACAGCAACGTCGGTCGTTTCCTGGAGAAGAAGGGGCCCGGCCTGCACCACGTCGCGTTCGCGGCAGAGGACATGGACACGGCCCTGGCCGCCTGCCGCGCGGCCGGCCTGCGCCTGCTCAACGAGGAACCCCTGCCCGGCGCCCACGGCAAGCTGGTGGTCTTCCTGCACCCCAAGGACACGGGCGGGGTGCTGGTGGAGATCTGCTGCCGTCGGCCCTAGCCGTCGCGGCGGTTCCTCAGGGCCGATCGGGCGTGACCAGACCCCGCTCGCGCCAGCCGACCGAGCCGCGCCGGGGCGTCAGGTCGGACTCCGGCTGCGACGGGTTCAGGTAGGCCGGCACGTAGCCGGAGCTGAACAGCAGGCCGTGCTGGTTGGCGGCGACCGCCCCGGCCCACAGGGCGAAGGTGCCGCTCTCGCCGCACCCTGGCAGACCGGCGCAGCTGCGGGCGCCGGCGGGGTCGAGCCGGAACACGACGTCCCGGGCCCGGCCCGGCACCTGCACGACCCAGTGCGCGACCTGCACCATCCCGCCCTCGAAGCTGAGTCCCGGGAACAGGCCCGCCGTCACGGTGCCCGGCTCCGGCCCCACGTTGATGTGCTTCCCGGTGATCTCCTGTTCGAGCACCTTCCAGCCGGGGGCGCCGTCGACCGCCAGCTTCAGCTCGATCCCGCCCACGGTCAGCACCTGCTCGCCGCGGGCGCGGACGATCTCGGGCACCGCGAGCAGGGCGTAGAGGTCGACCAAGGTGCCCACCACGGGCAGGGAGTCGCGCCGGGCCACGTGCGTCGGGACCGGGCCCGGCGTGAAGCTCAGCAGCACGTCGCCGTAGTGCCCTGCCCAGTCCCCGGCCGACGCCGTCGGCGGGCACGGCGACAGCGCGACGAGAGCGAGCGCGAACGCGAACAACGAACCGCGACCCTGCTTCATGACCTCATCCCCCGTGACGGTGACGACCCGTTGAACGTGACCGCGCCGCGCCGGTTCCCGGCGCCGTTCAGCTGCCCGTGCTCGTGTAGCGCCGCACGCCCCGCACCCAGGTCAGGTAGCCGAGCCCGAAGGTGAGCCCTCCCACCACGGGCGTCAAGAGGGCGACGCGCTCCCACTGCGGGCCGCCGACGTACCAGGCGGCCGGGTAGAAGGCCACCCAGGCGAAGGGCAGCACGAAGGTCAGCAGCAGCCGCACCAGGGGGCTGAAGATGGTCACCGGGTAGCGGCTGAAGCGAATCACGTTGTAGACGGGCGGGGCCAGGCCCAGGCGGTCCTCCATCCAGAAGGAGAGCGCGGTCAGCCCCAGGAAGACACCGGTGTAGACCAGCGCGGCCGAGACGGCCAGCAGCGGCAGCAGCGCGTAGCCCGCCAGGCCGGGGGCCAGGCCGAGGCGGGTTCCCGCGTAGACCGTCACCGCGCCGCCCAGGACCAGCTCGTTGAGCCCGCCGGTGCCGAAGCTGCTGCAGAGGATCTGGGCCAGCGGGTTGATCGGCCGCAGCAGGATCCGGTCGAAGTCCCCCTCGATGATGTACTGCTCGCTGAAGCCGTAGAGGTTCACGCTCACCAGGTTGAACAGGCCCAGCGGCAGCAGGCTGAACCCGTAGATGAACAGCACCTGGTCGTACGACCAGCCGCGCAGGCTCTCCACCTTGTCGAACAGGGCCGCCAGCACCAGCAGCTGGATGCCCAGGGACAGCAGGTTGGCCGTCATGTCGACCAGGAAGTCCACCCGGTAGGCCAGGCGCGACTTGACGAACTGCGCGAAGTAGGCGACGAAGATCGACGCCTGTCGCGCCGGCTCGCGCAGGCGGCGGCGCAGGCCTCCTTCGCGGCGCGGCAGCAGGACCGGTCCCGGGGAGACGCGCTCCATTTCAGCCCCCCTGCAGCGTGACGTGGCGGACCGAGCGGTTCCAGGACCAGCGGCCCAGGACGAACAGGCCCAGCGCCCAGGCGGCCTGCAGCAGCAGGGCGCCGGCCAGGGAGGCGCCGGGGCGCTGGCCCAGGTAGATCATGACCGGGACGTAGCTCACGGCCTGGAACGGCAGCCAGGCGACCGCGACCTGCACCCAGTCCGGGAAGAACGTGAAGGGCACCAGCACGCCGGTCAGGAACTCCATCATGATCATCTTGGCGCGCACCACGCCCGAGACGTTCTTCAGATGGAACGCCAGGCAACCCACCAGGAAGTTGATCTGGGCGTTGACGACCAGCGCCAGCAGGAAGCTCAGCAGCGTCCAGCCGTAGAGCGCCGGGTGCGGCGGCGGGGCCAGCCCGAACAGGGGGATGACCACCACCAGGATGGGCAGGGTGAACAGCAGGAAGCGGAAGGCCGCCTCGCCCAGCGCTTCGCTCAGCATCATGGTCTGCACGTGCAGCGGCTTGATCAGCTGCACCGCGATCTCGCCCTTGCTCACCTGCCAGCTCAGCGTGCGGTCGATGTTGTTGAAGGTGAAGCTGCGGCCGACCCAACTCACGATGACGTAGGCGATCATCTGGCTCAGCGTCAGGCCGCCCAGGCGCGCCGCCTCGGCGCCCTCGGGCCGGCTGGCGTACACCGCGGTGAACAGGAAGTAGTTGCCGGCGACGAAGATCGTGTAGGTGACCACGCCGGTGTAGTAGCGCAGGCGGTAGGCCAGCATCTTCAGGAAGGCCAGCCGCATGAACCGCAGGTAGAGGCCGGCGGTGGCGGCGGGGCCGCGCCGCCAGCGCGGGAGGGCGGGCGCGGTCGCCCCGTTCACGGCAGATCCCCGGCGTCGCCGCGGCGGTAGATGCCGCGCACGATCTCCTCGATGCTCTGCTCGGCGACGCGCAGGTCGAGCACGGGCCGGGCGTTGACGACCCGCTTGATGACCTCGGCGCCGCGGATGTCGCGGCGGCTGAAGTCGGCGACGTGCTGCAGGCCCGCCGCCTCCCGCCACCGCACCGGCAGGCCGGCGGTGTCGGCGGCCAGGTCCGCGCTCGCGGCCGGCGTGCGCAGCTCGACGTGCAGCTCCACGCGGTCGCCGACCCGGTCCCGCAGCCCGTCGAGGTCGCCGTCGTACACCACCCGGCCGCGGTCGATGATGATCACGCGCCGGCAGAGCTGCTGGATGTCGCCGAGGTCGTGGGTCGTCAGCAGCACGGTCGTGCCCTGGCTCTCGCGGATGTCGCGCAGGAACGTGCGCACGCTCTCCTTGGCCACGACGTCCAGGCCGATCGTCGGCTCGTCCAGGAAGAGCAGCCGCGGCGAGTGCAGCAGCGCCGCCGCGAGCTCGCAGCGCATGCGCTGGCCCAGGGACAGCTTGCGCACCGGCTGGTGCAGGAACTCCCCGAGGCCCAGCAGCTCGTCCAGGCGGCCGAGCTGGCGGCGGTAGTCGGCGTCCGGCACCTCGTAGATCTTCTGCAGCAGGCGGAAGGATTCGACCACCGCCAGATCCCACCACAGCTGGGTGCGCTGGCCGAAGACCGCCCCGATGTGGCGCGTGTAGTGGCCGCGGTCGCGCCAGGGCACCAGGCCGCCGACGTCGACGGTGCCGGAGGTCGGGGTCAGGATGCCGGTGAGCATCTTGATGGTCGTGCTCTTGCCGGCGCCGTTGGCCCCGATGTAGCCGACCATCTCGCCGGGCGCGACGTCGAAGCTGACCCGGTCGACGGCGCGCAGGGTCTCGCGGCGGGGCCGCAGCAGGTCCACCACGCCGCCGCGCACGCCCTCGCGGCGGCGCGAGACGCCGTAGTCGCGGCAGAGGTCGCGGACCCGGATCAGGGGCGGAGCGGAGGGGTCCGCGGTCACGCGGGCGGCCCTTCGCCGGCCGCCGGCCGGTCCTCGCGCAGGCGGGCCGTGAAGTCCTGGACCTCCAGCTCGGTGCGCCGGAGCTTCTCGCGGCACAGGTCGACCAGCACCACGGCGCGCTTCACCTCGCCGGACAGCTCGTCGACGTCGATCTCGTCCTTCTCCAGCCGGGCCAGGATGGCCTCGACCTCGGCCAGCGCCTCGCCGAAGCTCGGCGCCATGTCCTCCGCCGTCGCCTTGTCCTCCGCCGTCGCCTTGTCCTCCGCCGTCGCCTTGTCCGCCGTCGTCATCTTGTCCTTCGCCGTCATGTCGTCCTCCCCTGGTCCCGGCCGGCGTCGCCGGCGACCTCCACGATACTCACGATTTCCCCGCGGTGCAGCCGCGTGACGAGCCGGTCGCCCGGTGCAACCTCGTCGGGGCCGCGCAACAGCCGGCCGCTCGCGTCCAGGGTCAGGCTCCAGCCCCGCCGCAGCTGGCGCACCGGATCCAGCCACTGCGCCTTCTGCGCCAGGTGGTCCAAGCGCGCGGCGCGGGCGGCCAGCGCGGTGCGGGCGGCCTGCTCCACCCTGCC
>DYDD01000053.1 GCA_020718045.1 Fibrobacter sp. | reverse complement strand
CGACGGCGTGACCGCCATCAACACCCTGGTCGGCATGGACGTGGACCTGCGCACGGGCGCGCCGGTCCTGCCACGCCGCCGGGGCGGCTACAGCGGGCCCGCGCTGCTGCCGGTGGCGCTGGCCAGGGTCGACGAGATCGTGCAGGAGACGGGGCTGCCCGTGGTGGGCGTCGGCGGGATCGCGACCCTCGAGGATGCGCTGAAGTTCTTCGCGGTGGGAGCGGTCGCCGTGCAGATCGGCACGGCCCAGATGCGCGACCCGTTCGCCGCCGCCGCCGTCGCGGCGGCCTTGGCGGCGGCCGAGCGGCAGGCTTAGTAGTCGTCCAGGTTCAGTAGTCGTCCCTTGGTTCGACGTAGTCGTCGTCGTAGGGGTCGTCCCCGCCGCCCCTGATCTCCTCGTCGAGATCTTCCGGCAGGCTCGCCTCGCGGGGGTCGTCGTCCTCCTGCGGCGCCGCCGCGCCATCCTCCAGCTCCACAGGCAGCCCCTCGGGGAAGTCGGCTTCCAGCAGGTCGATCAGGGACGCCGTGTTGAGCAGCAGCTGCTCGGCGAGGCGCACGCCCAGCGCCGCCGCCTCGGACGAGGGCCCGCGCAGCACGGCCTGGTTCATGGAGTGGCCGTGCAGGGAACCCACGGCGCCGGTGATGATCAGGCTGTCCTCGCCCGCCTGGGCCAGCACGCCGAGGGGGCAGTCCTGGTCCGAGCAGATCCGCTCGCGGAAGGCCAGCTCGGCCGTCATCTCCGCTCGCGACTGGGGGGAGTCCACGGCCCCGGCCATGGCGAGCGCCTCGGCGTCGCCGGCCCGCGCGATGATGGCGATGAGTCCCTGGCCGGCCCCGGGCAGCGTCAACTCCGGGAAGAAGATCTCCGTCACGATGTCCTGCACGCCCAGTCGCTCGGCGATGGCCGCGGGCATCACCAGGCAATCCACGGCTTCGTCCTGGAGGTACGCGTCCAGGGCCTCGACGGCGCCGCCGTAGAGCAGCTTCGGTTTGAGCTGGGGCCAGAGCTGGTGGATCTGGGCCATCGAGCGGCGGGAGAGGACGCCGACGCGCGTACCGTCCTCGAGATCGTCCGCGATGCAACCGCCCTTGTGCAGCAGGGCGTCGAAGGGCGTGTTGCGCTCCGGCACCGCGGCGACGACCAGCCCGCTCGGCAGCGGGCGCACGATGTCCTCCGCGGCGACGTCGAGCAGCTGGTACCCGCCGTCCAGCAGGTGCGACAACAGCAGCTCGATCTCCGCCGCCGAGTTGGCGCAGTACAGCTCCGACGCGCTCAGCCGGTTGGTGCGGGGGTCCGAGACGGTGACCATGTCGAAGATGGCCCGGGGGTGCGCCGCGCGCAGCCGCTCGATGACCAGCAGGGTCTGGGCGCGGTTGAGGCGCCCGTCCAGGGTTCCCAGGGTGTAGGTGCCGCTGCTCATCGCTCGTACGCTCCCGTGGTCGCGGTCCGCGTTCGCGTCAGGCCGTCCGCGCAAGGTGTTCCTGCACCAGCTCCCCGATCCTGAAGGCGTCGCGCTCGGGAAACGCCTGGTGGATCGGCAGGGCCAGCACTTCCCGTCCCGCGGCTTCGGCGTGCGCCAGATCGCCGTGCACCCGGCAGTACTCGGCCAGCTCGTGGCGGTGCAGCGGCGGCGCGTAGTAGATGCCGAAGTCGATGCCGGCTTCCCGCAGGCGGGCCTCCAGTCTGGCACGATCCGGCACGCGGATCCAGTACTGATGATGGGTCACGCGGAGCCCCGAGCCCGGTCGGGGCGCGGCGAGCCGGTTGGCGACGGGGATCAGCCCGTTGTAGATGGCGGCGGCGCGGTCGCGGTCGGCCTGCTCGTCGGCGAAGCGGGCCAGCCGGATGCGGATCGCCAGGGCCTGGATCTCGTCGAGGCGGCTGTTCCAGCCCGGCAGCAGGCGGTTCCCGACGCGGACCGTCTCGTGGCCGCGCAGCCGTCGCAGCGGGGCGGCGTCGGCGGCGTCGCGGCAGAGGATCATCCCGCCGTCCCCGATGCCGGGCAGGTTCTTAGTCGGGTAGAAGCTCAGGCAGGACAGGCGCCCGAAGGAACCGCAGGGCCGGCCGCGGTACAGGGAGCCGTAGGCCTGGCACATGTCCTCGACGAGGTCGAGGCCGTGCCGCTCGGCGGTCAGGGCGAAGGACTCCATCTCGCAGGGCATGCCGAAGATGTGCACCGGCAGCAGGACGCGGGTGCGCCCGGTGACGGCCGCGGCGGCGAGATCCGGGTCCAGGTCGAGCGTGCGGGGGTCGATGTCCGCGAAGACGGGCGTGCCGCCCAGGCGGATGATCGCCTCGATCGTGGCGACGAAGGTGTAGGGGGTGGTCACGACCTCGACGTCCGGGCCGACGCCGGCGATCTGAAGCGCCATGTACAGGGCCGCGGAGCCGGAGGCGACGCCGACGGCGTCGGCGGTCCCGCAGGCCGCGGCCATCTCCTCCTCCAAGGCGCGCACCTCGCGGCCCAGGATGTACTCCCCGGTCGACAGCAGGCGGTCGACGCCGGCGAGGATCTCCTGCTTGCAGGGCAGCATCGGCGTCACCAGGTCGTAGCGGGCGATGCGGTGGCCGTCGTTCTCGTGCATGCCGTCCTTTCCCGTCCCGTCTGCGGCCGGTCGCGGGGTTCCCGGTCGTGGGGGTCCCGGTCGTGGGGGTCGCTAGGCGCGGGGGCGCCCGAAGCAACGGTAGGCGAAGCCGTGCTCGCCCAGCAGGGCGCTGTTGTAGACGTTGCGGCAGTCCAGGAAGCGGCGCCCGGACACGGCCGCCCCGAGGCGCGCCAGGTCGAGCTGCCGGTACTCGTTCCACTCGGTGACCAGCAGGACGAGGTCGGCGCCGGCCGCGGCGTCGTACGGACCCTCGCAGTAGCGCAGGGCGGGGTGGAGGGCGCGGAAGTTGTCCATGGCCACCGGGTCGTGCACGCGCAGCGTGGCGCCCGCCGCCTGCAGGGCCGCGACCAGCGGGCGGCTGGGCGCGTCGCGGATGTCGTCGGTGTTCGGCTTGAAGCTCAGGCCCAGCATGGCCACGACCGCGCCCTTCAGCTCGGGCAGCAGCTCGCGGACCTTCGCCATGGCGAGGTCGGGCAGGCGCTCGTTCACGCCGATCGCCGCGCGCACGATGCTCATGTCCGTTCCGGCCTGCTCGGCGATGTGGACGATGGCGTTGGTGTCCTTGGGCAGGCAGGAGCCGCCGAAGCCCAGGCCGGCGTGCAGGAACTTCGGGCCGATGCGCTTGTCGAGGCCCATGGCCTTGGCCACCATCGAGACGTCGGCGCCCACGCGGTCGGCCAGCGTGGAGATCTCGTTGATGTAGGAGATCTTCACCGCGAGGAAGGCGTTGCTGGCGTACTTGATCAGCTCCGCCGATTCGATGTCGCAGACCAGGATCGGGGTCTCCAGCAGGTACAGCGGACGGTAGATCTCGCGCATGACCTTCTCGCCGAAGGCCGAATCGGCGCCGACCACGACGCGGTCGGGGCGCATGAAGTCCTCGATGCTCGAGCCCTCGCGCAGGAATTCCGGGTTGCTGGCCAGCTCGAAGTCCACCGGCCGCGGCTGGGATTCCAGGATGGCCGTCCTGACCTTCCGCGAGGTGCCCACCGGCACGGTGCTCTTGGTGACCACCACGCTGGGGCGCGTCATCAGGCTGCCGACCTCGCGCGCGACGTTCAGCACGTAGGTCAGGTCGGCCTCGCCGCCGTCGGACATGGGCGTCTGCACGGCGATGAAGATCACGTCGGTCGCGCCCATCGCCTCGGCCAGCGAGGTGGTGAAGAAGAGGCGGCCCCCGGCGACGTTCTTCGCGACGAGGCGGTCGAGCCCCGGCTCGTAGATCGGCATGACGCCGCGGTGCAGGTCGGCGATGCGCTCGGCGTTGATGTCGACACACCAGACCTCGTGACCGAAGTCGGCCAGGCAGGCTCCCGAGACGAGGCCCACGTATCCCGTCCCGATCATGCAGATGCGGCTCATGGCTGCTCCCTCGTCCTTGGCGGCGATCGCGCCGCGGTGTTCCGGTTCTTGTTGCGTCGTCCGGCGCGGCCGCCGGGGTTCAGGCGTTGGCCAGGCGCAGCCATTCCTTGTAGATGCAGCGGTCCGCGACGACCGTCAGCCCGGCGGCGACCGCCTTGCGCGACGCCTCGGGGTGGACCACGCCTTCCTGCAGCCAGACGGCGCGCGCCCCCGCGGCGATGGCGGCGTCCACGATGGCGGGGACGGCCTCGCTGCGGCGGAACACGTCGACCACGTCGATCGGCCCCGGCACGTCGGCCAGGGTCGGGTAGACGGGCGCGCCCAGCACCTCCCGCAGCTGCGGGTTGACACCCGCGACCTCGATCCCCCTGCCGAGCAGGAAGCGGGCGATGCCGTGGCTGGCCCGCTCCGGGTTCTCGGAGATGCCGACCACGGCCACCCGGCGCATACCGAGCAGGAGCTCCCGGACCGCGTCATCGCCGGGAGTCGGGTCGTCGTCGTCGAGGCGGTTGTGGTCCATGGCGGCTCCCTCACAGAAAACCGGGACACGGTCCCGGCGCTCCTACGACTGGGTCGCGAATCCCGCAGAATGTACCGAGGACATCCCCTCGTGTCCACCCCGGGGTGGCGGGAGCGGGCCCGGATTTTCGGTTCCCCGACCCGTCCGCGGTTGCTATCTTGGCGACGGCGTCGCGTCTCCCGACCCGTGAGGACGGCCATGAACCCCGTGCTGACCACCGTGCTGCTGCTGGCGGCGCTGGCGATGTTCGCGAACACCATCGCGGACCGCTACTGGCTGCTGCGGGCCGCCGCGGCCGACGACCGGCGCGACCGCGTCGGCGAGCGCCTGCGGCGCCTGTTCGCCATCGGCTTCGGCCAGCGGCGGCTGCTCTACGAGCGGGGCGCGGGCTGGATGCACGTGGGCATCTTCGCGGGCTTCCTGGTGGTGTCCCTGCGCACGATCGCGCTGTGCGGCCGCGGCTTCGACCCCGACTTCCAGCTGCCGGGCTTCCACGGCCCCTTTGGCCAGGCCTACGCGGTGCTGAAGGACACGTTCGCGCTGATCGTGCTGGCGGCCGTGGGCTTCGCGGCCTGGCGTCGGCTGGTGCTGCGGCCCCGGCGCCTGCACCTCAGCGCCGAGGGCGTGCTGATCCTGGCCTGGATCGCCGCGCTGATGGTCACCGACCTGCTCGGCGACGGGGCGCTGTTCGCCCTGCGACCGGACCATCCCGAAGCCGGCTGGTCCTACGCCGGAACCGCGCTGTCGGAGCTGTTCGCGGGCGTCCCCGCGCCGGCGACCCTGACGTGGCTGGAAGCGACGTACTGGTCGCACCTGGTCCTGGTGCTGGCGTTCCTGAACTTCCTGCCCTACGGCAAGCACTTCCACGTGCTGACCGCCCTGCCCAACGTGTTCACGATGAAGCTGGGCCCGCCGGCCGCGCCCGCCCGGATGGAATTCGAGGGGCGCGAGGTCTTCGGCGTCGGGAAGCTGGAGGACTACTCCTGGCGGCGCCTCTTGGACATGTACTCCTGCACCGAGTGCGGGCGCTGCACGGTGCACTGCCCCACGGCCGCCACGGGCAAGCCCCTGCGGCCGCGCGAGCTCATCACCGACCAGCGCGACCACCTGCTGGCCGTCGCCGACGGCCTGCGCCGGGTGGGCAAGCTGAAGCACCAGGGCCGCGACGAGGAGGCGGCCGCCGCGTCGGCCGCGCTCGAGAGGCCGGCGCTCGCCGGCGTCGTGATCCCCGACGACGTGCTGTGGGGCTGCACCACCTGCGGCTACTGCCAGACGGTCTGCCCGGTCGCCATCGAACACGTCGACCACGTCGTGGACCTGCGCCGCCACCGCATGATGATGGAGTCGGCCATGCCGCCGGAGTTCCAGGCGGCGCTGCGCGGCCTGGAGAACAACTCGAACCCCTGGAACGTCGGGGCCGCCGCCCGCGAGGACTGGATCGGGGACCTGCCGGTGCCGCGCCTGCGCGACAAGGGCCGCGCCGAGTACCTGCTCTTCGTGGGCTGCGCCGGCGCCTACGACGAGCGCAACAAGGACGTCCTGCGGACCGTGTGCCGCCTGCTGGACCGCGCCGGCGTCGACTACGCCGTGCTGGGCACCGAGGAAGGCTGCTGCGGCGACCCGGCCCGACGCGCCGGCCACGAGTACCTCTTCCAGGCGCAGGCGCGGCGCAACCTCAAGACCTTCGCCCGGTACGAGGTCGGCGCCGTGGTGACGGCCTGCCCGCACTGCTTCAACATGATCCGCAACGAATACCCCCAGTTCGACTGGTCCGCCTCGCGCGTGCTGCACCACTCCGAACTGTTGCTGGACCTCGTCGGGCAGGGCCGTCTGAAGCTGCGCCCGGGCGGCGCCGCCCGGGTCACCTACCACGATTCCTGCTACCTGGGCCGACACAACGGCGTCTACGACGCGCCGCGCGACCTCGTCGACGCCCTGGGGCTCGAACGCGTCGAGATGGCCCGCAGCCGCCGCGACGGCTTCTGCTGCGGCGCCGGCGGGGCCCGGATGTTCATGGAGGAGTCCCTGGGCACGCGCATCAACCAGAATCGGGTCGACGAGGCCGCCGGCACCGGGGCCGCGGAGGTCTGCACCGCCTGCCCGTTCTGCCTGACGATGATCGGCGACGGCATCAAGGAGACCGGGCGCGAGGAGACGCTGCGCGCGCTGGACCTCGCCGAGATGATCGAGCGGCAGCTCGCCGACTGAGCCGGGCCGCGGCGGCGGCCGGCCTCGGCCCTTGCAAACCCGGACACGTGCGGTAAGATATCACCGTCGCCGACGGTGCCCGCCCGTCGGCGCGCCCCTTCGGGTCCACGAGCGCTGGAGGCTGCGATGTCCGTCTACGATCCCGTGCGCACGACTCCCGAGTTGGACCGCCTGTGGCGACGCGGCGCCGGGTTCTTCGGCTCCCACGTGCCGATCATGTGCGGCGCCATGACCTGGATCTCGGACCCGCACCTGGTCGCGTCGTTCTGCAACCTGGGCGGCTTCGCCTCCCTCGCCGGCGGCAACATGCCGCCCGAGCTCTTCACGGCCTCGATCGACGCCACCCGCGCCCTGACGGACCGGCCTTTCGGCGCCAACATCATCGTCATCGCCCCGAACTACCGGGCCCATCTGGACATCTGCTGCGAGAAGGGTCTCAGCCACATCTTCTTCGCCGGCTCGATCCCGCGCCAGAGCGAGGTCGAGCAGGCCCGCGCGAGCGGCGCCAAGGTGATCTGCTTCGCCTCGGCCGGCTCCATCGCCGAGCGCATGATCGGCTACGGGGCCGACGCGCTCATCCTGGAGGGGAGCGAGGCGGGCGGCCACATCGGCCACGTCTCGACCTCGGTGCTGCTGCAGGAGGTCCTGTTCCCCTACGCGGACCGGCTGCCGATCTTCGTCGCCGGCGGCATCGCGGACGGCCGCATGATCGGGCACCTCTGCCTGATGGGGGCGGCCGGCGCCCAGCTCGGCACGCGCTTCGTCGTCGCCGACGAGTGCCTGGCCCACCCGGCGTTCAAGCAGGCCTTCATCCGGGCCCGCTCGCGCGAGGCGATCGCCACGCCCCAGTACTCGTCCAAGCTGCCGGTGGTCGCCGTGCGCGCGCTGAACAACGCCGCGATGCAGCGCTTCGGCGGGCTGCAGCTCGACCTGCTGCGCAAGGTGGAGTCCGGGGAGCTGAGCCGCCAGGACGCCCAGTTCGAGGTGGAGAAGTACTGGGTCGGCTCCCTGCGCGAAGGGGCGGTGGACGGCGACGTCGAGCGCGGCTCGCTCATGGCCGGCCAGTCGGTCGGCCTGGTGACCCGCACCCAGCCCCTGCGCGAGATCCTGCAGCAGCTGGTCGACGAGGCCCAGACGGCGGTGGCCGTCGCCAGGGGTCTCCTGGGCGCCTGAAGCCCCCCAGGGGCGCTTCCCCGCTTGACGCTGGCGACGACCGGCCCCTACATTAGACGGGGCCGGCGACGGCCTCCGGTCCCGATCACTCCACCCCCCCGAGGTCGACGATGTTCCAGCAGCGACACCTGTTCCTCGTCTGCGCCGCGCTCGCCGCCGCCATGGCCGTCGGCGGCGGCTGCAGCGACGACGGAGGCGGCTCGTCCACCGCGCCCCCCACGTCCGGCACCGTGGTCGTGACGCCCAGCCCGACGACCCTGACCATCGCGTGGACCCTGCGCGGTCCCGGCGGTTTCAACGAGAGCGGGAGCGGCGCGCGCACCTTCGCCTCGCAGTCCCTGGGCAGCTACACGTTGACCTGGGGCGCCGTCGAGGGCTGGGTCCGCCCCACGCCGGTCACGTCGACCCTGAAGCTCGAGGCGGGCGGCAGCGTGGAGTTCGCCGGCCTCTACCGGGAGAACCTGCCCAGCACGATCGTCATCGACGCCACCCCGGACGATCCCGGCACGACCTGGGTCCTCACCGGTCCCGACGGCTACCGGCTGGACGGGGCGGGCGACCTGACCCTGGACGCGCTCGACTCCGGCGTGTACACGCTGACCTGGGAGACGCGCAGCGGCTGGTGGCTGCCGATCGTCAACCCGCAGACGCTGGAGGTCTTCGGCGGCACCACGGCTTTCATCGGCATCTACCGCCAGGACCTGCCGGCGCCGACCGGGTACCGGTTCGTGCCGGAGGGCTCGTTCACCATGGGCAGCCCCGAGGACGAGTGGGGTCGCAGCAGCGAGGAGATCCAGCGCCAGGTCACCCTGACCCGCAGCCTCTTCGCCGCCAGGAGCGAGGTCACGCGCGAGGCCTTCCGCACGCAGCTGAACTGGGCCTACCGCCAGGGCCACTGCAGCTTCGACTCGTTGGTCGTCGACAACGTCGTGAGCTACCACGTGCGCGACAACCTCGACGGCTCCGACATCGAACTGCTGAACTTCGCTGCCACGACGTTGCGGTTCATCGCCACGGCGGATTCGTTCCGGATCCCGAACCCCGATCAGACGACCTACCCCGTCGGCGGCTTGAACTGGTACGGCGCGATCGCCTACTGCGACTGGCGGAGCCTCCGCCAGGGCCTGCCGCGCGCCTATGACCATGCCACCTGGACGCTCGTCGCCGGGAGCCCGACCGCGACGCCGGGCTACCGGCTGCCCACCGAGGCCGAGTGGGAGTACCTCTGCCGTGCGGGCTCGACCACGCCCTTCACCAACGGACCGCTGCTGAACCCGGGGTGCGTCGACCCGAACCTCGACCAGGTCGGCTGGAGCTGCATGCCGGTGGTCATGCGCGTGGAGCAGAAGCTGCCCAACGCCTGGGGTTTCTACGACATGCACGGCAACGTGGCGGAGTGGTGCCATGATCTCTTCGCGCCGTACGCCCCGGGCGATGCGACCGATCCGCTGCACGAGGTCGCCGGTTCGCTGCGGGTCACCCGCGGCGGCAACTACGCGAACCCGGCCCACGCCTGCCGGAGCGCCCGTCGGGGGTTCATGTACCCCGTCGCCGGCGTGGCCAACGTCGGCTTGCGGCCCGTCAGGACCGTGATCACGCGCTGACCGCCGCCGCGCGCGGGCAAGCAGAAGGGGCTCCGCCGCGGCGGAGCCCCTCTGCTTGTGCGGCCCGGGCCGTGGCGGCGACGTTTCCCGGTTCAGTCCAGGGTCCGGATCGCCGCGTCCAGCGCGGGCACGACCTCGAAGAGGTCGGCTGCGATGCCGTAGTCGGCGGCCTTGAAGATCGGGGCGTTGGGATCCTTGTTGATCGCCACGATGCACTTCGACGAGCTCATGCCCGCGAGGTGCTGGATCGCGCCGCTGATCCCGACCGCCACGTAGAGCTTCGGGCTGACGGTCTTGCCGGTCTGCCCGACCTGGTGGGAGTGGGGCACCCAGCCGGCGTCGACGATGGCGCGGCTGGCGCCTGCTGCGGCGCCCATGGTCGAAGCCAGCGTCTCGATCAGCTGATAGTTGGCGGCCTCCTTGAGACCGCGACCGCCCGACACGATGACCTCGGCCTCGGTCAGCTCGATCTTCTTCTCCGCCGACGTGACCGTCTCGACGACCGCGGCGTGCGGCGCGAAGCCGCCCAGGCCGGGGTCGAATGCCTCGACCGGCGCGTCAACGCCGCCGCCCGCGAAGAGGGGGAAGGCGTTCGGGCGCACGCCCGCCACCGCGACCGGCGCCTCGACCGCCACCTCGGCGTAGCATTTGCCGGCGAAGATCGGGCGGCGCAGCCTGAACCCGCCGTCGTAGTCCAAGCCGATGCAGTCGCTCACGCAGGCGGCGTCCAGCCGCGCCGCCAGGCGGGGTGCGAAGTCCTTGCCCACCGCGGTCGCGCCCACCAGCAGCAGGTCGGGGCGGCGGGTCGCGACGAAGGCGGCCAGGGCCCGTGTCCAGGTCTCGGCGTCGTAGCGGGCGAAGGCGTCGTCGGCGGCGGTGAAGACGCGGTGGGCGCCTTGGCGGCCGGCCTCGGCGGCGCAAGCGGCGTCACCCAGCACGACGGCCCAGACCTCGCCGCCCGTTCGATCGACGAGACGACGCGCCTCGGCCGTCATCTGCCAGGCGACCTTCTTGGCGGCTCCCCCGCTCTGCTCGATGTAAACGGCGATGTTCGGCATGTCCGGTCTCCCGTCAGATGACTTTGGCTTCATCGCGCAGCAGGCGCGCCAGTTCCCGGGCGGCGGCGGCGGGATCGTCGGCGGCGACCATCCGGCACGCGGCCCGCGGCGGGGGCGGGGTGTACGTCGTGACCCGGGAGCGGGCCGCGGGGATCCCGAGGCCCAGGTCGGCGCAGGTCAGGGTCTCCTGCGGCTTCATCCCGGCCTTCATGATGTTCGGCAGGCTGGGCAGGCGCGGCTCGTTCAGGCCCTTCTGGCAGGTGATCACCGCGGGCAGCGAGCCCCGCACGACCGCAGCGCCGCCCTCGATCTCGCAGGTGGCGGTGAAGACGCCCTCGCCCAGCTCCAGCTTCGTCACCACGGTCGCCTGCGAACAGTCCAGCAGCTCGGCGAGCATCGGCCCCACCTGCGCGCTGTCGTCGTCGATGGCCTGCTTGCCGGTCAGGATCAGGTCGTAGGCGCCGCGCCGCAGCACCGCGGCGAGCACCTTCGCCGTCTGCAGCGGCTCGGCGTTCTCCAGCGCGGGCTCGTCGACGCGGATCGCGCGGTCGCAGCCCACCGCCAGGCAGTCCTTCTTCAGCGTCTCGACGGCGCGGATCGGGCCGATCGTCACGACGGTGATCTCGCAGCCGGCGCCCAGGCGCTCCTTGATGCGGACCGCCTCCTCGACCGCGTAGGCGTCGTAGGGGTTCAGCACGCGGGTGAACCCGGACCGGTCGAGTTCCGGCCCCGGCGCCGCCAGGGTGATCCTGGTCTCGGAATCGGGGACCTGCTTCACGCAGACGGCGATCTTCATGGGACCTCCAGGCTCTCGTGCATCGTCGGTCGCCGTACGCGGCGCCGGGCCCGCGGGGCGGGCCCGGGAATGATAGGCAGCGGTCGCGGAGGCGTCAAACCCCCGGTGCCCGGGGCGGCCGGCCCTCCAGCACGCGGCCGCCGGCGTGGTCGGCCCGTTTCAGCAGCAGCGCGAAGACGAACCCCACGACGCCCAGGCCCGCGAACATCAGCATGCTGGCGCTGTAGCCCTGGGTGGCGTCGCGCAGCCTCCCGTTCAGGTAGGGGAAGAGGGCCAGGCCGATGTTCTGGATCGCGGTGCAGAGGCCGAAGGCGGTGCCTGTGTGCTCGGCCTTGACCACCAGCGGGATCGCCGGCCACATGGCCGCCGGCACCAGCACGAAGGCGGCGCCCAGCACCATCATCGGCAGCACCGGGTAGATGTCGGTCAGCCCGAGCAGCAGGTAGGCCGGGACCATCAGGATCGAGCCCACCAGCATCATCGTGGCCCGCCTGCCCACGCGGTCGACCAGCAGGCCGGCGAAGGGCGCGCAGATCATCGAGGCGAAGATGATGATCGAGGACAGCCCGCCGGCGGTCTGGAACATGTGCAGGAAGTTGCCGAAGACGTTGGCCAGGAAGCCGCCGCTCGCCTCGGCCACCCGCTGCACTCCCCACTTGTCGACGAAGAAGTCGGTGCTCAGGGCCGTGAAGGGGAACACCGCGGAGTAGAAGGTCAGGCAGAGCAGCGTCACGTACCAGAAGCTGGGGCTGAGCTTCAGGACGTGCGCGAGGGTGATCTTGTCCTCGGCGCCGGTCTCCTGGAGGTCGGGCAGGTGGCGCTCGCCGCGACGGTCCAGGATCACGTAGACGATGTTGCCCAGCAGCGAGACGCAGCAGAAGATCGCGGCCGCGACCAGGGCGGCCCGGTAGCCGCCGAAGGTCTGGGCGATCAGTTCGCCGGTGTTGAAGGCGAACAGCGTGCCCAGGCGCGAGACCGTCAGCGAGATGCCGAAGGCCAGGGCGATCTCCTTGTTGCGGAACCAGCGGGCGAGGATGGCGCTCTGCGCCACGACCAGCGGCTCGGCGCCGGCCCCGAAGATGAAGCGGCCGACGAAGACCATCGGGATCGACTTGGCATAGGCCACCACCAGCGCGCCGCACAGCACCAGGACCGAGAAGATCATGCTGGAGCGCCGCGTGCCCAGGCGGTCGATCAGGAAGCCGCCGCCGAACACCGCCAGGATCGCCGCCACGCTGTACGCGGTGTACAAGCCGCCGATGGTGCTGCGCGAGGCGCCCAGGTCCTCCACCAGCGAGGGGGCCAGGGCCCCGATGATGTCGTAGGCGAAGTAGCTGCCGAAGGTCAGCAGGCTGGCGAAGCCCAGCACGAGCATCCGGTACGGCCGACCGGCGGGGTGGAAACGTCCTGGACCTTCCGCGGGCCTGAAGTCGAGCATGGCGTGTCTCCTGACGTGAACGGTCCGCCGCCGTGGCGAGCCGCTCCCATCAGAACCCGCGCGGCGCGATCCGTCAACGCCGGAGAGCGGCCGCGGATCCCGCCGGTCGCGGCTGGCATTCCCCGCGACCGGCTCCTATGATGGTCGCGGCGCGGACCGGCCGGCCCCGCCGCGGGCGACATCCCCGGGAGTGGACCATGAACGAACGATCCTGCGACCTCGTCGTGATCGGCGCCGGGCCGGGCGGCTACGCGGCCGCCGCGCACGGCGCTCGGCTCGGGCTGCGCACCGTCCTGGTCGAGAAGGACGAACGGCTCGGCGGCACCTGCCTGCTGCGCGGCTGCATCCCGACCAAGGCCCTGCTGCAGTCGGCGCGCACCTGGGAGCTTTGCCGCAAGGGCGCGAAGACCTTCGGCGTGGAGGTGCCCGCCGCTTCCTTCGACTGGGCGAAGGTCCAGAAGCGCCGCGAGACGGTCGTGCGCAAGGGCGTCCTCGGTGTCGGCGTGCTGCTCGACGGCGCCGGGGTCGAGGTCGTGCGGGGACGCGGGCGCCTCGACGGCGCCGGCCGCGTCGTCGTGGAACGCTCCGGCGAACCACCCGCGGCCCTGCTGGCGCCGAAGATCATCGTCGCCACCGGCTCGGCGGCCGGCGTCGTGCCCGGCGTGCAGCCCGACGGCGAGCGCATCCTGACCAGCGACCACCTGCTGGAGATCCCGGCCTTGCCGACGTCGCTGATCGTGCTGGGGGCCGGGGCGGTCGGCGTCGAGTTCGCCGACATCGTGGCGACCTTCGGCGGCGAGGTGACGCTGGTGGAGATGCTGCCGCGCGTCCTGCCCCTGGAGGACGCGGACTGTTCGCGCGAGATCGGGCAGGCGCTGTCCCGCCGGAAGGTCGACGTGCTCTGCGGCCACCGCGCCGTGCGGATCGCGCGTGTCGGCGACCGCGTGGAGGCCGAGCTGAAGAACCTCGCGACCGGGGAGGCGGTCATGCGCACCGCCTCGCACCTGCTGCTGGCGGTCGGCCGCCGGCCGGTCACCGAGGGCCTGGGTCTGGCCGAAGCCGGCGCCGTCGTCGACAAGCGCGGCTTCGTCCAGACCGACGCCTACCAACAGACGGCGGCGCCGGGCGTCTACGCCATCGGCGACATCACGCTGGCCCCCCAGCTGGCGCACACCGCCGGCGCCCAGGCGCTGGTCGCCGCCGGCCACGCCGCCGGCCGCGACGTGATGCCCGTCGATCTCGACCTGATCCCCTCCTGCACCTACTGCTCGCCGGAGGTCGCCTCCGTCGGCCTGACCGAGGAGGAAGCCGTCGCCCGCGGCCACGAGGTCCGCCTAGGACGCTTCCCGATGTCCGCCCTCGGCAAGGCCTCCATCCTCAACGAACTGCACGGTTTCGTGAAGGTCGTGGCCGAGGAGTCCGGGGGGCGGGTCCTGGGCGTCCACATGGTCGGACCCCACGCCACCGATCTGATCGCGGCCGCCGCGACCGCCCTGGGGTTCGGGGGGGATCTGGCGACCTGGAGCAGGGTGGTGCACCCGCATCCCACGCTCAGCGAAGGGCTCATGGAAGCAGTTCACGATGCGCTGGGGATTTCCAGTCATCGGTGAAATTGTCCCTACCCATGCTGTGATGCGACTCGGATCCACACATCCTGTGGTGACAGGGG
>DYDD01000327.1 GCA_020718045.1 Fibrobacter sp. | reverse complement strand
GGGCGTACACGCGCGGCCCGCTGCCGCGGGAGGAGCTGACGCGCTCGCCGCGGCCGACGTCGACGCCGACGCCGCCTGGCTGCTGCCCCTGCTGCTGCTGGGCCTCGCCGGCGGGAACCGCGCCCTCGACCCGGTGCGCGACCTGATCGACGACGCGCCCCTGCGCGCCCGGCCGGGCTACGCGCTGGCTTGGCCGAGCCTGCTGGCCTACCTCGGCCGACTGCCGGCCTTCGACGCGCACGTCGACAGCCTGGCCGACCTGCTCGTGCTGCCGCAACGACTGGCGCCCGACGACCTGCTGGCCCAGCTGCTGCGCGCCCACGAGGCGTGGTCGCCCTGGCTGGGCGACGAGGCCCCTCCCCTGCTGCTGGCCGCGGGCGTGCTGCACGAGGAGCGCCGCGCCCGCTTCGAGGGCGCCGGCGCCGCGCCCGAGATCAGCTTCGCCGAGGCGGCGGCCCCGGCCGCCGGCGCGCCGGCCGCGACCCGCGACGAGGAGCACGAGGCCGTCCGCTACAGCCACGACCGCGAGTGGATGCCGAGCCTGGTCCTGCTCGCCAAGAACACGCACGTCTGGCTCCACCAGCTGTCGCGACGCTACGGCCGGCCCGTCGCCCGCCTCGACCAGGTGCCCGACGAGGAGCTGGACGAGATCTCGTCGCGCGGCGTCACCGGGCTGTGGCTGATCGGCATCTGGCAGCGCAGCCGGGCCTCACGCACCATCAAACAGCGCCGCGGCAACCCCGAGGCCCTCGCGAGCGCCTACGCACTGGACGACTACCGCGTGGCCGACGACCTCGGCGGCGAGGAGGCGCTGGCCGACCTCAAGCGACGCGCCGAAGCGCGCGGCGTGCGACTCGCCGGCGACATGGTGCCCAACCACACCGGCCTCGACGGGCGCTGGGTCGTCGAGCGGCCCGACCTGTTCCTGGGCCTCGACCACCCGCCCTACCCCGCCTACTCCTTCACCGGCGAGGACCTCTCGTCCGACCCGCGCGCGGCCATCCACCTGGAGGACCACTACGCCGACCACAGCGACGCCGCGATCGTCTTCCGCCGGACCGACCGCGCCACCGGCCACGCCCGCTTCATCTACCACGGCAACGACGGCACCAGCATGCCGTGGAACGACACCGCGCAGATCGACTACCTGAACCCCGCGGCGCGCGAGGCCGTGATCCGGGAAGTGCTGGCCGTGGCGCGGCGCTTCCCCGTGATCCGCTTCGACGCCGCCATGGTGCTGGCCCGCCGCCACGTGCGCCGCCTCTGGTACCCGGCGCCCGGCGAGGGCAGCGACATCCCCGGACGCGCGGCGCACGCCCTGTCGCAGGCGGCGTTCGACACGGCCATGCCACGGGAGTTCTGGCGCGAGGTCGTGGACCGCGTGGCGCAGGAGGCGCCCGACACGCTGCTGCTGGCCGAGGCCTTCTGGCTGATGGAGGGCTATTTCGTGCGCACGCTGGGCATGCACCGCGTCTACAACAGCGCCTTCATGCACATGCTGCGCGACCGCGACAACGCCAAGTACCGCCGCTCCCTCAAGAACGTCCTGGCCTACGACCCGGCCATCCTGCAGCGCTTCGTCAACTTCATGAGCAACCCCGACGAGGCCACCGCCGAGAGCCAGTTCGGCAAGGGGGAACACTACTTCGGCGTGTGCGCGCTGATGGCGACGCTGCCGGGGCTGCCGCTGCTCGCGCACGGTCAGTTCGAGGGCTACACCGAGAAGTACGGCATGGAGTACGCGCGGGCCTACCGCGACGAGACGCCCGACGAGGGTTTCCTGGCGCACCAGGCGACGATGATCTTCCCGCTGCTGCGCGAGCGCGCGCTGTTCGCGGGCGCCGACCTGTTCCGGCTGTTCGACCTGGTCGACGACGACGGCGAGGCGCAGGAGGACGTCTTCGCCCACGTGAACGGGCGCGACGGACGGCGCTGCCTCGTCCTCTACAACAACGGGCCGGCGACGCTCACCGGGACCCTGCAGCGCTCGGCGCCCTGCCGCAACGCCCGCGGCGACCTGCGCACCGGCACGCTGGCCGAGGCCCTGGCGCTGCCCGACGCGGGCGCGGGCGTGCTGCGCCTGCGCGACCCGCGCACCGGCTTCGCGCAGGAAGCCCCGCTCGCCGAGGTGCGCGAGCGGGGCCTGCGGGTCACCCTCGCCCCGTTCGAGTGCCGGGTCCTGCTCGACCCGGTCGTCGCGAGGCCGGACTGATCGTCAGCGGGTGCACTGGGCGACGAAGCCAGCGATCCGCTTGACGACGCCCTTCGCGCACTCCGGCGCCGGCAGCCCGCCGGCAGCCGGCATCTCCTGCAGGCAGTGGTTCAGGCCCGCCGCCACCGTGCAGGCCACCTTCAGGTGGCCCTGCGCGTTGAGCCACTCCTTCAGCGCCGTCGCCTCCGAGGACGGGACCACGTCGTCGCGATCCCCGTGCAGCAGCATCAGCGGCAGGCCCGTCGCCAGCAGGGCCGGTCGCGGGTCGCGGGCCAGGAACGACGCCAGCCAGGGCGCGTCCGCGGGCCGCGGCTGCGCAGCGTGCAGGTCGGCGCCGGGCGAGGTCGTCGCCCCCACCAGGATCAGCCCCCGCACCGGCCGGCCGGCCTGCGCGCAGAGGGCC
>DYDD01000326.1 GCA_020718045.1 Fibrobacter sp. | reverse complement strand
GTCGGGCGCTGAGAACTTGGCACTGTCCAGTAAGGAGATTGTCGTGGGAAGTATTCCGCTGTTTCTGATTACAGTGATTGGCCTCGCATTAGGCTGGCTCATTGCAAACCGGATCGCCAAGAACAGCATACTAACAGCGTTTGGCTGGATGGCGTGTGGTGCCATCCCGGGCATAGCTCTTCTGTGTGGTGAGCCTTGGTATATACTGACCCTCGTGTTGGTTCTTCCACTCATGTGGCTGCACTACCACCGAACCCGTTAAAGGCTCATGTCGCTATACAATCTCCACAATCGCTATAAGCTGATTCAGCTGATGCGCCCGGACTACATCCGGGCGCATCATTTTTTACTAGGTTAATAGCGACTCAACGGTACTCGAAACACTGACATGACTGTATTCTCGACAAGCATTACAGGCGTCGGTCTGTCGCGGATTCGGGTCTCGCGAAACCGGCCGCCGACTTGCGCGTTTGCCCAAGCCCGTCGCCATGGTAAGCTGCCGGAGCCCGGCGAAAACGCGCACCAGCGGACCGAAGGAGTGGTCGAAATGTCCCGTCTCACCCAGCGCCGCCTGACGAAGGCCGCGCAGTCCCCCGGCACCGTCGAGTACGTCGGGAAGCACAAGGTCGACAACGTCGGGATCACGGTCCTCGACTACGACCCCGCGAGTTGCCGGGAATCGACGCCCGCCACGCTCGCCGAGCTGCTCCCCCACCGCGACAGCGAGTCGGTCACCTGGATCGACATCGACGGGCTGCACGACACCGCGCTGCTGCAGGGCCTCGGGGCGCACTTCGGCTTCCACCCGCTGGTCCTCGAGGACGTCGTCAACACCCACCAGCGGCCGAAGCTGGAGGACTACGGCGACTACCTCTACATCGTGGTGCGGATGCTGAGCTACGACGCCGAGCGGCGGGAACTGGGCAGCGACCAGGTCAGCCTGCTGCTCGGCCCCAACTACGTGTTCTCGCTCCAGGAAAGCTGGGGCGACGTCTTCGACCCCGTGCGCGAGCGGATCCGCGGCGGCAAGGGCCGCATCCGCGGCCATGGGCCGGACTACCTGGCCTACGCCCTGCTCGACGCGGTGGTCGACAACTACTTCGTGATCCTCGAGCAGCTGGGCGAGGAGATCGAGGATCTCGAGGCCCTGCTCGTCGAGGACCCGCGACCGGAGCAGCAGCGGGCCGTCCACCAGCTGAAGCGCGAGATGATCCTGCTGCGCAAGAGCGTGTGGCCGCTGCGCGAGGTCCTCTCGGGGATGGAGCGCACGGAATCGGAACTGCTGCAGGCCGAGACCCGCGTCTTCATCCGCGACGTCTACGACCACGCGGTCCAGGTCATCGACGTGGTCGAGTCGTTCCGCGACATGCTGTCGGGTCTGCAGGACCTCTACCTGTCGAGCATCAGCAACAAGATGAACGAGATCATGAAGGTGCTGACGATCATCGGCACGATCTTCATCCCGATCACCTTCCTGGCGGGCGTCTACGGCATGAACTTCACGCACTTCCCGGAGCTGGCCTGGAAGTGGGGCTACGCCGCCTTCTGGGCGGCTTCATTGGCCGTCGGCGGCGTCATGCTCGCCTTCTTTCGCCGGCGCAAGTGGCTGTGACGACGGGTGCGTGCAACTCCGGCTCGCCGGCTGCGTCGATAGCGCGCAACGCGCCCGCTCTGACGTCCCCACAACCCGAGCTCTGGAGATCGACATGCGACGACTGATGCTGGTCCTGACGCTGATCGCCGTCCCCTGCACCGCCCTCGCCGGCCACGAGGCGGGCGCCCGCCTCGACGTGGGCGTCCCCAAGGGAGACTTCGCCGACAACCTGGAGGATCCCGGCTTCGGCCTGGTGGGCCACTACGCCTGGAGCCCCGCACCCGCCTTCGCCGTCGGCGCCGGCCTGGGCTACATGATCTACGGCAGCGAGACGCGCGTCGTCGAGCTGCCCCTGGTCGAGGACGTGGACCTGACCACGACCAACAACCTGGCCGCCTTCCACCTGCTGATGCAGCTGCGGGCGCCGCGCGGCCCCGTGCGCCCCTACCTCGAGGGCCGCTTCGGCGGCCAATACCTCTGGACGGAGTCGAAGCTCGAGGACCAGGGCTACTGGGACGACGACGAGGTCGGCAAGGAAGTGAACTACGACGACTTCGCCCTGGTCTACGGCGGCGGCGGCGGCCTGCTGATCGGCCTGCGCTCGCCCCGGCCGACCGACCGGAAACCCTGGGCCCTCGACCTGGACCTCAAAGCCCTGTGGCTGTCCGGCGAGAAGGCCCGCTACCTGACCGAGGGCGGCATCGTGATCGTCGGCGACCGGCCCGTCTTCCATCCCTCGGAGTCGGAGACCGACCTGCTGCACGTCGAGGTCGGCGTGAACGTGCGCTTCTGAAAAGAATCGAGCCGACGATGACGAACACCACCGCGCTGTCGACCGCAACGCTGATGCTGGCGCTGGCGGCGGCGGGCTGCGACCCGCGCGAGGCGCCGGCGGATCCCGCGCACCTCGCCGAGGTCGAGTCCCGGCACGCCGCGCGCATCGAGCGCCTGCGCGACGAGGCGGGCTGGCTGACCCTCGTCGGCCTGCACCCCCTGCGCGACGGCGACA
>DYDD01000325.1 GCA_020718045.1 Fibrobacter sp. | reverse complement strand
GCGTAGCGCACCACGTTCTGGGCGGCGGGCGCCGCGTGCACCACCGCGCGCGCGTCCAGCACGCCGGCGGCGTCCAGGACCCGCGCGGGCGTCGCCGGGACGGCCCCGGTCGTCGCCTCCACGATGGCGATCTCCTCGTCGCGCTCGGGGTAGCCGATCAGGATGTTCAGCAGGAAGCGGTCGAGCTGGGCCTCGGGCAGCGGGTAGGTCCCCTCCTGCTCGATGGGGTTCTGGGTCGCCAGCACGAAGAAGGGCGCGGGCAGGTCGTGGGTCAGGCCGCCCGCGGTGACGCGGTGCTCCTGCATGGCCTGCAGCAGGGCCGCCTGCGTCTTGGGCGGCGTGCGGTTGATCTCGTCGGCCAGCACCAGGTTGGCGAACACGGGCCCCGGCACGAAACGGAAGTTGCGGCGACCGGCGAGCTTGTCCTCCTCGAGGATCTCCGAGCCGGTGATGTCGCCCGGCATGAGGTCGGGCGTGAACTGGATGCGCGAGAACGACAGGTCCAGCACCCGGGCCAGGGTCCCGATCAGCAGCGTCTTGGCCAGGCCGGGCACGCCCTCCAAGAGGACGTGGCCGCCGGCGAACAGCCCGATCAGCATCTCGTCGACGACGCGGCCCTGGCCGACGATCACCTTGCCGATCTCACGCCGCATGTCCTCGCTGGCCCGCAGCAAACCGTCGATCCGCGCGCTCTGGTCCACCATCGCCTCCGCAGGGTCGGGGATCGCGCCGGCGCCGGCGGTGCGCCGGTTCCTGGCCGCCTCAATGTAGGCGAGGAACGGCTCCGTCTCAACCGCGCCGATTTTTCACCGAATTCCAGGTTGCAGCCACGGCCGCTCGCGGTGATCCTGGGGGCGCCCCCAACCTGGAGACGCCGTGGACAAGAAGTTCTACCGCAACATCGAAGACGTCCTGCGCCGCATCGACGCCTCCCGCTCCGCCGAGGACATGCTGCGCGAGACCCTGCGGGAGATCGTCGCGGTCTGCGCCGAGCAGTACGGCATCGAGAGCGGGCGCCTCTACCGCGAGCAGGACGACCAGTTCACCCTGATCGAGAGCGTCGGGGAGTACGGGGAGAGTATCACCGGCCTGGCCGTGTCCCGGGACTACCCGGTGATCAGGGATCTGCTCCAGCACCGCCTGGTGATGATCTCGCCGGAGTCCCCCGGCTTCGACCCCGAGATCGAGTACCGGTTCAGCCACCTCAACTACGCCGCCGTGCTGGTGGGCGAGTCGCCGGCCTACATCCTGAGCTTCGGCATCCGCCGCGGCGACGACGACGGCGACCTGCACTTCATCCTCGAGACCATCCGCACCGCGGTCGGCCTGAAGCTGCGCCAGAGCAGCCTCGAGAACCAGCTGCGCCAGGCCCAGCAGATCCAGCAGAGCCTGCTGCCGCGGCGCCTGCCCGAGCTGCCGGGCTTCGACCTGGCCGCCCTCTCGATCCCTGCCGACGAGGTCGGCGGCGACGTCTACGACGCGCAGGAGGTCGAGGTCGGCGTGCTCTGCCTGTCGATCGCCGACGCCAGCGGCCACGGCCTGCCCGCCGCGCTGCAGGCCCGCGACGTCGTCACCGGCCTGCGCATGGGCATGACCGAGCAGCACAAGATCAGCACCACGGTCCAGAAGCTGAACCGCGTCATCCACCAGAGCGGCCTGGTCAGCCGCTTCGTGTCCCTGTTCTACGGGGAGCTGGAGGAGACCGGCAGCCTGTCCTTCGTCAACGGGGGCCACTGCCCGCCGCTGCTGTTCGGCACCGCCGGCGAGGTCTTCGAACTGCCCGGCAACGGGCCCGTGCTCGGGCCCCTGCCCGACGCCGTCTACCGCCGCAGCTTCGCCAACATCCACCCCGGCGAGGTG
Source organism: Fibrobacter sp. (assembly GCA_020718045.1). GTDB lineage: Bacteria > Krumholzibacteriota > Krumholzibacteriia > LZORAL124-64-63 > LZORAL124-64-63 > PNOJ01. The sequence goes on along the minus strand of DYDD01000325.1, from coordinate 753 downwards.
CTGGTGATGTTCACCGACGGCCTCCTGGAGCGCAAGCGGCGCGACCCCGACGCCGACCCGCCCGACGTCGAGGAGTTCGGCGTCGCGCGCATCATCGCCACCGTGCAGGCCCACCTGCACCGCACCGCGGCGGAGATCGTGGCGGCGCTGATGGAGTCGGTGCGGCTCTTCGGCGCCGGCGCGCCCTGGGAGGACGACGTCACCGTCTTCGTGGTGCGGCGCCTGACGAAGCGGGAATACAGCCCGAAGTCGGTGCTGGACGCGGTGTCGCGGCGGACCTCGCCGCTGCAGCAGGTCGGGGACTAGTCGCCGCGTTCGACGAGGCGGTACAGGGCGTAGGTCCACGGCTCGGCCTCGCCAAGTCCCACCGACGCGATCCCGCAGGTCGAGAGCAGTTCGAAGTCCACGCCGCCGACCGTGCGCCCCGCCCAGCGCGGCGGCCCCAGCGTACGGTCGAAGAGGTAGTCCGGAACCTCCAGCTCCAGCCAGCGCCCGCTGGCGACCATCGCCTCGAACCCCATGTCGCGGCCCAGCGAGCGCACCTCGGGGCTGACCAGCCCCGCCAGGTCCATGACGCGTCGTTCGCTGGCGTAGCCCACCGCCCCGATGTCCAGCGCCGCCACCACCGCGTCGGGCGGCGTGTGGTCCCGCAGCCACAACCCGGTCCCGGTGAAGCACTCCTCGATGCCGCGGGTGAAGGTCGTCGCGTAGGGGCGCACCTTGACCGCGAGCAGGGCGCCGTTGGCCAGCAGC
>DYDD01000052.1:14204-14553 GCA_020718045.1 Fibrobacter sp. | reverse complement strand
GCCAGGCAGACCGCCGGCGCCCCGCCGCGCGCCCTCATCGCCCCGCCGGCGGCGCCGCCACGACCAGCAGGCGCTGCCGATCGATTCGGCCGCCGTCCTGATCCAGCCGCGAGAGCACCGCGACGTAGGGACCCGGCGGCACGAACCCGCCCGTATCGTCCCTGCCGTCCCACGCCACGTGGCGGCGGCCCGCGCCGAGATCGTCGCCGCCCAGGTCCCGCACGCACCGACCCCAGAGATCCCACACCGAGAGCCGCCAAGCCTGTGCCGGCGGGGCGAGGTTCAAGGTGAAGCTGACGCCGCCGCCGCCGGTCGCGAAGGTGCCCGGCGATGCCGCCAGATCGCCGGC
>DYDD01000052.1:11772-14193 GCA_020718045.1 Fibrobacter sp. | reverse complement strand
ACGGCGCCTCGAGGCTGTTGCGGCAGCCCGGGGTGGCGCCGGCCGCGGCCATGCAGGTTCCCCAGAGATCGGCCGGATCACCCGCGAACGCCGCCGCCCGGCGTTCGAGGCTGCGCCCGCGGCTCACGACCGTGCCGCGGGCGCCGAGCGTCGCATGATCCAGCACCACGCCGCCGGCGTCGTGCAGGTGCACGCGTTCGGCATAGGGACGGCCGTCGGCGGGCGAGTTGTTGAGCGACGGCCAGGCGCCGGTCAATTCGGCGACCGGGGGCACCGCGGGCAGTCCGGGGCAAGGCGGCGGCGCCCCGCCCGCCAAGCGCGTCGTCCACCAGTCGCGGAAGGCCGCGGCGTCCTCGGCCAGCACGAGACGCTCCCCCGGCATCAGCACCCACGACGGCAGCCGCACCCGCGCGCCGCCGGCGTCGGACAGGGCGAAGTCGGAAAGTGCGACGGGCCCGTCCAGCCCGGCGGCCAATTCCAGCCATTCGCCGCTGTCGCCATCCGGGTTCGCCATCGCCTCCCAGATCGAGAGCGCCGCCACGCCAACATGGTAGATCCCGATCGGCAGCGGCTGCAGATCGATATCTGGCGCAACGAGTTCCAGGCTGAGGTTCAGGTCCCCGTCGAATGTCGGCGTCACGGTGAAGCCGAGCGTGGCATCGGACTGCGGCGCGAGGAGGGGCCACGGGGATTCGACGAGCATCCCGCCCCCCGCGTCGGTCAGCCGCGCGGTGCCGGCCGGGATCGCGGCCAAGCCCGTGTTGCGCAGGGTGACGGCGACCGCGACGGCGAACCCGGCCGTCGGCAGGCTGGGCGGTTCCGGCGTGACGGAGAGCACCTGCCAGCCGTAGGTCGGGAAATTGGGGCGACCTGGCGTGGGTTCGGCGCAGACGACCCAATCCCGGTCGTTGCGGTCGGTGTCCTCCCCGTCCGGACGACGGCCGAGAGAGGCGGCGGCGGCACCCGGATGCGGCGCCGTCTCGAAGAGAGACGGTTCCGCCAGATCCCCGTACCCCAGCCTGTCGAGCACGACCTCGCCGCGCCGCAGTCGGACCGCGTCGGGGCCATTCTGCAACCTCAATGAAACCAGCGTGTCAGGGGTGGCGGTTCCAGTCCAGCCAGAATCCGCGATCAGCCAGCGAGCCCCAGGCGCGAGCGTGTCTCCCGGCACTCCCTCCCATCGCCGCTCCCAAGCGGGAGCCGCGGCACCGTTGGCGAATTCGAGACGAACGCCGGCGAGGTCCGCCGTTTCGGCGCCGACGTTCAGGAGTTCCACGAACTCCGCCCCGCCGTCCGCACCGGGCGGATCGTAGAGGACCTCGTTCAACAGAAGCTCGGCGGCGCCGCACCGGGCGGCGACCAGCGGGACGGACATCGCCACGGCCAACGCCGGAGCGAGCAGGCGGGCAGGCATGCGCAACAGGGGACGATCCCGCTTCCGGGAGGAGAGCCGGGAGGTGCGGCCGGATGGATCCTAGAGCATGCCGCGCGAGCGGCGGACGGCCCACTCCGCGCCCAGCAACAGCGTCGCGGCCGCGATCAGCCACCAGCCGTGGACGAGGCGGAGTTCGGACCGGCGTTCACCGGTGGCCGCCGACCAGTCGGCAGTCTCCAGGACGCCGGCCAGGGAGCGGGCGGCGCCCGGCGCGTGCCCGTCCACGTAGTGCCCGCCCCAGGCTGCGGCCAGCGCGCGCAGGCGTCGCCGGTCCTGGCGCACCTGCGCCTCTTCCGGCAACGCGGGGACCACGACGAACTCGCGCTCCGGCCCCAGGACGGAATCGGTGCCGGCGGCGACAGGCCTGATGCGGTAGCGGCCCGGAGCCTGGGGCGGCAGCGTCACGCGGCCGCGCCCGACCTCCCCCGGCACCGGTGTGGGCGTGAAGGAGCGCAAGGCTTCGCTCCTCGACGCATCCCCCAGTTCGAGCGCGATCGCGCCCGATGTCCCTTCCCCGCGCAGGCCGCGCACCTGGGTCTCCAAACGGATGGCCTCGCCCTCGCGGTAGAGGGTGCGGTGCCCGGCGATCGTGACGCCGCCGAGTTCGTCGCCGGCCGCCGTCCAGACGAGCAGGTTGCGGGCCAGACGACGCACGGGATGTTCGGCCGCGCCGGCGGCGCTCGCCGGCGGCTGCCAGAACGCCAGGGTCCACAGTTCGTCCGTCCCCAGCCAGGCCACCGCCCCCTGGCCGGCGGCGCCGATCGCGAGCAGGGGCGATGGGCCGGCGCCGTCGCGTCCGGACGCCGTCAGCAGCACCTTCGCCTCGGGACGCGCCTTCGCCGGTGCGAGCGGACCCAGCGGCGGCAGCCACGCCCACGCCGCGGGATCGGCCGGCAGGCCGGACAGCAGGGAGTGGCCCGCCTCGTCGCGCCGGACCCGTAGGGACCCGCCCCCGCCGGCGGCGCCTTCGCGCGTCACCGGCAGCA
>DYDD01000052.1:0-11765 GCA_020718045.1 Fibrobacter sp. | reverse complement strand
CAGCGTCGCCGGCAGGTCCGTCTCGCGGGAATCGACCACCAGCAGACCGAGGCCGTCGCCGACCGCTGCGGCGAGACCGTCGACATCGAAGTTCCCATGGCTCGCCGCATCGCCGAGCAGGATCACGCCGTCCCAAGCCAGCCAGCCCGCAGCGCCGCGCGGCGGCGTCCAGGGCGCGCCATCCAGCCGCAGCCCGCGCTCCCCGGGGTGGACGACGTCGAGCGTCAGGCGCCGCTCCAGGGCGGCGGCCTGGGCGAACACGCGGACGTTCCAGTCGGGCCGGCCCGTGATCAGCAGCAGCTTCTCGCGGTCCTGCCGGACGGCCACCGCCAGGGACACCTCGTTGTTGGCGAGGTACCGCTCGTTGACCAGGGGCGCGACCAGCAGGCGCACCACCTGGAGACCCGCCACGCGGGGCGTGAAGGCGAGGTCGGCGCGCAGCGTCGGGTCGCCGGGCCCGACGACGGCCGTGACTGCCGCCAGCGTGTCGGCGCCCTGGACCAGCGCGAGCCGCAGGCGCAGGTCGTCCCGGCGCGGCGGGCCGCGCACGCCCACCACGGCCTCGACCACGACCTGGTCCCCGACGAAGGCCGTCTCCGGGTAGCGCACGTCCGCTAGTTCCAGGTCGGCGGGGCCGGAGGGGTCGCCGACCCCGATCAGCAGCGGCAGGGCGCCGTCCGTCGGCGCGAGCGGACCCTCGGCGGCGGCCCGCGTCTCCTGGTCCGTTTGGGTCTCCTGGCCGTCGGTCACCAGCACCAGGGCCCGCAGGTTGCGCGACGACCAGGCGCGCGCCGTCTCGGCGGCGAGCCGGCCGAGGTCCGTGCCCACGGAAGTCGGCGGCTCGCCGGCGGCGTCGTGCAGGGCCCTGGTCGCCGCCAGCCCGTTGCCGCGCAGCACCGTCGTGCGCACGGGCGGATCTCGGCGCGTCAGCAGGGATTCGACCCGGGCCGCCCACGTCAGCGCCCCGGTCCAGCGCGCCGGATCCCCGGGGACGTCGCGCAGGCCCATGCTGGCGGAATCCTCGACGATGATCACGGCCTCGGGCGGCAGCGCGACGTCCCCGGACCGTTGCAGCCGCGGCCCGGCGATCGCGACCAGCAGCAGCAGGACGGCGGCCGTGCGCAACCCCGCCAGCAGGCGGCGCACGCCGCGCGGCGCGAGAGGTTCGGTGGAACGGTAGTGGCGGCGGACCCAGAGGGCCGCCGCCACCGCGATCAGGACCAGCAACGGCAGCCAGGCCGCCGGGATGGCCCAGGCCAGGTTCACCTCAACCGTTCCTGATGGCGGCGTGGGCCGCCGCCAGACGTGCGATGGGCACGCGGAACGGCGAACAGCTCACGTAGTCCAGCCCCACCCGGTGGCAGAAGTCCACCGAGCTGGGGTCGCCGCCGTGCTCGCCGCAGATGCCCAGGTGCAGGTGCCGGCCGGAAGAACGCCCGCGCTCGACCGCCATGGCGACGAGCTGGCCGACGCCCTCCTGGTCGAGCTGCTGGAACGGGTCCGAGGGCAGCACGCCCATCCGCACGTAGTCCGGCAGGAAGACGCCGGCGTCGTCGCGGCTGTACCCGAACGTCATCTGGGTCAGGTCGTTGGTGCCGAAGCTGAAGAAGTCGGCGTGCAGCGCGATCTTGTCCGCCAGCAGGGCGGCACGCGGGATCTCGATCATGGTGCCGACGAGGTAGTCGACCTTCGCGCCGGCCTCCTTCATCACCCGGCCGGCGATCGCCACGGTCATCTCGCGCATGTCCTTCAGCTCGCGCACCGTGCCCACCAGGGGGATCATGATCTCCGGCTTGACGTCCACGCCGCGGGCCTTGACCGCCAGGGCGGCGCGGATGATGGCCTCGACCTGCACCTCGTAGATCTCGGGGTAGGTCAGGCCCAGGCGGCAGCCGCGGTGGCCGAGCATGGGATTCATCTCGTGCAGCGACTCGATGCGGTGCCTGACCGCGGCGACGGTGGCGCCGAGTTCCCCGGCGAGCTCCGCGATCTCGGTCTGCTGGTCGGGCGTGGGCAGGAACTCGTGCAGCGGCGGGTCCAGCAGGCGCACCGTGACGGGATGGCCGTCCATGGCCTCGAAGATCCCCTCGAAGTCGGCCTGCTGCAGCGGCAGGATCTTCACCAGGGCCTTGCGGCGCCCCGCCTCGCTGTCGGCCAGGATCATCTCGCGCATCTTCTTGATGCGGTCCTCGCCGAAGAACATGTGCTCGGTGCGGCACAGGCCGATGCCCGCGGCGCCGAAGGTGCGTCCCTGACGCGCGTCGTGCGGCGTGTCGGCGTTGGTGCGCACGCCCAGGGTCCGGCGCTCGTCGGCCCAGGCCATGATCCGGTTCAGGTGGGGATCGTCGAGGCTGGGCGCGACCAGCGGCACCAGGCCGGCGATCACCTGGCCGGTGGTGCCGTCGATGGTCAGCAGGTCGCCGGCCTTGAAGGTCCGGCCGCCGATGGCCATCGATGCGGCCTGGTAGTCCACGACCAGGTCGCCGCAACCGGCCACGCAGGGCTTGCCCATGCCGCGGGCCACGACGGCCGCATGGCTGGTCATGCCGCCGCGGGCGGTGAGGATGCCCTGGGCGCTGTTCATGCCCTCGATGTCCTCGGGGCTGGTCTCGCGGCGCACGAGCACCACCCGGCGTCCGGCCTTGACCGCGGCCACGGCGTCCTCGGCCGAGAACACGATCTCGCCCTGCGCGGCGCCGGGCGACGCGGGCAGGCCCTTGCCCAGCACCACGACGCCGGCCGCGGGGTCGATCTGGTCGTGCAGCAGCTGGTCGAGGTGCCCGGGCTCGACCGCCAGCAGCGCCTGGTCCGGCGTCATCAGGCCTTCGGTCTGCATCTCGGCCGCGATGCGCACGGCGGCGCGGCCGGTGCGCTTGCCGTTGCGCGTCTGGAGCATCCAGAGCTTGCCGTCCTGGATCGTGAACTCGATGTCCTGCATGTTGCGGTAGTGCTGCTCCAGCTTCTCGCGGATGCCGCACAGCGTCCCGTAGGCCGCCGGCATGACCTCCTCGAGCGTGGGCAGGTCGCGCACCGGGTTGCCTTCGGGCAGCCGGTCGCGGCCCTGGAGGTTCAGCGCCTGCGGCGTGCGGGTGCCCGCCACGACGTCCTCGCCCTGGGCGTCGACCAGGAACTCGCCGTAGAAGAAGTTCTCGCCGTTGGACGGGTCGCGGGTGAAGGCGACGCCCGTGGCGGAGTTGGCGCCCATGTTGCCGAAGACCATGGTCTGGACGTTCACGGCCGTGCCCATGTCGTGCGGCAGGCGGTTGAGGTTGCGGTAGCTGACCGCGCGCGGCGTGTTCCAGCTGCGGAAGACCGCCTCGACGCTGCCCCAGAGCTGCTCGCGGGGATCGGTCGGGAAGTCGCGGCCGGCGGACTTGCGGACGATGGCCTTGAACTCGGCGATCAGGGCCTGCAGGTCCGCCACGTCCAGCTCGTTGTCCAGCTTCACGCCGCGCTTCGCCTTCAGGGCGTCGATGGCGTGCTCGAAGAGCTCGCCGTCCACGCCCATGACCACGTCGCCGTACATCTGCAGCAGGCGGCGGTAGCTGTCGTAGGCGAAGCGCTCGTTGCCGCTGCGGGCGATCAGGCCGCGGACCGTCTCGTCGTTGAGGCCGATGTTCAGGACGGTGTCCATCATGCCCGGCATCGAGACCTTGGCGCCCGAGCGGCACGAGAACAGCATGGGGTCGGCGGGGTCCGCGTACTTCTTGCCCATCACCTTCTCGATGCGGGCGATCGCGGCGTCCACCTCGACGCGCAGCGCGGCCGGGATCGTCGGCTCGGCCAGGTAGTCGATGCAGCAGGCGGTGGTGATGGTGAATCCCGGCGGCACCGGGATGCCGATGCGGTCCATCTCAGCGAGGTTGGCGCCCTTGCCGCCGAGCAGTTCCTTCCGGGTGCCGTCGCCCTCCGCCTCGTGGTTGCCGAAGAAATAGACGCGTTTGCCTTCCATCGTGTTTGCCTCCCCTGTGACTGCGATCCGGGCGTCCGGCGAGGGACCCCGCTGGTCTGCGGTGAAATGGCCCGGCGGCGGCGCCGGGCCAGAAGAGCGGAGCGAGCGGCGTCCGCGCGCGGCGCCGCGTCAGCGGATGATGACGACCTTGCCGTAGAAATCCTCGCGCGCCGGCATCTCCACCTTGTAGATGTACACGTCGGACGCGAGCAGGTCGCCGTGGCGGTTGCGGGTGACCCAGGGCATCAGGTTGTCGATCTGCTGCTCGGGGCCGAGGTCGGCCACCTGGTCGCCGTCGAGCGTGAAGATCAGGACCCGGCTGCCCGGCGGCAGGTTCTTGAACGTGACCTTCTCCCCTTCCGAGCCGCTGAAGCCCGACGCCTGGCGCAGGGGATTCGGGTAGACGTAGATCTCCGGGCCGTCGACGGCGTCCGCGGCGGGCAGGGACACGAAGAAGCGCTCCCGGTTGCCCTCGCCGCCGAACAGCGAGAGCGGGTCGCCCGGGTAGCGGGTCGAATAGAGGCGCTCGGCGGTCAGCGAGGACGGCGACGCGGTCGCGATGTTGCCGTAGTCGAAGGTGGTGACGGCGTAGTTGTAGTCGAACCCCTCGTAGACCGTATCGTCGAAGAACGTCACGGACGACGGGTCGGAGAAGTCGAAGCAGGCGGCGCGCTTGTCGGCGTAGCAGTTGTGCGTCTCGCTGTAGCTGGTGTCGCCGCAGTAGCCCTCGATGCAGGTTTCGGGGTTGGACTTGTCGTAGTAGCCGATCAGCTGCATCTCGTCGGGGTCGTTGCCCTCGCTGCGCCACACCGCGTACCCCTGGAAGTCCTGCGCGAGGAGCGAGAAGCTCGTCGAGTCCGCCACGGTGCCGACGCCGAAGGAGATCGTCAAGCCGAAATCGAGATCCTGGTACTGCGGATCCGTCTGGGACTTCTTGATGGTGTCGGACAGGCGGATCGGCGTGCCGGGGACGTAGATCCCCCCCCCGTACGTGGGCAGCCAGTAGCGCCGGCCGGGCTCGGCGGCGAGGTGCAGACGCGTCAGGGAGAGGTTGGCGGGCTGGGCCAAATCGTCCGCCGACCAGACCGTGTCGTCCCTGGCGCAGGTGAGCAGGGCGAAGCCGTCGGCGGTCGCCAGGTAGGTGCCGCGGGCCGCGTCCAGGACGAGCGAGGTGATGACCGGGAGGGTCGTGGGATCCGGCCAGGCGACGGACGAACCGACCTGGTGCCAAACGAGGCCCCCGTTGCCCGACCACCAGAGCCCCGCGTCCCTCGTGCCGGCCATGATCCGCGCGGGGTTGGCCGGGTCGACGGCGAAATCCACGACGGAGAGGGGCTGGGAGCCGGGGTCCAGCAGCTCGTTCCAGATCCAGTCCCAGCTGGCGCCGCCGTCCGCGCTGGCGTAGATCCCGAAGCTGTTCACACCGACGTACAGCCGCCCGTCCTGGTCGACGATGCGGTTGATGACGGGCGGCGCCTCGCCGCCGCCGGTCGGGAAGTTCAGCGGCACGCGCAGCGTCGGCAGCCGCGCGTAGGACGCGGCGCGGTCGGTCGAGACGAACAGGTCGAGGTTGCTGACGGCGACGTAGAGGGCCTCCGGCCGGCGCCAGACCAGTTCGGTCACCTGCCGCAGGTTCCAGATGCCCGCGGGGTCGAACTCCGTCTGCTGCTGGGTGAAGGTCTGGCCGCCGTCGCGGGTGAGGAACACGCCCTGCCGGCTCGTGCCCACCAGGAAGGTCCCCGCGTCGTCGGGGGCGAACACCAGGGCGGTGATCACGGATTCGTTGAGCGAGCCGTCCGGGAAGAGGTCGGCGGCCAGGCGCCGCCAGTCGCTGTCGGCGTCCGGCTTGTACCAGAGACCGCGGGACAGGCGGTCGCCGAGGGCGGCCAGCAGCGTCCCGGGCGAGGTCGGCGCCTCCGCCAGGACGCTCACGTCGGCCTTGGAAAGGAAGGGAGGCAAGCCGGCGTTCTGCTGCGACCAGACGCCGTCCTGGTCCATGGACAGGACGCCGCCGTTGTTGCTGAGGTTGATCTCGCCGAGGATCCGGCCCGTGATCGACTGGTTGAGGTTGGACCAGGAGATCAGGACGCTGTTCTCGCTGGCGGAACCGACCTCGCCGCCGAAGAGGTTGGTGCAGAGCAGCTCGCGGTCGAATTCGTCCCGGTAGGCCCCGTCCAGGGTCACCTGGAAGTCCAGGCCGGCCGTGTCGATCGGGACCGCGCACGTCGAGACGGCGTCGTCGAGGGCGGGCCAGGTGATCTCGGCCCCGAACCGCCCCGTCGACGACAGTGCGAACGACACGGATTCCGGCGAGACCAGCCGGAGCGAATCCAGGGCGCAGACGTCGGGGGGGGTCGCGCACGCCGCGGGCAGCGCGCCGCACAGCAGCGGCAGGACCGCGGTCGCCAGAAGTGCCCTCTTGGTCATCATCGTCTCCAGGCTGCGCGTGGCGCCGTGCCGCCGTCCCGGCTTCCCCGCCGCCACGCTGGCTCGGTTCAGGGCGTCATGGCCAGGCCGAAGTGGTCGTCGAGGACCCAACGGATGACCCGTTTCATCTGCGTGTGGTCGTAGAGGTGCGGGTCGAAGCCCCAGACGACGTCGGCCCGGCCGCCCGGCTTGGTGTCGACGGTCTGGTAGCTCATCAGCCCGATGGGCACCCCGTTCAGGACGGTGCGGCCCGTCGACGGGTTGCGGGCGTAGAGCCCGCAGGGGTTGGTCGCCGGGTAGATGAAGTCGTCGTCCCCGTTGGCCAGGTGCAGGTCGAGGATCCAGTCGTAGCGGGGCAGGGCGCGCCACATGGGCTCGATGGCGGGCTGCCCGTTGGCCAGGATCTGGGGCGACCAGGTCGCGCGGCGGGCGGTCTCGTTGTAGTCGTAGTACTCGTCGGACTGGCTGAAGTTGTAGGGAGTACTGGGCGAAGGGATGCCGCCGCCCGCCACCGTGGCGGCGTCGGCCCAGGCGATGTTGTCCCAGACGTAGACGGTGTCCGCGAAGGCGCCGGCCTGCACGTGCGCGGCCTTGAACCCGGGGTCGATCACGATCGCCTTGGTTCCCACGCAGTTCTGCTTGCGGTGGGCGGTGCCGGTGCCGCACAGCGTCGGCGAGTAGTAGAAGTTGGCCGGCGTGAACATCGACGACACGGCGATGCCCAGCCCCCGGTACGGGTACTGCAGCGTGCCGAACACGGTCTGGGTGCCGTCGTCCTCCTCGCGGACGCCGAAGCTCATGCCCCGGTCTTCGCCGCTGCACTGGAAGGACTCCTCGTCGTTGCTGTAGATGATCGGGTAGAGCCAGGGGACGGCGCCGGTGATGGTGTTCAAGTCGAGGTGGAAGTTCTGCACGACGCCCGAACCCGTCAGCAGGACGTTGCCCACGTTGCGCTGGTAGGCCTCGAGCCAGACGTAGGCCTCGGTCGGGATCGCATCGCCGCCCTGGGGGACGTAGATGCTGGGCTGGAACGTCGCGGCGAGGTAGGTCGTCATGACGCGGCGCGCGGACCAGACCAGGGTCTTGTACCGCACGATGTCGCGGTAACCCCAGTTGCCGAGGAGCCGCTCGTTGTCGATCACGTCGCGATCGCTGCTGAAGCGCGACACGCCGCCGCTCGAGGCCAGGACGTCGTCCCAGAAGGCGTCCCGATGCAGGTCGTTGTCGTACTGGACCGAGCCGGTGGAGTTCGGCCAGCCGTTGCTGATCCTGTCCGGCACGTCGTCGATCAGCGCCAGCGGCAGCCGGTCGACCTCCTCGGGCACGGGCACCACCGACAGGAAGTACTGGATGCGGGTCAGCAGGCCGCTGTTGTCCTTGCACTCGACGGTGAACACGTGCAGGCCCTGGGCGAAGGAGCGCACCGTGGACGAGTAGTTGGCCTCCGAGAGGCCGTACTGCACCTCCCAGCCGGGATCGTTGTCGTCCTGGAGGTCCTGGATGTCCCAGCCGTACCGGTAGGCCGTGACCTCGCCGCCGTAGTCGGCGGCGCTGCCGTACCACTCGAACTGCAGCGGCTGGTCCTGCGCGATGTACTTCTCCAGCCGGGCGATCCCGGTGCCGATCTCCGTCCCCAGATAGCGCTCGCGCAGCACGAGCACCGGCGTCTGCGTGTTGTCGACGCGGAAGTTGACGACGGAGGAGAAGTAGCCGCGGTCGAGGCTGACCGCGCCGGCGATGTCCTTGGCCTGCAGGGCGAAGAGGTAGTAGATGGTCCTGTTGTCGGCGTCCCGCAAGGTGCCCTGGAAGGACTGACGCCGCAAGGCGGGCGTGGCGGCGTACGGGATCCAGTCGCTCCACTGGGGGTCGTCGAAGGTGACCAGGGAGTCGACCACCTGGTTGTACTCGTACCCCGTGTAGACGTAGTGGTTGCCCACGCCCGAGGCGTTCGCCACGAGCGAGGTCTTGTACAGGTAGCGGACCGCGGTCGGGGTCCCGATTTCGTAGTCCTGGTCCTCGCCCTTCCAGCCGATGAAGAACGACGGCGGCATGGTCTTGGCCTCGGTTGAGGAGCCTCTCAGCGCGTTGGGGCTGTCAACCGAGATGGAGGGCGACAGGGTCGTCGAGGTGAAGGTGACCAGCGCCGGCGAGGGGTCGACGCCGCCGTGGTCGTCGATGGCCCGCACGATCAGCGTGTGCGGCTGGTAGAAGCGCTGCATGTGCTCCGGCAGGATGGCGTCGTCCTCGAACCCCAGCCGGTCGGCCGTCACCACGAAGGTCGAGTCGCTGGCCGCCGTGAACCGCCAGGGGTTGATGGTGTCGCCGGTGGCCGGGTCCACGGTCAGGGTGTCGCGGATGCTGATGCCGTCGTCGCCGTTGGCGGTCATCTTCCACTGGTAGCCGCGCACGCGCCCGTCGGGGTCGCTGCCGGTCCAGTAGAAGTGGACGGTGTATTCCGTGTCGCGCAGGTAGGGCGGCGTGCCGGTGATGCGCGTGTCCGGCAGGGCGTTGACGAGTTCCACGCCCCCGAGGTCCGTCTCCGGACCGCAGCCGTTCACGACCGCCAGCAGCAGGACGGGGGCCATCGCCAGGGCCAGCGCCGTCGTCTTGGTGATCTTCAACACGTGCGACCTCCCGGTCCGCCGCCGCGCGTCGCGGCCGCCTCGACTAGTACCCGGTCGGGTAGACGCTCCCCGATTGCGTGTAGGCCTTGATCAGGTACGTCTTCGTGAACGTCTCGCTCTCGAGGCAGAAATCGTTGAACCGCAGGCGCGCCGCCACGCCGTCGCCGGGGACGACGTCGCAACCCTCGGTGTGGATCGCCGGCACGCGCACGCCGGTGTAGTAGGCGTAGGCGCAGCGCTCGGGGCGGTAGAGGTTGCTGCTCGCGTCGCGGACCACGACCCGGGCGGTGTTCAGGCCGAGCTGCCGGGTCGTCAGGTCGACGGCGCGGTCGATGGTGCTCTGCGTCCAGTCCGGGTGCTGCGAGGCCAACAGGCCCCGGTAAACGTCCACGCCGTTGCTCAGCAGAAACTGCGGCACGAACACCTCGACCCGCAGGCGCCAGACGCCGTTGGCGTCGTAGTTGTCGCTGAAGTTGTCGTTGAAGGTGTACGACACCTGGGTCAGGTCGTCCGATCCCCCGCCCTCGCGGATGACGTTGGCCAGGGAATCACGGTGCGAGACGATCTTGTAGCGCCACGACATGGCGCGATCGATCGCGTTGCCGTAGGAGAGGTCGGTCGGGCTGTGACGGGGCAGGAACAGGCGCTCGTCCTCGTGGTCCTGCGCGTACAGCAGCAGCTTGTACTCGTAGAAGTACCCCTGGACCGAGGACAGCCCGGTGATGTCCGTCGGCTCCTCGTACCAGACCGCGTTGGTCGCCGTGTTGAAATAGACGGTGCGCGGCACGGTGTAGACCTGCTGCAGGCGCGTCCAGGCGGGATCGGGAGCGACCAGGCCCAGCGTGCAGTAGTAGGTCTTCAGCTCGTCGCTGCAGTCGTCCTCGGGATACCCGCTGGGAGTGGTGCCCGTAACGACCTCCACGCACTCGACTTCCGGACGGAAGTTCGCGAAGAACGCGAATACGTCGGGAGTGCCGTCGCGGCGCTCGTGCTCGTCCAGGGCGCGCATGCTCACCCGGTAGTCGAACGACCCGACCATGAAGCTGAGCGTGTCGGAGCTGCCGACGGCCGTGTTGTCGACCTCGTCCCAGACGCTGTTCTGCGGGACGCTGTACGGGGTCGCGAAGCGGAACAGCGAATGCTCGCCGCCGAGGAAGCGCCCCACCGCGTCGAACTTGGTCTGGAAGCGCAGGCCGTAGCCGGGCGGCGTCTGGCCCGGGATGTCGCGCAGGCGCGTGTCGCGGCGGTCGTCCCAGCCGATGGCCTTGAAATGGACGACGGACCGTTGCGGCACGCGGTCGCCTTCGGCGAAGACCGACGTCGAGATGGTGCCGTCCGGCCGGTACGCCTCGAAGTAGGGGTACTGGTTCGCGTCCGCGGGGTAGAAGGGGTCGCTGTCGAACGACAGCTCTTCGCCGGGTTCGACGACGCCGTCGCCGTCCAGGTCGTGCGGCTTGGCGTGCCCCAGGATCATCGTCTCGGGATCGTAGTTGTGGACGAAGTTCAGGTCCTGGCGATCGGCCTGGATCTCGACGCCCGCCACGTCGATGGCGTTGACCAGCAGCGTGTGGACCGACGGCGACAGCCGCCGCCGCGAGACGTCCTCGCCGGAGGCGTCGTTGCTGAATTCGAGGCTGTTGACGTCGCTGAAGTAGGAGACCTGCCGGTTCGTGGCCGGGTCGAACCGCTGCGGGTTCCAGCAGTCCTCGCTGGTCGCGTCGCAGGCCACGTCCAGCGGCATGCGGTACTTGAAGCCGAACAGGCCGTCCAGGGGCGGCACGGTGTCGCGGTCGGCGAGCATCTCGGGCGAGAACGAGTGGGTGTTCGGCGTCGTGCCCCGCCAGGTCAGCCGGAAGGGCAGCGCGTACCCGATCGTGTCGAAGTCGGCGAAGCGCGTCGCGGGCGTCTGCTCGTCGCCGAGGAAGAACTGGATGTCGGGCTGGCCCAGGGCGTTGCTGAGGAAGTACAGACGGGCCGGCGTGCGGTCGTAGTCCCCCCGGTCGTCCACGGCCACGATGTGGAACGTCAGGTCCGCCGAGGTGGTCGACCCCTCGTTGATCTGGAAATCGAAGATCGAGTCGGTCCTGGTCGTGTAGTGGCCGATCTGCAGCGTGGTGATGTTCTCGGCCGGGTTGAAGCGGACGTCTTCCTCGTCGTCGTCGGTCTCCGGGTTCTGGATCGTGCCCACGGTCAGCGCCCAGATGTAGCGCTCGACGCGACCGTCGCTGTCGGCGCCGTACCAGAAGAGGTGGTGGTGGAACTGCCCCCCCGCCCCGCCCGGCGGCCCGCCGGTCACGTAGGTCTCGGGCGCGTGGTTGACGATGACGGTCTCCGGCTCGAAGGCGCGGCAGCCGAACAGCACGGCCAGCGCCGCCGACGACAGCGCCGGCGCCCAGACCCGCAGATGACGGAGGACTCGCGTGATGGGTCGGACTCGCATGATGGGTCTCGCCTTTCCAGCCCGGCACCTGATGCCGGGCGGGCACGTCCGATCCGTCGGCGGGCGACAGACCGGCTAAAACAACGCGGAAACACGCCGTTTCCACGCCGAGGGACATTTGCGAGCTGCCAGGGAAATATAGGGATCGGCGGGCGGGAGTGTCAACTTCTAGTTTCCCCGCCGCCGCGCCGAACTCCCTACCGGCATTGCGGTTCCGCACGCCGCCCCCTGCCCGCCCCCCCCTTCCAAGCAGGAGGGCGGCCCTCGCGGACCGCCCTCCCTCGGACGCCGACCCGTGAAGTGACCGGAGTTACTTCACGAG
>DYDD01000324.1 GCA_020718045.1 Fibrobacter sp. | reverse complement strand
TGGCCCTGGGTGAAGGTGCCGATGAGTCCGGTGTCCTGCCGGAGAAATTCGTGCGCGGCACGGGCTGCGCCGCCTGCCGAGGTCGCGGCTACGCCGGCCGCGTGGCCGTGATCGAGAAGATGGAGATGTCGCCGGCGTTGCGGGAGCTGGTGGCCCAGAAACGGCAGTCGGCCGACCTGCGGCGGCAGGCGATGAGCGAGGGCATGCAGACCCTGCAGCAGGCGGGTCTGGCAAAGGTTCGCGAAGGCAAGACGACCCTGGAAGAAGTGTTGCGGGTCTGCGTCAGCGATTGATCCGCAGCCGGGAGGAAGACCCCAGATGGCGACCTACACCTACGTGGCGAAGGACCGCAGCGGCGTCGAGCTGACCGGCTTCCTGACCGGCAGCAGCGACGACGAGATCATCCAGCGCCTGCATCAGCAGGGGTTGGCCGTCCTGCACGTCGCCGAGGACCGCCGCGGCCAGGCCGCCATCGCCTGGAAAGCTCAGTTCGCGGCCTGGAACACCCGTCGGGCCTCGACGCGGGATCTCGCCCTGTTCAGCCGCCAGCTGGCGACGGTGCTGGAATCCGGCATCCCCCTGGTCAAGGGCCTGCGCGGGCTCTCCGCGGACTCGAGCCGCGGCCCGGTGGCGAAGGCCGTGGCCGACCTGGCGACCCGCGTGGAGCGCGGCGAAAGCATCTCGGACGCCATGGCGACCCACCCGGCCGTCTTCACCTCCATGTACCTGAGCATGATCCGCGCTGGCGAGCGCGCCGGCACCCTGGACAAGATCGTCGTCGAGCTCTCGTACTACCTGGAGAAGGTCGACGACATCAAGACCAAGGTGAAGTCGGCGATGATGTACCCGGTCTTCATCCTGAGCTTCACGATCCTGGCCACGCTGTTCCTCATCCTGAAGATCGTGCCGACCTTCTCGGACATCTACAAGGAGCTCGGCCAGGAGCTGCCGGGGCTGACCCGTCTCGTCCTGTCCATCTCGGACACCGTGCGCGCGCACGCCGTGGTCGCCCTGGGCGGGCTGGCGGCCGTGGTCGTCAGCACCGGCGCCGCCCTGCGCACCCGCCGCGGTTTGCGGATCTGGCACGGCATGCAGCTGCGCATGCCCATCTTCGGCCCCATCGTCACCAAGAGCGTGATGAGCCGATTCGCCCGCACGTTCGGCATCCTCATCGGCAGCGGCCTGCCCATCCTGGAAAGCCTCGACCTGGTCAAGGGCGCCGCGGACAACCTCGTGGTCTCGGACGCGCTGGAGGAAGTCAAGACGAAGGTCGCCGCCGGCCATGGCGTGACGGAATCCTTCCGCGCCACCGGCGCCTTCCCGGAGATGATCCTGCAGCTGATGGCCACCGGCGAGGAAGCCGGCGAGCTGGACACCATGCTGAACAAGTCGTCCGACTTCTACGACCGGCAGGTCGAGGCGGCCGTCCACGGGATGTCGTCCCTGATCGAGCCGGTCATGATCGTGCTCGTGGGCGGCATCATCGGCTTCATCGTCCTGAGCATGTTCCTGCCCATCTTCCAGATGGGCGACGCGATGGTCAGCGGCTCGGCGGCCATGTAGCCGCCGCTGCCGATTCGAGAGGTGGCGCGCATTACCCCGGACGGGCGGCCACCTGGGACACGGATGTCCGGGAGAATCATCTGCGCAAGCAGAGGAGGGAACAAGATGAATCGCTTCCGTCGCAAGTCCGACCAGAAGGGCTTCACCATGATCGAACTGATGGTCGTGGTCGTGATCGTTGGCGTCCTGTCCGCGGTCGCCGTGCCGATGTACGGGAAGTACGTCAAGAACGCGCGCATCACCGAAGCCACCAGCCGCATCGGCGAGATCGTGACGTCCGCGAAGACGTGGGCGCTCGACAACCAGAACGCCGCCGGCAACCCGATCTGGCCGGCCGCGGCCGGCGGCATCGTCGACCTGACCGCGTCCTCCAACTTCACCTACGCGATCACCGGCGGCGGCGGCAGCAACGCCAACACCAACGCCCTGGTGCTCACGGCGACCGGCGTGGCCGGCACCCGGATGGCCGGCGTCTCCGTGACGCAGACCGTGCCCAACATCAACACCAACGGCACCGCGCCGGTGATCGCCGGCCTGTAGCCGCGATCGCGACCGTCCCGGGCCGGCTGCTCCGGCGGTTCCGGCCCGGGACGACACCGTCCAAGGAGAGGATCGAACGTGAAGCGCGTCCGCGATGTCACCGCCGGCTCCAGCGACCGCGAACGGGGTTTCACCCTGGTCGAGGTGATGGTCGCCGCCACGGTCCTGCTACTGGCGTACTTCGGCGTCTCGCAGTACACCGCGAGGAGCCGCGGCCAGCTCGACCAGGAGGAAAGCCGGCGCGTCGCGGCTTCGATCGCCCGCGCCCGCATGGAGAGCCTGCGGCGCCAGGAATCCTTCGACACGCTGGGCTCGCTCGCGGATCGCGACACGGTCTACACCGTCGGCGGGCGCGACTACGCCGTGAGCCACGACGTGCAGCCGGGCGTTCCCGAACTATACGCTTCGACCGTCACCATCACGATCGACTGGGAAAAGTCGGTCGGCGATGCCATGGTGCCCCGCACCCTGTCGCTGTGCTCGATCCTCGGCCGCAGCATCCCCTGGAACGACTCCAGCGGCGGCGGTG
>DYDD01000323.1 GCA_020718045.1 Fibrobacter sp. | reverse complement strand
CGCCGGAACGCATCGTGCTGGAGACCGACGCCCCGTCCATCGGACTGCAGGACGTGCCCGCCGGCGCCTGTGAGCCGCGGCACGTGCGCGAGGTCTGCCTCGCCCTGGCCGGACTGCGCGGCCTGACGGCGGAAGCCGCCGCCGCGCTCACCACGGAGAATGCCCGTGACCTCTTCGGATTGCCCTGAGCGCTTCTCGCGCACCGTCGACCTCTACGGCGAGGTCGGCTTCGCGGCCATCCGCGCCGCGTCGGTCGTCGTCTGCGGCCTCGGCGGCGTGGGCGCGCACGCCGCCCTGGCGTTGGCGCGCAGCGGGGTCGGCCGGCTCGTGCTGATCGACTTCGACCCGGTGACGGCGTCGTCGCTGAACCGCAGCCCCTGCGCGACCTCGGCTGACGTCGGTCGCCCGAAGGTCGCGGTCGTCGGCGGGTTCCTGCGGAGCACCTGCCCCGACACCGCCGTCGACGAGGTGGAGGCGTTCTTCCACGCCGACACCGCCGACGCACTGCTCGCGACGCCGCCGTCGTGCGTGGTCGACGCCATCGACGCGCTCAACCCCAAGGTCGAGCTGCTGGCGACGTGTGTCGCGCGCGGCATCCCGGTGGTCGGCAGCATGGGCGCCGCGGGCCGCACCGACGTGTCGTTCGTGAGGGCGGGGGACCTGTGGGAGAGCCGGCGCTGCCCGCTGGCCGGCAGGGTGCGGAAATATCTGCGGCGGCGCGGCGTGACCGCGCCCATCCCCTGCGTGTGGTCGGAGGAGGAACCTGCGGAGGCGTTGGCGCCCGACACGGCGGACCCGCGTTTCGACCGCGGCCGGATCCGTAACCGGCTGCCGAGCGGGATCGCGTTGCCGGGGATCTTCGGGTACGCGCTGGCCTCGCTGGCGCTGGATCTCGTGACGGGTCGGACGTCCTGAGGCTGAGCGGTCGGTTGTCCCGGCCATTCGTCCTAGTCAGTCGTCCCCCGCCCGCATCCGCCGCATGGCCTCCTCGGCGGCGCGCTCGAGCTGCTGCGGCGTCATCTCGTCGACGCAGGTGGCCACGGCCCAGCGGTGGCCGAACGGGTCGAGCAGCTCGCCGTGGCGGTCCCCCCAGAACGTGTCCTGCACCGGCATCGTCACCTTCGCGCCGGCGGCGACCGCCCGCGCGAACGTCTCGTCGGCGTCGTCCACGTACAGGTGCAGGGTGCAGGGCGAAAGGTTCTCGTACGGGGCGTGCGACCCCCACTCCGGGAACGCGTCGTTGACCATCAGCACCGAATCGCCGATGCGCAGCAGGGCGTGGGCCACTTTCCCGCCCGGCCCCTCGTGGCGCCGCAGCTGTTCCGCGCCGAACGCCAGCTTGTAGTACTCGATGGCGCGGTCGGCGCCGTCGACGGCGAGCTGCGGGGTCAGGCTGTGGAAACCGGCGGGCAGGCGGGTCGCGGACATGGGTGCCTCCTGGTCCCGGATGAACGTCGCGCGAACCGGGGCATCATACCCGATGCCCGCCCGCGACGCTCCAGGAATCCTCGGCGCCGCAGGAACGGCCCCGCCCGCGCGTACGGTCACGAACACCCCCACTCCCCGGGAAGGAACCGGCCATGACATCAACCAAGACTTTGCTGCTCGCCATCCTCGCTGTGGCGCTCCTGTCGTCGGCGCTCGCCGCGCAAGACAAGCCGGCGGCGAAGCCCTCCTGCTTCAACGGCGCCTGGGCCCTGGACGTCGCGCGCTCCGACGATCCCACCAAGCTCATGCCGAAGTCGGCGGCCCCGGGCCACCGTCCCGGTGGCGGCAAGGGCGGCGGGCCCGGCATGGGCGGAGGCGGAGGCGGCATGGGTGGCGGCCCCGGCATGGGAGGTGGCGGCGGCATGGGCGGCGGCGACGGCAGCCAGTCCAACACGCGCGGCGGCAGCTTCGGCGGCGAGCGGACGGGCAAGGCCGCCGGCGCCGGCGCGCCCCCCGAGATGACCGGGGGCCGTTCGCGGCTGGTCCTGTTCCACGAGGGACCGGAGTTCGGCGTGACCGACGCCATGGACATCTCGCAGACCGTGACCACCGACGGCCGCAGGTGCGAACGCTGGACCCAGCGCGGCCAGGTCTTCGAGACGGCCAAGGCCGAGTCGGGCCGGATCGTCGTGCGCAGCGAGGGTCAGGACGGCCAGGCCCGCACGACGACCTACGAGCTGAACGCCGACGGCAGCGAGCTGACGGTGCTGACGACTTTCAAGCCGCCGTGGGCGGACAAGGAGGTCTCGCTGCGCTCGGTCTATGTGAAGGAGAAGCGGAAGTAGCGGCCGGCCTCCGGGCTCACGGTCGCACCGGCGCCACCCGCAGCAGCAGCTGGGTCGCGCTGGCGGCCTGGTCCGGGAACCCGGCGGCCTTCTCCAGGTGCGACCGGGCCGCGTCGGCCGCACCCGTTTCCAGGGCGCAGAACCCGGCCATCAGCCGCAGCCGGCCCTGCTGCGGATCGAGCTCCAGGGATTTCTCGAAGGCCGCGAGGGCCGCGGCGTGTTCTTCCTGCGCCAGTTCCAGATCGCCGAGCAGGGCCCAGAAGCGCGCCGTCGGGTTGCGCGCGAGCGCCTGCATCAGCACCGACCGCGCGCGCTGCGGCTCGCGGGCCGACAGCCAGGCCGTGGCCAGCCGCTCGAAGTCGCCGCTGCCGCTGGTGTCGCAGACGGCCTGCTCGTAGTGGCGGCCC
>DYDD01000322.1:2462-2671 GCA_020718045.1 Fibrobacter sp. | reverse complement strand
CGTCGCCGACGGCGGGCGCATGAGCGCGGCCGCCGACCGGCGCGACTGGGCCGTGATCCTGGCCCGCGGCGATTCGCGGCGCATGGGCGCGCCCAAGGGGCTCGTCGTGCTGCCGGACGACCCGCGCCCGCTGCTGCGCCGCGTGGCGGAGCTGCACGACGGCGACGGCCGCCCGCTCTGCATCGTGACCACGCCGGCGCTGGCCGCGG
>DYDD01000322.1:2298-2390 GCA_020718045.1 Fibrobacter sp. | reverse complement strand
CCTCGGTCCTGGCGGCGGTCGCCCGCCTCGGCGCCCGCGCCACGCACCTCTGGCTGCATCCGGTCGACGTGCCGCACGTCGCCGTCGCGACC
>DYDD01000322.1:0-2262 GCA_020718045.1 Fibrobacter sp. | reverse complement strand
GCGGCGGTCGTCGTCCCGACCCACGACGGTGAGCGCGGTCATCCCGTCGTGATGCCGTGCGCGCCGTGGCGCGGTCGCGAGCCCGCCGACCACGACGGCCCCATGCGCGACCTCATCCGGGCGGCGGGGGTGCCCGTCCTGCGGCTGGAGGTGGCCGACCCGGGCGTGGCGCGGGATCACGACGAGCCGCCGGGAGCTGGCGTCGGGGGAACCGAAGGCGGCGGCGCGGTTTGAACGGGGAACGCGCGGTTCGTCCTCCCGGGGGCGCGCCAGCGAGCGCCGGCCCACGTTGACACGATCCGGAGGATGTCCTATGTTCCCTTGTCCGCATCAGATCCCGGACCAGCGCCCCCTCGACCATCGCACCGCGACCTCCCGGTCGCGACGGAGGTGTCCCGTGCCGAGACGGATCCAGATCCCGACGTCGCTCCTCGTCCTGAGCCTCCTGGTCGCGGTCACGACCGGCCCGGTGATCGCCGGCTGCCCGGAGGGACAGCAGAAGGAAGCCGACTTCGCCTTCTCGCAGGCGGGGGACTTCATCAAGGCCCAGAGCTGGACCCAGGCGATCCCGCAGCTGCAGTCGGCGCTGAGCATCTGCCCCGAGCACGCCAACTCGCTGAAGTACCTGGGCAAGGCCTTCTTCGCCACCGAGGATTTCGCGCAGGCGCGCACCACGTTCGAGCGCCTCATCGAGGTGCGCGGCAAGGACGCCCAGTCCGGCGACTACATGGACCTGGGCAAGACCTACGCGAAGCTGAAGGAGTACCGCCTCGCCCGCCAGGCGTACGTCAACGCCAGCCGGTTGGCGCCGGAGGACTGCTCGATCCTGTTCAACCTGGCCGTGATGCACAACGCGGTGAAGGACTTCCCCCGCTCCGTCGAGACCTTCGAGCAGGTGCTGGACGGCTGCCCGAACCTGCGCGAGAAGGTCTTGCCCGAGCTGACGAAGGCCTGCCGGGCCGCGGCCGAGCGCGAGCGTGGCTTCGGCAATATCAAGGAGGCCGACCTGTACGCGGTGAAGGCCTCCGAGTACGGTTCGCAGGCGGGTGGCAGCACCGGCTACCAGCTGATCGTGGAGAAGATGCGCGCGAGCGACTACACGGGCGCCGCCGATCTCTGCGACGCCTTCCTGAAGAACAACCCCGAGAGCAGCCGTCGCGACAACGTGCTGCTGAACCTGGCGCGGTGCCGCACCCGGCTGAACCAGACCGACGCCGCGGTGACGGCCTACCGCCAGTACCTCGAGCTGAAGCCGTCGGACAGCAAGAGCGCGAGCGAATACGCCGAGCTGCTGACGAAGGTCGAGCGCACCGACGAGGCCCTCGCGGTCGCCGAAAAGTTCCTCGCGCACGTCGAGGACGAGTCGCAGCGGGTCTACCTGGTCTACGCCCAGGGCAAGGCCCTCGAGGGCGCCGAGCGCTACATGGAGGCCAAGGAGAAGTTCCGCTGGGTGGTGGCCAACGCCACCGGCGAGTACAAATTCTGGTCGCAGGAAGAGATGCAGCGGCAGGACCAGCTCGAGGAGATCCGCCAGCGCCAGCGCCAGAACGCCGGCCGCTGACCGCACCGCCGCCGCCCAGCCCCGCGACCGCCCCGGCGGCGCGGGGCTTTCCCTGCCCCAACGACGCCGTCTCCCGACTGGAGCCCCATGTCCCGACTGCAGCGCCTCGCGCCCTACCTCTTCACCGAGATCGACCGCGCCAAGCGCGCCGCGCTGGCGGCGGGTCATGACGTCATCGACCTGGGCATCGGCGACCCCGACCGGCCCACGCCCGCGCCCCTGCTGGACGCGATGGCCGCGGCGATCCGGCGGCCGGAGCACCACCGCTACCCGGCCAACCGTGGTTCGGGGGCTCTGAGACAGGCCGCGGCGGCGTGGCTGCAGCGCCGCCACGGCGTCACGGTCGATCCGGAGACCCAGGTTCTGGCCCTGATCGGCAGCAAGGAGGGGCTCGCCCACCTGCCGCTGTCGCTGCTGGAGGAAGGGGATGAGGTCCTGGTGCCGGACATCGGGTACCCGGTGTACGCTTCGGCCACGCTGCTGGCCGGGGGCGTGCCGCGCTACTTCCCGCTGACCGCCGCGCGCGGCTTCCTGCCCGACCCCGCGGCCCTGGCCGCCGCCGCCGGCGCGCGCACGCGGCTGCTGTTCCTGAACTACCCGAACAACCCCACCGGCGCGACGGCCGCGCCCGGCTTCTACGCCGACGTCGTCGCCGTGCTGCGCGGCACGGGCGTCGTGGTCGCCAGCGACGCGGCCTACCT
>DYDD01000321.1 GCA_020718045.1 Fibrobacter sp. | reverse complement strand
GTGGGCGCGGGCGCCCTGCCAGGCCAGCCAGGCGGCGGCGGCCAGCAGCGCCGCGCGGGGGAGCTGCCAGAGGCCGTGCCAGCGCCAGAGGGGGGCGGCGGGGGCGCGGTGGAAGAAGAGGAGGGCGGCCAGCAGGGTGACGGCGGCTAGCAGGTTGTAGGTCAGGCGGTACCAGGGGGCGTTGGGGCCGAGGCGGCGGCGCAGGCGGGCTTCGATCCCCGGGGCGATCAGCAGGGAGTGCAGGGCGCACCAGGCGGCGGCGACCAGGATGTTCAGAGCGTGGGCTGTCTGGGCGAGGTCGGTCATGGGGGCATGGTCGGTCAGGGCGGCGCCGCGGGCAAGGGCGCAGATCGTTCCTGCTGCGCGGGGGGCGTGGTCGGGTTATGCTCCCGGTCGCGGATACGGAACACCAACGGCGGGCGGCGATGATCCTCTATCAGGACGAACACTGGTTGGTCGTGGACAAGCCCGTGGGCATGGCCACCCATGCGCCGCGTGCGGGGGAGCTGGGTGCGGTCGAGTGGCTGGAGTTGCACCTGGGGTTGAAGACGCACGTGGTGTCGCGGCTGGACCGGGAGACCAGCGGGGTGTTGTTGTTGGCGCGAGATGCGGGGGCTTCGGCGCGGGCGCAGAGGATTCATGAGGGGGGTGGGGCGCGGAAGGTGTACGAGTTCGTCTCGGATCGCGATGCCGCAGCGGGGGGGATGCCCGAGGCGTGGGTCCGCGAGGACGAGCTCGACGGGAAGGCGGCGCGGACGGAGTTCCGGCGGCTGGGGCCGGCGGGGAAGGGCTGGCTCTACCGGGCAGAGATCGCGCGCGGCCGCACCCACCAGGTCCGGCGCCACGCGGCGGCGAGCGGGGTGCCCATCCTCGGGGACACCGAGCACGGTGGGGCGGCGTGGCCGCGGCTGTGCCTGCACTGCGCTGAGGTGCGGTGGCCGGAAATCCCGGTGCCCCTGCGGTCACCGAGGCCGGACTCGTTCGGCGCGACGGTCTCGCTGGTCGCGTTGGGCCTTGCGCTGTGCCGCGAGAGGCGGGGGGACTGGATCGCTGCGGTGTCTGACGCGCACCGTGCGGTGCACCGCGACGAGATCGGCGGAGTGCCCGCGTCGATAGATGTCTACGGGGCGTGGTTCGATGCGGTGTGGTACCGCGAGGGGGCGACGGCGGCCGAGGCGGCAGCGGAGCTGGCGCCGTTGCTTGAGATGGTGGCGCAGAACCATGGGTGCCGCGGGGGCGTGATGCGGGTGCACCGGCGGAATCCTCACGGGGAGGGGTTGATCGCGGATCTGGTGACGGTGGGGGAGATGCCGCCCGGGAAGTTCACGGTGAGCGAGCACGGATTGCTGTACGAGATCAGCCTGATCAGGACGCAGCACACCGGGTTGTTCCTGGATCAGCGGGATACGCGGCGGCGGGTGGCGCTGGCGGCGGCGGGGCGGCGGTGTGCGAACCTGTTCGCATACACGTGCTCGTTCTCGGTGGCGGCCGTGGCGGGAGAGGCGGAGGTGGCGGTGTCGGTGGACACGGCTAGGGCCTGCCTGACGACCGGGCGGACGAACTTCGCGATCAATGGGCTGTACACGGGAGGTCGAGGCAAGTTCGTGCAGGGGGATGCGCGGGGGTGGCTGCAGAGGCAGTTGCGGAAGCGCGAGAGCGAGGGGGGCGGGTTCCGGGCCTGGGATCTGGTGGTCTGCGACCCGCCGGTGTTCGCGTCGGCCAAGGGTGGGGGGAGCTTTTCGGTGGAGCAGGAGTGGACGGGGTTGGCGCGTGGGGCCGCGGCGGTGATGGGCTCCGGGTCCATCGCGGTGTTCGCCAACAACCACCGGGGTGGGGATCGGAAGTGGTATCGGGAGCAACTCGAAGAGGTGTTCGCACGCGTGATCGAGCTACAGGCGCCGCTGGATTTCCCACAGCCGGCGGAGCATTCTCAGGGAGTGACGATCCTCTGGTGCGACGCCGATTGATGCCGATGGAAACGCCCTTCTGATCGAGCTGACCGGGCCGAGCTGCCGCTCAATCCGGTAAGTCGCTTGGTCACAAGCCGCAACTGCGCGTTCAGTGATTCCGTAACATTGGTTCTGTAGACATCCGTATTTCATGGTCAGGTTAGGACGGTTCCATCCCCTTGAGCGCTCTGCCAGAACTGACATTCACTCCTTGCAGGCTGTGGTCCTGGGTGAGGGCTGGGTAACCCATAGTAGGGCTAGCAAGACAGTTGTCCATTTTTGTGGTCACATGCCGGAGAGTTGGCCCCTTTGCGCATTAAGTGAATATGATTCTCGACAAGCCAGATCTCGTAAAGTATTTTAAAATCAATGTTTTTCAGGCTCTCTGGCTGTGTGGCTTATGGATATTCTCGCCAGCATAAAACAATTATGTTGCAATACGAATACGTTTCGAGATAGATTTGTTTCGCTGTTAGGCTGGATGCGAGATCGAACGGAGGGGTAATGGTCGACTATACCAAGAAGAGTTACGGTCGAAATGGAGAGGTCAATACTATCTACAAGATGTTTGCCGCAGACAGAGACGTTTCCATGCATGGCCCCAGGCGTCTAGGCAAGACCTTTGTATTGGATCGGCTGGTAGATGAAGGCAGCCGCAAAGGATTCCTGGCGATTAAAGTTGATTCCTCCGTACAAACCCCTCATTTCAGCCACGCCCAGCCC
>DYDD01000051.1:5696-14871 GCA_020718045.1 Fibrobacter sp. | reverse complement strand
CACGGCCCGCCGCGAGGCCGGCTTCGCGCAGAACATGGCTCACGCCGAGGCGATCGTGCTGTCCCTGGTCCAGGGGCGGGCGGCTTGGCCCCGCGAGGTCGCCTTGCCGACGCTGCAGGCTGCGGCGGGTCGGCCATGAGACCGACCAGGAGACTGACGGTGGTGATCCCCACCCGCGACAAGCTGCCGCTCCTGGAGCGGACGCTGTCGGCGCTGTGGCGCCAGGCGCTGGACGCGTCGGAGTGGGACGTCGTGGTGGTCGATGACGCCTCCGGCGACGGCACGGGCGCCCGTCTGCAGGCCCTGCGGGGGGAATGGGGGGGGAGGCTGGCCGTCATCGCGCCCGCGCGCAACGTCGGCCGGGCCGCCGCCCGCAACCTGGGTGCGCGCGCGGCGACCGGCGAGGCGGTGCTGTTCCTGGACGACGACATCATCGCCCCGCCGGATCTGCTGGACGCCCACCTCGCGCTGCTGTCGCGCCACCCCGGCGACGGGACCATCGGCCTGGTCCGCACCGCGCCCGACCTGGTCGATGCGTCGCACTTCCACTACCTCGACACGCGGGGCGTCGCCAAGACCGTCGGCGACACGGTGCCGGCGCGCTACCTCGTCACCCAGAACACCGCCGTGCCGCGGGCCGCTTTCCTGGAGGCGGGCGGTTTCGACGAATCGTTCCGGGCCTACGGTTTCGAGGACATGGACCTGGGGTTCCGGCTCGAGGACGCCGGGGTCGTGTTCCGGCCGCTGCGCTCGCCGGTGCCCGAGCACGTCCACCACCACACCCTCGCGCAGTGGCTGGCCAAGAAGCGGGAATGCGGCCACGGGCCCCTGCAGCACCTGGCGCGCCGCCATCCCCACCGGCTGCGCGAGATGCGCCTGGGCGTGCTGTTCGACCACGGTGGCGCCGCGCCGCGGCCTCGTTGCCGCAGTCGATTCTGGGCGGGCCTGCTCGCCGGCGCCCTACGGCGCGCGGCGGCAGCCTGGCCGTGCCGGTCGCGCCACCGCCCCCTGGCCTTCCGCGCTTATGCTCGCCTCATGGACCTGCTGGTCCTGACAGCGTACTGTCAGGGACTGACAGATCCGATGTCAGATCCCCCCTGTTCGTGACGTTGCCTGACAGGCGACTGCCATGGCGGCAGGTGCCGCCGCCGTCCCGAGAAGATCGATTTTATAACTCACATCATGACAACATGATATGCGGCGACGCGCCGGAGGCGGCGTGGCACGCCCCTTGATAGGGCCCCGGTCGGTTTGCACAACTCACGCTCCGGAAGGAAGGCGATCATGGGCAAGATCATCGGCATCGACCTGGGCACGACCAACAGCGTCGTGAGCGTCATGGAAGGCGGAGAACCCAAGGTCATCCCGAACAAAGAGGGCAACCGCACCACCCCCTCGGTGGTCGCGTGGAACAAGACCGGCGAGCGGCTCGTGGGCCTGCTGGCCAAGCGCCAGGCCGTGACCAACCCCGAGAACACCGTCTACTCGATCAAGCGCTTCATGGGACGCAAGCACGCCGAAGTCTCATCGGAGATGGGCGAGGTGCCCTACAAGGTCGTCGCCGGTCCCAACGGCGACGCCCGGGTCCGCACCACCGCCGGCGAGTTCGCCCCGCCGGAGATCTCCGCGATCATCCTGCAGGCCCTGAAGCAGACGGCCGAGGAGTACCTGGGCGAGACCGTGACCGAAGCGGTCATCACCGTGCCCGCCTACTTCAACGACAGCCAACGCCAGGCCACCAAGGACGCCGGCAAGGTGGCCGGCCTCGAGGTCAAGCGCATCATCAACGAGCCGACGGCGGCCGCCCTGGCCTACGGCCTGGACAAGAAGAAGGAAGAGACGGTCGCCGTCTTCGACCTCGGCGGCGGCACGTTCGACATCTCGATCCTGGAGATCGGCGACGACGTCTTCAGCGTGCTGGCGACCAACGGCGACACCCACCTGGGCGGCGACGACTTCGACCAGGCCGTCGTCGACCACCTGGTGGCGACGTTTCGCAAGGACGAGGGCATCGACCTGAGCAAGGACCCCATGGCCCTGCAGCGCCTGAAGGAGGCCGCCGAGCGCGCCAAGTGCGAATTGAGCACTTCGGGCCAGACGGACATCAACCTGCCGTTCATCACGGCCGACCAGAACGGTCCCAAGCACCTGGCCCTGACCCTGACCCGCGCCAAGTTCGAGTCGCTGGTCGACGGCCTGATCGAGCGCACCGTCCAGCCCTGCAAGTCGTGCCTGAAGGACGCCGGACTGGCGCCGTCGGACATCGACGAGGTCATCCTGGTCGGCGGCTCGTCGCGGATCCCGGCCGTGCAGGCCCGGGTCAAGGAGCTGTTCGGGCGCGAGCCGAACCGCTCGGTCAACCCGGACGAGGTCGTGGCCATGGGCGCCGCGATCCAGGGCGGCGTGCTGGGCGGCGACGACCTGGGCGTGGTGCTGCTGGACGTCACCCCGCTGACCCTCGGCATCGAGACGCTCGGCGGCGTGCGCACCGCGCTCATCGAGCGCAACACCACCATCCCGACCAAGAAGAGCCAGGTCTTCTCGACCGCGGCCGACAGCCAGGACACCGTCGAGATCCACGTGCTGCAGGGCGAGCGCGAGATGGCCGTCGACAACAAGACGATCGGCCGCTTCCAGCTCACCGGCATCCCGGCGGCGCCGCGGGGGATCCCCCAGATCGAGGTGGCCTTCGACATCGACGCCAACGGCATCCTGTCGGTCAGCGCCGTGGACAAGGCGACCGGCAAGCAGCAGTCCATCCGCATCCAGGCCTCCAGCGGTCTGAACGAGAGCGAGATCAAGCGCATGGTCCAGGACGCGGAGGTCCACGTCGGGGAGGACAAGCGCAAGCGCGAGCTGATCGACGCCCGCAACCACGCCGACGGCGCCTGCCACCAGGTGGGCAAGAGCCTGCAGGAGCTGCAGGAGAACATCGACGACGACCTCAAGCAGGAGGTCGAGACGCGGATCAAGGCCGTCCAGGAGACCGTCAAGGGCGACGACGCCGAGGTCATCAGGACGGCCACCGACGCCCTGATGCAGTCGATGCAGAAGCTGGCGGAGAAGGCCTACGAGAAGGCCTCGGCCCAGCAGCAGGACCAGGGCGGCCCCGTCCATCAGGACGCCCCCGGCGCGGATGCCCAGGGCGGCAAGAAGGGCAAGGGCGATTCGGTCGACGCCGACTACGAAGTCGTGGACGACTAGACCCCTACGGAAGCTTCAACTGACGACCGGGTCGGCAGTTAGCCGACCCGGTCCCGTCGGGAGCCTAAAGTGGAGTAAAAAGGGAAGATTAATCTTGACACTGGGAATCCGGGACGCTAGAATCTTCTCCGTCGTGATAATGAATTCAAAATTCAGAGTCACGAAAGTGGGAACCCGGACCGACGGGAAACGTTCTCTGATCCTTACGAGCGGCGGCGGCCGGCCCGAGACATAGGTCGAGAGAGGGCCAGGCCAGGCGGGCGGAGCGAGGAGGACAGCCGTGTACGAGATCGAACTGAGCAGCGACCGGCGCGAGGACACGAGCCTGCAGCATTACCTGCAGACCATCGGCCAGTACAAGCTGTTGACCAAGGAAGAGGAATTCGAGCTGGCCCGCAAGATCCGCGACGGCAGCAAGGAGGCCCTCGACCACCTGGTCAACGCCAACTTGCGCTTCGTGGTGAGCGTGGCCAAGAAGTTCCTCAACCAGGGCCTCAGCTACATGGACCTGATCGCCGAGGGCAACATCGGCCTGATCACGGCCGCGAAGCGCTTCGACGAGCGCCGCGACTTCCGCTTCATCTCCTACGCCGTGTGGTGGATCCGCCAGGCGATCCAGAAGGCCATCGCGGAGCAGACCAACACCGTGCGCCTGCCCATCAACCGCACCCAGCAGGCCCAGCGCATGAAGAAGACGGCCCAGCGCCTCGAGCAGAAGCACCACCGCAAGGCCGACGAGGAGGAGATCGCCACCGAGCTCGGCCTCACGACGCGCAAGATGAACCAGATCCGCAACGCGAGCCGTCCGCTGGCCAGCCTCGACGAGAGCGTGTACGAGGAGGAGGGCGTGACCCTCGCCGACACCCTCACCGACCCGGACGCCATGTCGCCGGAGTCGAGCTTCGTCGAGGGCGAGATGCTCAAGGAGATGGAGTCGGCCCTGTCCCAGCTCTCGCCGCGCGAGCGCAGCATCATCGTCCGCTACTACGGGATCGGGGAGGACGAGCCGCAGTCCCTCGAGGTCATCGGGCAGGACATCGACCTCAGCCGCGAGCGCGTGCGGCAGATCCGCAACCAGGCGCTCGGCCGGATCTGGCAAGCCGTCGCCGGCGGCCGCCTGGTCGACTATCTGTCCTAAAGGGGTTGACAGGCCCGTCGCCGGGGCCTAGTTTCGGCGACGCGCAGGTCCGCCCTGCGAGACAGTGGGCGATTAGCTCAGTTGGCTAGAGTACTTGCTCGACACGCAAGGGGTCACTGGTTCGAATCCAGTATCGCCCACCAATCAGCTGTCAAGGATGAGGTGGCCCCCGGGATCACCTCATCTTTTTTACACTCTGTAACAGGAGCGCGACCATGGCCCAGTACTCCTTGACCCTGCCCGACGGATCCGTCCAGCAAGTCGAAGCCGGCGCCACGTTCCGCGACGTCGTCGGCGGGATCGGCGCGGGCCTGCTGCGCAACGCGCTGGCCGTCACCCACGCCGGGCGCCACCACGCCCTGGACGACGCGGTGCCGGGCGACGGCTCCCTGGTGGTCATCACGCGCGAGTCGCCCGCGGGGCTGGACGCGCTGCGCCACTCGGCCGCGCACCTGCTGGCCTGGGCGGTGCAGGACCTGTTCCCGGAGACGAAGTTCGCCTTCGGGCCGCCGGTGGAGAACGGCTTCTATTACGACTTCGACCGCGAGCAGACCTTCACCGACGAGGACCTCGCCCGCATCGAGGCGCGCATGATCGAGCTCGCCGCGACCAGGACGCCGGTGGTGCGTCGCGAGATCGACGCGGCGGAGGCGCGCGCGCTGTTCGCCGCGCAGCCCTACAAGCTGGAGCAGATCGAGAGCCTCGGGGACGCGCGCCTCTCGGCCTACGTCATGGGCGGCTTCACGGACCTCTGCGAAGGGCCGCACGTCCCGGACACGACGGAGCTGAAGGCGGTCAAGCTGCTGAACATGGCCGGCGCCTACTGGCGCGGCGACAGCGCCAACCGCCAGCTCCAGCGCATCTACGGCACGGCCTTCTTCAAGAGGAAGGACCTCGACGCCCACCTGCAGATGCTGGAGGAGGCCCGCCGCCGGGACCACCGCCGCCTCGGGCGCGAGCTGGACCTCTACGGCATCATGGACGAGGCCGGGCCCGGCCTGTCCTTCTGGTTCCCGCGCGGCGACATCCTGCGCGACGAGATCATCGCCTACTGGAAGCAGGTCCACCGCCGCGACGGCTACGTCACCGTGACGACGCCCCACATCTCGCAGGCCGACCTCTGGAACACGTCGGGGCACATGCAGTTCTACCGCGAGAACATGTACGTGTTCGAGCAGGACGGCCGCCCTCACGTGGTGAAGCCGATGAACTGCCCCGGCCACATCCTGATCTACAAGCGCAAGAAGCGCAGCTACCGCAACCTGCCGGTGCGCTACGCCGAGCTGGGCACCGTCTATCGCGCCGAGCTGAAGGGGACCCTGCACGGGCTGATGCGCGTGCGCGGCTTCACCCAGGACGACGCCCACATCTTCTGCACCCCCGACCAGCTCGAGCACGAGGTGAACAACGTCCTGGTGCTGACCCGGGAGATCCTGGGGGCCTTCGGCTTCCAGGAGTTCAAGGTCGAGCTGTCGGTGCGCGACCCGCTGAACAAGGACAAGTACGCCGGCACGGACGAGGAGTGGGAGATGGCGGAGCGCGCGCTGGTGCGCGCCATCGACGCCCACCAGTTCGCCTACACCCGCGAGGAGGGCGAGGCGGTCTTCTACGGCCCCAAGATCGACATCAAGCTGATCGACGCCCTGGGCCGCAAGTGGCAGGCCACGACCGTCCAGTTCGACTTCAACCTGCCGCGCCGCTTCGAGGTGACCTACGTCGACCAGGACGGCCAGGAGAAGTACGTCTACATGGTGCACCGGGCGATCATGGGGTCGCTGGAGCGCTTCATCGGCATCCTGACCGAGCACTTCGCGGGCGACTTCCCGCTCTGGCTGGCGCCCGAGCAGTGCCGGGTCCTGTCGGTCAGCCGCGACCAGCACGCCTACGCCGGCGAGGTCGCCGCCCGGCTGTCCGCCGCCGGCCTGCGGGCCGAGGCGGATGTCCGCGAGGAGAAGATCGGCCACAAGATCCGCGACGCCGAGACCATGCGGGTGCCCTACATGCTGGTGGTGGGGGGCAAGGAGCAGGCGGCCGGGACCGTGTCGGTCCGCGCCCGGCGCGGCGGGGACCTGGGGGTCCAGGCCGTGGCGGACTTCGCCGCCTCCAGGCTTGACGAGGTGGCCCGCAAGCTGTAGATTGGTCGGGCGCCCGGTCCGCCGGGCGCGACAACTCAAGCCAAGCAGAGGCCGGTCCTCTCACCGTTTTGCCCCCTTCGCGGCGGGAACGGTTGTGCGCATTCCGCAGCGGACCGTCATGTCCGCTTTTTTTGTGCGGCGCCGCGCCGCACGGTCCTATCAGGAGGTTGGGCGATCAAAGAGGACAAGACGCTCCGGGTCAACCGCATGATCCGCATCCCCCGGGTGCTCGTGGTGGACGAGAACGGCGAACAGCTGGGGGTGCTGGACACCCGCGAGGCCCAGACCCTGGCCGAGGAACGGGGTCTCGACCTGGTGGAGGTGGCGCCGACCGCGAGGCCGCCGGTCTGCCGCATCATGGACTACGGCAAGTTCAAGTACGAGCAGAGCAAGAAGGCCAAGAAGGCGCGCCAGTCGTCGCACGTCACGAAGGTCAAGACGATCAAGTTCCGGCCCAAGACCGACGACCACGACTACGACTTCAAGAAGGATCACATCGTCGAGTTCCTCCAGAAGGGCAACAAGGTCAAGGTCATCATGCAGTACCGTGGGCGCGAGATGTCCCACATGGACCTGGGCATCGAGTTCCTCAAGGAACTGGTCGAGGACGTCGCCGAGTTCGGCAAGCCGGAGAGCCGGCCGACCCAGGAGGGTCGCACGGTCAGCCTGATCCTGATGCCGCTGAAGAGCGAGTAGGGATCGACAACGCAACGGCGGGAGCGGCAGGGCGCGGCCGCTCCGGTCATGGTCACGCGCCGCCTGCGAAAGGTGAGACATCATGAAGGGTCCCAAGATGAAGACCAACCGGTCCGCCGCGAAGCGCTTCAAGCGCACCGGTTCCGGCGGCATCAAGCGCGGCCACGCCTACCACGGCCACCTGTTCACGGCGAAGAGCCCGAAGCGCAAGCGCAGCCTGCGCAAGACGACCATGCTCGACGGCGCGGACCTGGGTCGCGTCGACCGGATGCTGGCCGGCAAGTAGCCGTGTCGCCGCCGGGCAGGCGGCGTCCAGGACCTCCCAACCCGATCAGGAGACAGCGACATGTCGAGAGCGACGAACAACCCCGCGGCGCGCGCGAAGCGCAACAAGGTGATGAAGCAGGCCAGCGGGAACGTGGCCGGCCGCGGCAACCAGTTCCGGATGGCCCGCCAGCAGGTCGAGCGCGGGCTGGTGTCCGAGTACCGCGACCGCAAGCGGCGCAAGCGGGACTTCCGGCGCCTCTGGATCATCCGCATCAACGCCGCGGCCCGCATCCACGGCCTGAGCTACAGCCATCTCATCAACGGCCTGAAGAAGGCCAGCATCGAGATCGACCGCAAGCAGCTGGCCGACCTCGCCGTCCGCGACATGGACAGCTTCGCCAAGCTGGCCGCAGCGGCGCGCGCCGCGTTGTAGACGCGCACGACGAGGAGGAACGATGCGGGAGACGCTGGACCGCCTGCGGGCCGAAGGCCGCGCCCTGATCGACGGCGCCGACTCGGAACAGGCCATCGAGTTGGTGCGGGTCGCGCTGTTCGGGCGCAAGGGTTCCCTGACCGGGCTGCTGCGCGGGCTGCGCGAGCTGCCCGACGCGGAGCGGCCCGCCGCCGGCGCGGCCCTCAACGTCCTGAAGCAGGAGCTTGAGGCCGCGCTGCTGGAGAAGACGGCCGGACTGCTGACGGCCGGCGACGCCGTCGCCGGCGCCGGCGCGGACCTGAGCCTGCCCGGCACGCCGCCCGCCCCCGCGGGCTCGCTGCACCCCCTGCCGGCGATCGTGCGCGAGGTGTGCGACATCTTCCACGGCATGGGCTTCAGCGTGGCCGGCGGCCCGGACGTCGAGCTCGACTGGTACAACTTCACGGCCCTGAACTTCCCCGACGACCACCCGGCCCGCGACAGCCAGGACACCTTCTACCTCGACGACAAGCTGTTGCTGCGCACGCAGACCTCGCCGGTGCAGGTGCGCTACATGGAGCGGCACCGCCCGCCGCTGGCCATCGTCGCGCCGGGCCGCGTGTACCGCAACGAGGCGGCCGACGCCTCGCACGCCGCCGAGTTCTTCCAGATCGAGGGCCTCTGCGTGGACAAGGACGTGACGCTGGCCGACCTCAAGACGACCGTGCGCGAATTCCTGCGCCTGCTATACGGCGCCGACTGCACCATCCGCTTCCGGCCGCACTTCTTCCCCTTCACCGAGCCGTCGGTGGAGGTGGACATGCGCTGCTTCGCCTGCGGCGGGGCCGGTTGCAACGTCTGCGGGCGCACTGGCTGGATCGAGATCATGGGCGCCGGCATGGTGCACCCCAACGTGTTCGCCGCCGCCGGCTACGAGCGGGACGCCTACACGGGCTTCGCCTTCGGGCTGGGGATCGACCGCATCGCCATGCTGCGCTACGGCATCGACGACATCCGCCTGCTCTACGAGAACGACCTGCGCTTCCTCCATCAGTTCCGGGGTGTGCGGTGAAGATCAGTCTGAACTGGCTGCGCGACTTCGTGGCGTGGGACTGGACCCCCGAGGAGCTGGCCCACCGCCTGACCATGGCCGGGCTCAACGTCGAGTCCGTCACGCCCTACGTGCGCGAGTTCCCCGGCGTCGTCACCGCGCGGGTGACCGCCTGCCGCCGCCACCCCGACGCCGACAAGCTCAGCCTCTGCACGGTCGACGACGGGTCGGGGGAGGAGCTGCAGGTCGTCTGCGGCGCCGCCAACGTGGCG
>DYDD01000051.1:0-5685 GCA_020718045.1 Fibrobacter sp. | reverse complement strand
CGTGTTCCTGGCCCGGGTCGGGGCCGTCCTGCCGGGCGACCTGCGCATCCGCAAGTCCAAGATCCGCGGCGTGGAGTCGCAGGGCATGATCTGCTCGGCCGCCGAACTGCAGCTCGCCCAAGAGAGCGAAGGCATCCTGGTCCTGGACGGCGCCCCGGTCCCCGGCACGCCCGCCGACGGGCTGCTCGGCTGCCGCGACACCGTGCTGGACATCGAGGTGACCCCCAACCGCCCCGACTGGCTCAGCCACTTCGGCGTCGCCCGCGAGGTGGCGGCCCTCTCCGGTCGCCTGCTGGACGGACCCGCCCTGTGGTCGCCGCCCAAGACGGGCGGGGACCGCCCCGACTTCCCGGTCGAGATCGCCGACTTCGCCGACTGCCCCCGGTACACCGCCCACGTGGCGCGCGGGGTGAAGATCGGCCCGTCGCCGCGCTGGCTCCAGGACCGCCTGCTCGCGGTGGGAGCGCGTCCCATCAACAACGTGGTGGACGTGACCAACTACGTGCTGCTGGAGCTGGGGCAGCCCCTGCACGCCTTCGACCTGAAGAAGCTGTCCGGCAACCGCCTCTACGTGCGGCGCGGCAAGGCCGGCACCCGTCTCGTCACCCTCGACGGCGAGGACCGCGCGCTGACCCCGGACGACCTGGTGATCGCCGACGCCGCGGGGCCGGTCGCCTTGGCCGGCGTCATGGGCGGCGCGGACTCCCAGGTCGACGTCAACACGGTGGAAATCCTGCTCGAGAGCGCCTGCTTCGACCCCGGCGCCGTGCGCCGCAGTGCCCGGCGGCACCAGCTGTCGACCGAGGCCTCCTACCGCTTCGAGCGCGGCGCCGACTGGGACGCGGTCGAGGACGCCGCCCACCGGGCCCTGCTGCTGCTGCAGGAGCTGGCCGGCGCGCGCATCGACCCCACCGTGGTGGACCGCCAGAACCCGGACCGCCGGGAGCCGGCGCCGCTGACCATGCGCGTCGCCCAGGCCAACCGCCTGCTGGGCACCGACCTCTCGATGTCCGAGATGCTCGCCTACCTGCAGTCGATCGGGCTGAAGTCGCAGCCCGTGGGCCGCAGCGGCGGCCGCCAGGGCGGCGACGGCAAGTTCATGGTCACCATCCCCAGCTTCCGGCGCGACCTGCACGAGGAGGTCGATCTCATCGAGGAGATCGCCCGCATGCACGGCTTCGACAACATCGCCGACGGCGCGGCCTTCCGCGGCGGCGCCGGCGTCCGCCGCCGGCGGGAGGACGAGCTGGCCGAGACCGTGCGCGGCTACCTGGCCGCGGTGGGCTACAGCGAGATCGTCACCAGCTCGTTCATGGAGCGCGCCGACCTCGACCGCCTCGGGCTGCCGCCCGACGACGCGCGGCGCGAGGTGCTGACCGTGCGCAACCCCCACTCCGGGACCGAGACCCTGCTGCGCACGAGCCTGGTGCCGTCGCTGCTGAGGATCGCCCGCCACAACGTGAACGCGGACCGCGACCTGCCCTTCCGCCTGTTCCAGCTCAACAAGGCCTTCCTGCCGGGCGGTACGCGCTCGCAGGACGTGCGGCACGAAGACGAGCGGCGGCTGCCGCAGGAGACCTGGACGCTCCAGGCCGCCGTGATCGGCCGCTCCGACCGCGTCCTGGGCGGCGCCGACGCCGGCCTGATGGAGATCAAGGGTCTGGTCGAGGCCATCGCCGCCCAGATGCGGCTCGAACTGGCCCTCGTCCCCTCCGAAGGCGAGCCCTACCTGCAGCCGGGTTGCCGCTGGGCGATCTGCGACGCGCGGGGCGGTCCCGCCGGCTGCGCCGGCCTGGTGGCGCGCAAGGTCCTGCGGGAGATGGAGCTGGACGCGCCCGTCGCCCTGTGCGAGGTGGAACTCGGCAGCCTGGACCTCGAAACGGCGGCGCCGCGCTTCGCAGCCTTCCCCCGCTACCCGGTCGTCAAGCGGGACCTGTCGCTGCTGGTGCCCGACGGGGTGGGCTACGACCGGGTGCAGGAGGTCGTGCTGACCGCGGCGGGTCCCCTGCTGCAGTCCTGCTCCCTGTTCGACGTCTACCGGGGTCCGAGCCTGGGGGAGGGGCGCGCCGCCTGTGGAATTCGCTTGAAGTTCCAGAGCGCCAAGGGTAGCCTGCAGGGGAAGGCGGTCGATGCGGCCCTGGAGGCCGTCACGCGGGCGCTCGCCCAGAGCTTGAATGTTGAGTTGAGGGGGTAGCCGCATCTTCGGGCGTTCGTTGAATTGCGCCCCCCAACTGGAAGGCGATCCAAGAGATGCAAGATAGCAGCTTCGAGCTGTTGGAAGCGAAAGTCATGACCGCCGTGCGGCGGATCCAGGAACTCAAGGCCGAGAACGAGGTCCTGGCCGGCCGGCGGGAAGAGCTTGAGGAGCAGGTCGCTGCCCTCAAGGAACAGGTGGGTCGGGCGGAGGGGGAACTCTCCGAAGCCCGGCATCAGGCTGCGGTTGTCGCCCGCTGGGAGGACAAGCGCAGGCTCATCGAGGAGAAGGTGGGAGGCCTCCTGGAGTCGCTCGAGTCCCTCGACTGACCTTCGGGTCGGCGGCGCCGTAGGCGCGGACCGCGAGCGGACGCCGGGTAGCCGGAGCCGTCGGAAAGTGCACAGGATGACCGATCCCCGAAGCGTGACGGTGTCCATCTACGGCCGCGACTACACCCTCAAGGGTGAGGCCGAAGCGGCCTACGTCCAGAAAGTCGCGGCCCTGGTCGACCAGAAGAT
Organism: Fibrobacter sp.; assembly: GCA_020718045.1. Taxonomy (GTDB): domain Bacteria; phylum Krumholzibacteriota; class Krumholzibacteriia; order LZORAL124-64-63; family LZORAL124-64-63; genus PNOJ01. Next base: position 2,973 of record DYDD01000051.1, on the reverse strand, counting down.
GCGCGAGATCGCGGACCAATCCGCCCTGGCCTCCACCAGCAAGGTGGCGATCCTGGTCGCGGTGAATCTGGCCGACGAATTGCTGCGGGAACGGCAGAAGCATCAGCAGGCCCTCGCCCTGCTCGACGAGAGGACGGGGCAGATCACCGCGTTCCTGGACAAGGAGATGGAGAAGCTCTGAGGATCGACCGGAAAGGATTCCCTGCCTGGCCCGTGATGTGTCGCGTTCATTGAGCCAACACTGACGACCTGGGATTCCGGAGTTCCGTCCCCTAGGCTAGCCCGAAGGGCCGGACAGGAGACCCGACCTGAAGCAATGGTTCAATTGCTTCCGGCCACACGACCCGGCGGGGAATCTCGATCCTGACCGCGCCTGCGACGACGACCGGCCCCCCTCTTTTTCCTTCCGTTCCGGAAGGAGATACATCATGACGACGATCATCGTCGCGGTCGTGGGAGCGCTCGCCTCTGGCGGCTGCCTCGTCCTCGGCTGGTTCCTCCACAAGTCTCGCTACGACCGCCTCCACGGCGACGCCGAGCAGCGCAGCGAACGCGTCCTGGAGGACGCCCGTCGCGAGGCGCTGAGCCTCCAGAAATCCGCCGAGCTGAGCGCCCGCGAGGAGCTGTTCCAGTCTCGCCGGCGCTTCGAGACCGAGACCGAGGACACCCGGCGCGAGCTGGCCAAGCGCACCGAGTTCCTGGACCAGCGCGACGCCGGGCTCGACAAGAAGGTCGCCTACATCGACCAGAAGGAAGCCAAGCTCGAGAAGCGAGACCTCGACCTCAAGGCCGGCCAGGACGATCTGGCCGCGATGCACGAGGAATCCGTCCGGCTGCAGCAGGAGCAGCGGCAGCGCCTCGAGCAGATCGCCGGCCTGAGCGCCGAGAAGGCGCGCCAGCAGCTCGAGGAGAAGATGATCGCCGAGGCCCGGATGAACGCGGCCCGGACGGTCAAGGAGGTCCGCGAGGAGGCGGAGCGCAAGGCCCGCCGCGAATCGCAGCACATCCTCGGCCTGGCCGTGCAGCGCTACGCCTCCGAGCACATCGCCGAGATGTCGGTGTCGGTGGTCGACCTGCCCAACGACGACATGAAGGGCCGGATCATCGGGCGCGAGGGCCGCAACATCCGCGCCTTCGAGCTGGCCACCGGCGTCGACGTGATCATCGACGACACCCCCGAGGCGGTGATCATCTCCGGCTTCGACCCGGTCCGCCGGGAGATCGCCTGCCAGTCCCTGCAGCAGCTCATCCGCGACGGCCGCATCCACCCGGGCCGCATCGAGGAGGTCGTCCAGAAGGCGACCGCCGAGATGCAGGAGCGCGTGCGCGAGATCGGCGAGCAGGCCTGCCTGGAGCTCGGCCTGACCAACGTCAACCCGCAGCTCCATCCCTACATCGGGCGCCTGCACTACCGGACCAGCTACGGCCAGAACCTCCTGCTGCACAGCAAGGAGGTGGCGGCGATCTCGGCCATGATCGCCGGCGAGCTCGGCCTCGACCCCAAGATCGCGCGCCGCTGCGGCTTCCTGCACGACATCGGCAAGGCCGCCGACCACGAAGTGGACGGCCCGCACGCCCTGATCGGCGGCAAGCTGCTGCGCAAGCTGGGGGAGGCCGCCGCGGTGATCAACGCCGTCGAGGGCCACCACCAGGATGTCGACGCGGAGTCGGTCTACACGTTCCTCACCTCGGCGGCCGACGCGGTGTCGGCGTCGCGTCCGGGCGCCCGGCGCGAGAGCCTCGACAACTACGTCAAACGCCTGGAGAGCCTCGAGCGCATCGCCGACAGCTTCGACGGCGTGGAGAAGTCCTACGCGATCCAGGCCGGGCGCGAGGTGCGCATCCTGGTCAATCACAGCCTGGTCTCGGACGCCGAGGCGGTCGTGCTGGCCGAGGAGATCAGCCGCCGCGTCGAAGGCGAGCTGGAGTACCCCGGGCAGATCAAGATCATGGTGCTGCGGGAGACGCGCGCCGTCGCGTTCGCCCGCTGACGGAGGTCCACCGATGCCGAGCCTGCGCCTCGCCGGCGCCGCGGTCCGCGACGCGGTGTTCGAAGACCTGCGCGCCAGGACCGCCGCCTCGGGGCTGAAGCCCGGGCTGGCCGTCATCCTGGTCGGCGACGATCCCGCCTCGCAGGCCTACGTGCGCAGCAAGGGCAAGGCCTGCGAGTCCCTGGGCTTCCACCACGAGACCCACCGCCTGCCGGCCGACACCGCCGAAGCGGACCTGCTCGCGCTCGTCGGCCGGCTCAACCGGGACCCGGCGATCCACGGCGTCCTGGTGCAGATCCCCCTGCCGCCGCACCTCTCGGCCGAGCGCATCCAGGGCGCCGTCGACCCCGCCAAGGACGTCGACGGCCTGCACCCCGAGAACCTCGGCCGTCTGCTGTCCGGGGCGACCGGGATCGTGCCTTGCACGCCCTTGGGAGTGTCGGTGCTGCTCGCGCACTACGGGATCGACGTCGCCGGCCGGCACGTGGCGGTGGTCGGGCGCAGCGTGATCGTGGGCCGGCCCCTGGCCATGCTCCTGTCGCGCAAGGGCGCCGGCGGCGACGCCACCGTCACCCTGTGCCACTCGCGCACCCCGGATCTGCCGGCCGTCGTCTCGGGCTGCAGCGTCGTGGTCGCCGCGCTGGGCTCGCCGGGGTTCCTCGACCGCCGCCACGTCGCGCGCGGGGCCGTGGTCGTGGATGTCGGCATCAACCGGGTCGACGATCCGGGTGCCGAGAAAGGTCACCGCCTCGTCGGCGATGTCGCCCCCGAGGCCCTCGACGGCTGGGCGGCGGCCTACACGCCGGTGCCCGGCGGGATCGGCCTGATGACCATCGCCATGCTGATGCGCAACACCTACGAGGCCGCGGCCCGACGGGTGGCCCGCACGTGACCGCCGCCGCGGACGTCCGCCTGGCCGCGGCGCTGGTCGCCGACCGCCGCCTGGTCGAGGCGGCCCTGCGCCGGCGCCTGCCCCCGGCTG
>DYDD01000050.1 GCA_020718045.1 Fibrobacter sp. | reverse complement strand
AACTTGGCACTGTCCAGGGAAACAGAGGAGAAAGATCATGAACATCCGCATCCCCGCGGCGATCCTCGCCGCCTCGGCGATCCTGGCGCTCGGCGGCGCCGCCGCGGCCGCCGAGCCGGCCGCCTCCGTCAGCACCGTCACCGGCATCAGCAGCCTGATGAACCCGGCCATCAGCGTCAACGCCCTGTTCCTGGGCGAGACCTCGGCCGACGACGACGGCCACGACGCCAACCGCATCGGCCTGCAGGAGGCCGAGATGCAGTTCACCTCGGTGGTCGACCCGTTCTGGACCGCGGACCTGGTCGTCGCCTACCACCAGGAGATCGGCCACCACCACGACGGGGAAGAGGCCGACGCCGAGGACGAGGCCGCCTTCGCCACGGACATCGAGGTGGCGCGCATCCGCGCGCGTGGCCTGCCGGCGGGGCTGGGCCTGGTCCTGGGGAAGGACTACCTGCCCTTCGGCAAGCACGTGCCGCTGCACACCCACCAGTTCGCCTTCGTGCGGGCGCCGGTCGCCGTGCGCTCGTTCCTGGGCGACCACGGCCTCACCGAGGTCGGCGCGCGGGCCGAGGCGACGGTGCCGCTGCCCTGGTACTCGGAGGCCGTTGTCTACGCCGTCAACGGCGATGCCGAGATCTTCGACGCCCATGACCGTGACCTGGTCTGGGGTGCCCACTGGACGCAGACCTGGGACGTGGCGCCGACCGCCACGCTGGAATTGGGTGGCTCGCTGCTGCACGGGCCGGGCGCGCATCACGAGGACGAGCCGGCCGGCGGCCTGGACATCTACGGCGTCGACCTGACCTACAAGTGGATCAGCGGCGCACGCTCCCACGGCCCGGCCGTGGTCTGGACCAGCGAGCTGATCCTGCCCGATCCCGAGCACACCGAGGGCGACCCGCTGGGCTGGTACTCCCACCTGCAGGCTCGTCTGCACCGCAACTGGTGGGCGGGATTCGGTGCCGGTCAGGCCGCGGATGTCACCGGGCACGTGGACGTCGACGGCGAGGAGGTCGAGACGCTGGCCACCTGGAACGAGTACCGGGTCAACCTGACCTTCGCCCCGAGCGAGTACAGCGCGCTGCGCGCCGAGATCTCGCAGCTCGACGAAGACGGCGGCGACGCCGACGACCTGCGCTTCTCGCTGCAGTGGAACTTCACCATCGGGTCGCACCCGGCCCATCTCTACTAGGAGGACCGCCATGACCTCGCGCATCCGGATCCCGGCGGCCGCCCTGGCGCTCGCCCTCTTCGCCTTCCCCCTCCCGCCCGGGCGCGCCGCCGCGGCGGACGTGCCGCTGCGGGTGGCGGCCACCCTTTCGGACCTGGGCTGCGTGGCGCTGGCCGTGGGCGGCGCCGACGTAGAGGTGACGGTCCTCTGCCCCGGGAGCATGGACCCGCACTACCTACCCGCCAAGCCTTCGCTGTCGCGCAAGCTGGGGCAGGCCGACGCGCTGCTGTTCAACGGCCTCGAGCTGGAGATCGGCTGGCTGCCGCCGCTGCTGGAGAAGGCCCGCAACCCGCGGGTGCGCGCCGGCGCGCCCGGGCTGATCGACTGCTCCGCGGCCCTCGATTCCGTCCTGGACGTCCCGTCCGGCGCCATCGACCGCGGACTGGGCGACATCCACCCGCAGGGCAACCCGCACTACACCGTCGACCCGCGCCGGATGATCGCCGTGGTGGAGCTCGTCGGCCGCCGTTTCGGGGAGCTGGACCCGCCGCGCGCGGCGGCGTACCGTGACCGGGCCGAGGCCTACGCCGCGCAGCTGCGGGAGCGGATGCCGGTCTGGCGGGAGCGGACCGCCGCCCTGCGGGCCCGGCACGTCCTGCTGAACCACCAGCACTGGAACTACCTCTGCGACTGGCTCGGCCTGGACGTGATCGGCGAGATCGAGCACCGGCCGGGCATCGCGGCCTCGCCGCGGCACGTGCAGGACATGGTCGAGAAGTCCCGCGCGCTGGGTGACGTCGTGGTCGTGGCCGCGAGCTGGGACCACCTCGACGTCGTGCGCGAGGTCGCCGGTCGCGCCGGCGCCTCCCTGGCGGTCCTGCCGGGCCACTCGGGCGCCGAGCCGGGCACCGACGACTACCTCGCGTTCCTGGACGTCGTGACCCTGCGCCTGGCCGAAGCGGCCGCGGCGCCGGGCAAGGAGTGACCATGGACGGCTTCCTGGAGATGATGGCGGCGCCGGTCGTGATGGCGCTGGTGCTGGTGGCGATGCACTCCCACCTCGGCCACCACGTGGTGCGCCGGGGCGTGATCTTCGTCGACATCGCCCTGGCCCAGGTGGCCGCCTTCGGGGTGGCGATCTCCCTGCTGCTGGGCGGGGAGATCGGCAGCGACGGCACCTACGCCGTGGCCCTGGGCAGCACCTTCCTGGGCGCCCTGCTGATCTCGCGCACGCGCGGCAAGTCGGAACGGGTGCCGCAGGAGGCGTACATCGGGATCATCTACGCGGTGTGCAGCGCGGCGATGATCCTGGTGCTGACCCAGGTGCCGCACGGCGGCGAGGAGATCAACCACCTGCTGGTCGGGGCGATCCTCTGGGTCACCTGGCCGACGCTGCTGAAGACCGCGGCCCTCTACGCCGTCCTGGGCTTCCTGCTCTGGCGGTGGCGCGGGCCGCTGGACCGGATCTCCGCCGACTCCGAGGCGGCCCGTCGCGACGGCCTGCCGCTGCGGCGCTGGGACTTCGCGTTCTACCTGATCCTGGGCACGGTCGTGACCTCCAGCGTGCAGATCGCGGGCGTGCTGCTCGTGTTCACGCTGCTGGTGGTGCCCACGGTCATGGGTGTGCGCCTCTTCGCCGACCACCGCCGCCACTTCGGCTACACGCTGGCGGTGGGGGTCGCGGCGGTGGTGCTCGGAGCCGCGCTGAGCTACATACTGGACCTGCCGACCGGCGCGGCCATCGTCTGCGTGTTCGGGCTGCTGCTGGGGCTGCAGGTCCTGCTGGAGTCCCTGCTGCGCCGCGATTGACGGCCGATTCCCGGTTGCCTCGCTCCTCCGCATGCCGCATCCTCGACCCCGGCGCCGTCCCCCGCACGGGCGGCGCCGGCGCCCGTCCCGCCCCACGCCGATCCGGGAGAACACCATGAAGCGAAAGCTGTGGATCCTCGCCGCCGCCGCCCTGCTCGCCGCACCCGCCGCCGCGCCGGCGAAGGACAAGGCAGAAGCGGACAAGAACCCCCTGAACGCCGACACCTTTTCGGGTCTCGGGCTGCGCCTGCTGGGCCCGGCCGTGTCTTCGGGGCGCATCGGAGATTTCGCCGTCAACCCCGCCGACCCCGCCGAGTATTACGTGGCGGTCAGCAGCGGCGGCGTCTGGAAGACGGTCAACGCCGGCACCACCTACGAGCCGGTCTTCGACGGCGAAGGCTCCTTCTCGATCGGCTGCGTGACCCTCGACCCGCGCGACCCGAAGGTCGTCTGGGTGGGCAGCGGCGAGAACAACAGCCAGCGCAGCGTCGCCTACGGCGACGGCATCTACAAGTCGGTCGACGGCGGCCGGCACTGGACCAACACCGGCCTGAAGGATTCCGAGCACGTCGGCATGATCGTCGTCGACCCGCGCGACTCCGACGTGGTCTACGTCGCCGCCCAGGGCCCGCTCTGGCGGTCCGGCGGCGACCGGGGCCTCTACAAGACCGCCGACGGCGGCGCCACCTGGCAGAAGATCCTCGACGTCTCGGCCGACACGGGCGTCAGCGAGCTGCGCCTGGACCCGCGCGATCCCGACGTGATGTACGCCGTCAGCTACCAGCGGCGCCGGCACATCTGGGTGCTGCTGGACGGCGGCCCCGAGTCGGCGATCCACAAGAGCGTCGACGGCGGCAAGACCTGGCGCAAGCTGACGCGCGGGCTGCCCGAGGGCGACGTCGGCCGCATCGGCATCACGGTATCACCCGTCCGGCCGGACCTGGTCTTCGCCATCGTCGAGGCGGCCGAGGCCGGCGGCTTCTACCGCAGCGACGACGCCGGCGAGAACTGGCGCAAGATGAGCGACTACGTCGCCACCAGCCCACAGTACTACCAGGAGATCTTCGCCGACCCGCACGCCGCCGAGCGCGTCTACTCGCTGGACACCTACTTCCAGGTGACCGAGGACGGCGGCGCCAACTGGCGGCGCGTGCCGATCGAGTTCAAGCACGTCGACGACCACGCCCTGTGGATCGACCCGCGCGACGTCGACCACCTGCTGATCGGCTGCGACGGCGGGATCTACGAGACCTGGGACCGGGGCGCGACCTGGGACTTCAAGGCCAACCTGCCGGTCACGCAGTTCTACAAGGTGGCCGTCGACCAGGCCCTGCCCTTCTACAACGTCTACGGCGGGACCCAGGACAACAACACGCTCGGCGGCCCGTCGCGCACGCACAACAACCACGGCCTGCGCAACAGCGACTGGTACGTGACCCAGGGCGGCGACGGCTTCGAGCCGCAGATCGACCCCACCGACCCCGACGTCGTCTACAGCCAGTACCAGCACGGCGGCCTGGCCCGTTACGACCGGCACAGCGGCGAGAGCCTGGACATCCAGCCCCAGCCGGCCTGGGGCGAGCCGGCCTACCGCTTCAACTGGAACTCCCCGCTGCTGATCAGCCCCCACGACCACGAGCGGCTCTACTTCGGCTGCCAGAAGCTCCTGCGCAGCGACGACCGCGGCGCGAGCTGGATGGAGATCAGCGGGGACCTCTCCCGCGGCCTCGACCGCAACCGGCTCGAGGTGATGGGCCGGGTGTGGAGCGTCGACGCGGTGGCCAAGAACCGCAGCACCTCGTTCTACGGCAGCCTGGTCTCCCTGGACGAGTCGGTCCTGCGCGAGGGCCTGATCTACGCCGGGACCGACGACGGCCTGGTCCAGGTCACCCTCGACGGCGGTCGCACCTGGCAGGCGCGCGACGGCTTCGGGGGCGCGCCCGCGCAGGCCTTCGTCGAGGACCTCGACACCGACCGCCACCGCGAGGCGACCGTCTACGTCTGCCTCGACAACCACAAGCAGGGCGACTTCAAGCCCTACCTGCTGCGCAGCGACGACCACGGCAAGAACTGGCGCAGCATCGTCGGCGACCTGCCAGAGCGCGGCAGCGTCCACTGCTTCGTGCAGGACCACGTGAACCCGGACCTGCTGTTCTGCGGCACCGAGTTCGGCGTCTACTGCACGCTGGACGGCGGCGCCCGCTGGGTGCGCCTCAAGGGCGGCTTTCCGGTCATCTCGGTGCGCGACCTGGAGATCCAGCGGCGCGAGAACGACCTGGTCATCGGCACCTTCGGCCGCGGCATCTACGTCCTGGACGACTACACGCCGCTGCGCGCGATCACCCGCGCCGCCTTGGAGGGGGAGCCGGCCCTGCTGTTCCCGGTCAAGGACGCGCTGCTCTACAACGAGGCCTCGCCCCTGGGCGGCCGCCGCAAGGGCAGTCAGGGCGACAGCTTCTACCAGGCCGAAAACCCGCCGTTCGGCGCCGTGTTCACGCTCCATCTCAAGGAGAAGCTGTCGGGCCGGCGCGAGCAGCGGCACGTCGCCGAGAAGGCGCTGGTCGAGAAGAAGGAGCCGGTCTTCTACCCGAGCTGGGACGAGTTGCGCGCCGAGGATCGCGAGGACGCGCCGGGCTTCTTCCTGGCGATCTCCGACCTGGACGGCCGCGTGGTGCGCCGCGTCGCCGTGGCCAACCAGGCCGGCCTGCAGCGTGTGTCCTGGGATCTGCGCGACCCCTCGCTGCGCCCGGCCGGCGTGACGCCGAACACCGACGGCGGCCCGCTGGTGGTGCCCGGGCAGTACGTCGCGCAGCTGATGCGCAGGGTGGACGGCGCCGCGACGCCGCTGGCGGCGCCGCAGAAGTTCACGGTCAAGCCGCTCTCCCTGGCGGCGCTCGCGGCGCGCGAGCCGACGGAGCGCCAGCGCTTCCAGCGCGCGGTCGCCGAGCTGCAGCGGGCCGTCCAGGGAGCGGTCGAAAAAGTTGGTGAGGTGCAGGAACGTATTGACCACGTCGAATCGGCGTTGTTCAATACGACCGGGGCGAGCGACGCCGACCGCGCGAAGCTGAGCGCGATCGGGACCAGGCTGGCGGACCTGCGCGTGATCCTGCTGGGCGACGACACGATCGCTTCGCGCAACGAGCCCACGCCGCCGTCGCTGTCCGAGCGCATCGAGCGCGTCGCCTACGGAAGCTGGGAATCCTCGGCGGCGCCGACCGGGACGCACCGCGAGACTTACCGCACGGTGACCGAGCGGTTCCCGCAGATGCAGTCGGATCTGGCCACGATCGACGCGGATCTTGCCGAGTTCGAGAGGACGCTGGAGGCCATGGGTGCGCCGTGGACGCCGGGACGGAGCCCGGTGTGGAGGGCTGAAAAGTAAGCCGCTACCTTCCAGATGGCCCCGCCGCGGTCAAGGACGACCACGGCGGGGTCTCTTCTTGTGGGGCTGTTGTTCCGGGCTATTCGGCGGCGGGGACGATGACCGGCGGCAGCGCGGTCCCCTCCGGCACGAACGCCAGCGAGACCGAGTTCACGCAGTGGCGGGTGTCCCGGGGCGTGAACTTCTCGCCCAGGAAGACGTGCCCCAGGTGGCCGCCGCAATTGCGGCAGAGGATCTCGGTGCGGCGGCCATCGCGGTCGGTCAGGCGGCGCACCGCGCCCTCGATCTCGTCGTCGAAGCTGGGCCAGCCGCAGCCGGCGTCGAACTTGTCGGCGGAGCGGTACAGCGGCGCGTTGCAGCGCTTGCAGAGGTAGGTGCCCCGGGCGGAGTGCTCCTCGTACTCGCCGCTGAAGGGGTGCTCGGTCCCCTTGTGCAGGATGACGCGCTGCTCGTCCTCGGTCAGGTCGTTGTACTTCACCGGCGGCTCCTCGGCGGGGGACGTCGCGGCGGCGGCCAGCAACAGCAGCGCCGTCACGGCGCCCATCTTCCCGTTCATGTCGCCCTCCCGGCGGGTGGGGTCCCCCACACCGATACACATGAACGGCGCTCGCCGCCGTGTCCGTCCGGGGCTCAGCCGACCGCTGCTTCGCGCAGCAGCCGCCAGGCCCGAGCGACGTGGCGGTCCGCCGTCAGGGTGGCGCCCACGCTCAGGCGCAGGGTCAGCCGGTCGTCCAGTCGGGTGTGGGACAGGAAGATCCCGCCGTCCGCGTTGACCGCGTCCAGGAGACGCCGGTTGGCCTCGTCGCCGCCGCGGTGCCGGAAGCAGACCAGGTTCAGCGGGGCCGGGGCGGCCAGCTCCCAGTCGGGGTCGGCGTCCACCCAGCCGGCGAATTCCTGTGCCAGGCGCACGTGCTCGCGCACGTGGTGGCGCAGCCCCTCCACCCCGTACCAGCGGATCACGAACCACAGCTTCAGGGCGCGGAAGCGCCGACCCAGCGGGATCTGCCAGTCACGGTAGTCGACGACCCGGCCCGACTCGGTGGCGGCGTTGCGCAGGTACTCGGGCAGGATCGAGAGCGCGCGCACCAGGCCCGCGCGGTCGCGCACCCAGAAGCAGTCGCAGTCGAAGTTCGTGAACATCCACTTGTGGGGGTTGAAGCAGTAGCTGTCGACGAACTCCAGGCCGTCGTGGATGCCGCGGAATTCCGGGCAGAGCGCGGCCGTGCCGGCGTGGGCGGCGTCGACGTGCAGCCAGAGGCCGTGCTCGCGGCAGACCGCGCCGACCGCGGGCAGGGGGTCCAGGGCATGGCTCGAGGTTGTGCCGACCGTGGCGCAGGCGAAGGCGGGGCGCTTGCCCGCGGCGAGGTCCGCGCGGATCGCCGCGTCGAGCGCCGCGGGGCGCATCGCCAGCAGGTCGTCGACCTCGATGCGGCGCAGGTTCGCGACGCCCAGCCCCGCGACGCGCACGGCCTTCTCGATGCTGGAGTGCGTCTGGGTCGAGCAGTAGGCGGTCAGCGAGCCGTCGCCGCCCCGCTCGTCGACGGCGAAGCCGCTGGCCCGCTCGCGCGCTGCCACCAGGGCGCACAGCGCCGCGCTGGAGGCCGAGTCCTGGATCACGCCGCCCCCGGCGCCCGTAGACAGGAATGCCGGCGGCAGATCCAGCATCCCGACGAGCCAGTCCAGGACGTGGGTCTCCAGCTCGGTGCAGGCGGGGCTCGTGGACCACAGCATGCCCTGCACGCCGAGGCCGGCCGACAGCAGCTCGCCCAGGACCGAAGGGCCCGACGCGTTGGCCGGGAAGTAGCCGAACCAGCCGGGCGACTGCCAATGGGTCGTGCCGGGCAGCACGATTCCCTCGACGTCGCGCATCAGGTCGGCGAAGGGCTCGCCGTCGCGCGGCGGCAGCGGCGGCAGGGCGGCGCGCACGTCGCCGGGGGCGGCACGGCTCTGCACGGGCAGCGTTTCGAGCCGCTCCCAGTAGTCGGCGATCCAGTCCACCACCTCGCGGCCGTGGCGGCGGAACTCCTCGGGCGTCATGTGGCGGTCGTCGTGTCGCATGCCGTCGCTCCCGGGGCTGTCAGTCGGAATCCAGGTGGCGGCTGCACTCGCCGACGAGCGCGGACACCACCTGCTTGTGCAGGCTGGCCGGCGCCGCCACCGTGTAGTGGTGCAGGAAGAGGTCGACGTGGCGCATGGAGAAGCCCTCGACCACGCGCACGCCCGCGCCGCGCCGGACGAGGTGGCGCGGAACGACCGCCCGGCCCAGACCCTGGGCCACGCCGTCGAGGATCCCGTAGACGTCGCTCATGAAGGCGCGGCGGTAGTCGGGAGCGTCGGGGCGCCCGGCGAAGAACCAGCGCGTGACGTCGTCGTCGGGGTCGTTGTCCAGGTAGATGTCGGGAGGGGAGGCGCGGCGCGCGCTCTCGATCACCACGTACCGCTCGCGACCCAGGGGCAGGGCCGTCACGTCGGACCAGGCGAGCCGTCGGTCCAGGACGATGAAGTCGGCGACGCCCTCGCGCAGCACGCGCGGCAGCGCCGAGGTCTGGTGGACCTGGAACTCGATCTGGATCGCCGGATTCCCGCGCAGCAGCGCCGCCAGGGACGGCAGGACCGCGGAGCGGAGGATCGACGAGTAGGCGGCCACGCGCAGGGGGCCGGCCAGGTCCCCGACCGCGGGCTCCTTCAGGTCGCGCAGCAGCTCGGTGTCGAGCTGATCCTTGGCCTGGCAGTAGCGCAGCAGGCGCAGGCCGGTCTCGGTCAGCCGGATGCCGTCGTTCCCGCGGACGAAGAGCGTGGCGCCCAGCTCCTCCTCCAGCTTGTGCACGCGCTGGGAGAGCGCCGACTGCGAGACGTGCAGGCGCACCGCCGCGCGGGTGAAGCTCTTGAGCCTGGCCGTCTCGAAGAAGGCCGCCAGCCGATCGGTCGCCAGTTCGCGGCTCATCGATTCTCCTTATGGGTTGATCAGATCATATCATGAAACTTATGGCCGGTCTTGGATTATCATGTGCCTGCCGGTCCCGACGGCGCGTCCGCAGGGTATTCGTCCCGACCCCCGGGCGGGGGGGAAGGTCGCGCGGCGGGACCGGCGACTCGACCGCATCCGCGAAACTCCTGCTGAAAATCCCGCCGGTCTCGTCTAGACTGCGCCTCGACCACATCCTCGCCCGGATGGAGCCGTCGAGGGGGACGCGTTGAAGGAACAGACCGCGGTCGCGGTGATCTGTGACAAACCCGTGCGCTACCGCGTGCGGCGCAGCGATCGCGCGCGCCGGTTGAGTCTGCAGGTCAGCCCCCGCAAGGGGCTCGAGGTCGTGCTGCCTCGTCGCTGGAGCCTGGCCGAGCTGGACCGCGCCCTGCGCGAGCACGCCCTCTGGATCGACGAGCAGGTCGAGCGCTTCGACGTCCGCCAGGGGCCGCGGTCGCCGGAGCTGAGCACCGGCAGCCGGGTGCTGGTGCTGGGCCGGCCGCGCGAACTGCTGGTCGAGGGTGCGGAGCCGGGGCGCCGCCGCGGCCGCATCGTCGCCGAGAACGACCGCCTGCGCGTCCAGCTCACGCCCGACGACCGCCTGGACCCGCGGCCCCTGCTCGAGCGCTGGCTGCGCCGCCTGGCGCGGCGGCACCTCGAGGCGCGGGTGGGCGAGCTCGCCGCGGCCCACGGCCTGGTCCCCAGCCGGATCATCATCGGGGAGCGCACGAGCCGCTGGGGCAGCTGCTCCCACAAGGGCAACCTGTCCTTCTGCTACCGCCTGGTGATGGCCCCGCCCGCGGTGATCGACGCCGTCGTCTGCCACGAGCTGTGCCACCTGCGACACCTCAACCACGGCCCCGGCTTCCGGATGCTGCTGGCGGAGGTCTGCCCGGAGCACGACGAGAGCATGTCCTGGCTGCGCGATCACCACGACGACCTGCAGATCTGAGGCCCCGCCATGTCCGACCTCTACGAACGCGGCCGCGTCCTGGCCCTGCTGCACGAGCACACCCTGACCGAGCCCCTGCGCCGCCACGCCTACGCGGTCGAGGCGGCCATGCGCGCGGCCGCCCTGCGCACCGGCGGCGAACCCGCCTACTGGGGTGCGGTCGGCCTGCTGCACGACTTCGACTACGAACGCTTCCCCGAGCCGCCGGACCACCCGCAGCAGGGTGCGACGATCATGCGCGGCCTCGGCTACCCGGAGCCCTTCGTGCGCGCGATCGTCTCGCACGCCTCGTACACCGGGGTGCCGCGCGAGGACGACTGCGCGCGCTGGCTGTTCGCAGTGGACGAGCTGTGCGGCTTCTGCATGGCCTGTGCGATGGTGCAGCCCGACCGCAGGATCGCCGCGGTGCAGGTGGCGTCGGTGCTGAAGAAGCTGAAGAAGAAGGACTTCGCGGCCAAGGTGAACCGCGCCGAGATCGCCGAGGGCGCGGCTGACCTGGGCCTGGAGCAGAGCGAGACGATCGCCCACGTTCTGGGAGCGCTGGCGGGGATCGCCGGCGACCTCGGGCTATAGGCTCCGCGGAAAGGGGTGCGCGCATGAAGTCCCTGGACCTGGGCTGTGGCCCGCGCGGCAAGCTGGCGGGATCCGTGGGGCTCGACATGCGTCCGGCGCCGCACGTGGACGTCGTCCACGACCTGAACGACTACCCGCTGCCCTTCGCCGACGGCGAGTTCGACCACGTCGAGATGTCCCACGTCATCGAACACGTGACCCGCCCCCTGGACCTCATGGCCGAGGTCCATCGCATCGCCCGCGACGGGGCCACGGTGCGCGTCATCACCCCGCACTACAGCTCGCAGCTCTCCTACGGCGACCTGGAGCATTTCCATCACCTGGGCTACATCACCTTCCTGACGCTGCAGGGCACCGGCCTGTTCTCCATCGCCCGCCACAAGCTCTGGTTCACCGATCTCTACCGCTGGTGCGGTCTCGCCTGGGTGGCTAATCGGTTCCCGCGCCGCTGGGAGAAGTACCACGCGTTCGCGATGCCGGCGCTTTACGTCGAGGTTTTCTTGCGCGTGCAGAAACCCGGTGGACGCTCCAGTGCCGATCTCGTGAGGGATTACATGTATTGAGACTCGGGATGGGGTGGATTGAGCATCGCCTACCTACCGATGCCGGTGCGCAGTTGAGTGCGCGGCGGCTAGCCGGGGTGCTGCCGCGAGCACCAGCCGCCCAAGGACGTACGAGACCAGGAACGCGAGCGCCAGCAATCCGATGCCGGCGGCGATCGCGCCGACCAGCCTCGCCGGGACGCCCATCATGCCGAGCAGCCCCAGCGTCGCCAGCAGCGGCGCCAGGAATAGTCCCAACGCGGCGACGAGACGACCAACGTGCGCGCGACGCAGATCCAGCAGCGCGGCGAGCGCCGCCGCTCCGCCTCCCGTCGCCGCGGCAACCGGTGCGGAAACATGGCTTGCCGCGGCCAAGGCGCCGACGCCGGCCCCGACGAACACGCTGACGAGCAGCGCCGACCCCGAACGTTCCGACCGACGGATCCGCGCCGATGCGACCACGACGAGCAGCGCCGTGATCGCGAAGACGACCCACTGCGTACTGCGGCTCATCGTCGTCATGTCGTTCAGCAACCCCTTCACCCCGGTGCGGCCCACGTCCCAGGCCGCGAGCAGGCGCAACGACGACGGGGGCGTTCCGGCGTGCACGGTCAGCGTTCCGGCGTCCGACGACCAGGGGATCAGGAGTCGCAACCCGTCGGCGGACGGGACCGCGGCCAGCGGCCGCGGCCACCCCCGGCTGTACGTGACGCTGCTGGACGCAGTCACGACCGTCGCCCAGGTCACCGGAGCGCCTGCCGGCAGTTCCACCGCGATCGCCGTCGCCAGCGAATCGACGGCGCCGCCGATCCCGATCGCAGTCTCTTCCGCTCCCGGCGCGAGCCGGCATTCGACTCTCTCGTCGGCCAGTTGGTGGAACAGCGGATCGCCGATCAGCAGGGCGTGCGGCCAATCGTCGAGGACGTCCATGCGCGCGGCGCTCTGCAACCGCACGTGCTCGCCGAGGGGACAGCCCGGCGTGCAGGCGGCGAACGGAAGGCCGCCCACGATCGCCACGCCGCCGATCTCCAGCGACCCCACGTAGGCGACCGCGCCGGCTCCGATCAACCGCAGGGCGATGCTCCGCTCGACGCCGGCGCCCGCGACGTCCGCGGTCGTGCATGACTCGCCGACGAAGACGAGCGGCGCCGTCGCCGGCAGCGCCGGAGCATCGGGCCAGTTCTCGCCGGCCAGCATGAAGCCCGTCGGCGACCCATGCGCGCCGAGGTTCACGTAGGCGCTGGCGCACAGGAGCCCGTTCAGCACTTCCGCGTTCAGTGCGGCTCCATCGACCCTGTGGACCGTCCACGGCCCATTGCGCGACGCGGAAGAGTCCGTCGGCGCGTTCGCGTCGCAGACGGCGAGACGATGTCGCCACGCGCCCTGCAGCTTCTCGTAGCCGAAGATGCGCGCGAGCAGCGCCGAGGCGTCCGTCGGCGTGAGAGCCGTGATCACCCCGATGGCCGGCCCGTAGATCCCCGTGGAATCGTCGTCGGCGTTCGCGCGGTAGAGACGGCGCACGGCGGACGTGCTCACCCGCCGGGGATCGACGATCCAGGTCAGCGTTCGGGGATGCCGCGCGGCGGCCGCGGCGAGGTCAACACTCAACGCGGCGCGATGGCGCGCCGCGACGGCCGCCGCGAGGAACGTGAAGTCGTCGTCCGCGCAAAGCACGACCGCGTCGCCGTCAGCGAGGCTGTCGTAGTACGCCAGCGCCCGGGGGAGATCGCGCAGCCGACCGTCCGGGCTCGCGTCGACGACGATCGCCGCCGGATCTCCGTCTGCCGGCGCCGGTTCCAGACGCAGCGGCCGGTCGAGCGCCGCGGCGATCGCGGCTGCGACGGTCGCAAGCAGTCGGTCCTCGCCGGTGACGACGACCGCCGTTACGTCCGGCCAGGCGGCCGCGACGAGCGCGTCGATCGCCGCGGAGTCGAGGAACACAGCTTCGCCGCCCAGGTATCCGGCAAGGGAGGTCGCCGCCGCCCGGTCCGCCAGCAGGACCGGCCGGTAGTCGCCGTGGACGCTCCAGGGCACCAGGCGCAGGTAGTCCCGCCAGTCGGCAACTTGGGATACGTCCACCGCCGCCGCCGCTACAGGCGTCAGCATGACGACAACGACGATCATGTGGAGAATGACGCCCGAAAAGGTCGCCCGCGTGTGGATGACGGCTCCGGAGACATGCATCCGGCGAGAGTAGAGGACCATGCCGGAAACGTCAATGGAGCGCGGTCGTGAGCCTGCAATCCCGATCGAGATACGTCACGGCGCCTATGCGTGCAACTCACCCATACCCCACCCCGATGCCGCACGGGACACATGGGCCCGATGATGGGGGCATCTGCAGGGCCGAAGCGCCAGGATGGCGCGCAGGCCCGGAAGTCGAGCGAGCCGGACACAGGATGTGTCCGGCTCGCGTCCCCCATCATCGGGCCCATGTGTCCCGTGCTTATCGGGCCCGCGCGTGCCACGCCGCCAGCACCTCCGCCTCGCGCGCCGCCTCCAGCCCGCTGCGCAGCGCATCGGTCCGGTCCTGCGGCAGCGTCTTCCACCAGTCGAGCGTGTCGCGCACCGTCTCGGAGAGGGGGCGCAGGACCATGCCGTCGGCCAGGGCGCGGTCGACGCGGATGGTGCCGACGCCGGCCTCCTCGTAGGTGGGGATCCAGCAGGGCAGGTCGCTCCAGGCCTGGACCTGGTTCTCGGCCAGGAAGTCGCGGCCCACCCAGGTGAAGGTGGCGTCGGCGCCGGAGACGGCGCGGCAGGTCTCGAGCAGCTCGCCCATCGTCAGCTCGCCCGGGGGCGAGACGGCGTTGTGCAGGCCGACGAGGCGCTTCTCCAGGCCCAGGACCAGGAAGTCCGCCAGGTCGCGCACGTCGATGATCTGCACGGCCTCGGCGGGTCCTTCGGGGGCCAGGATCTCGCCGCCGCGGGCCACGCGCACCGGCCAGTAGGTGAAGCGGTCGCTGCCGTCCAGCGGCCCGACGATCAGGCCGGGGCGGACGTTCCAGACGCGGCCGGGCATGGCCTCGGCGGCGGCCTGCTCGCAGAGGGCCTTGAGCGGGCCGTAGGTCTCGGCCGTGATCTCCTCGACCGTCGGGTCGGCGATGGTGCCGACGGCCGACTTCTCGTTCAGGCCCACCTGGTTGAAGTCGCCGTAGACCGAGATCGTCGAGATGAAGACGTAGTGCTGGACGTGGTCGCGCAGCAGGTCGGCGGACATCTTCACGATGCGCGGGACGTAGCCGCTGGTGTCGATGACGGCGTCCCAGTCGCGACCGCGCAGGGCGTCGAGCTTGCCGTCGCGATCGCCCTCGAGCTTCTCGAGGTCGGGGAAGAGCTTCGGGTTCGATTTGCCGCGGTTGAAGAGCGTCACCTCGTGGCCGCGCGCCAGGGCGGCCTTGACCGTGTGGGGTCCCAGGAAGCGCGTGCCGCCCAGCACCAGGATGCGCAGGCGGCGGTCGCTGCGCATCTGCGTGAAGGAGGCGGACGCCGTCCGCGGCGCGAGC
>DYDD01000320.1 GCA_020718045.1 Fibrobacter sp. | reverse complement strand
CCGGCGGCCGGCACGCACACCGGCAACAGCAGCAGGCCCAGGGCCGCGGCGGCGAGGCGTCCGGCGATGTCCCGGCCCGGGCGCGCCGGCCCGGGATCGAGCACGGCGCTCGTGGCGTCGCCAAAATCCTCGGCGCGGGCGCCCGCCCGCAGCAACGCCGCGGAGTCCACCCGCCAACGCAGCCGGACCCGGCGCCGGCGCAGCAGCGCCAGCGCCCGCAGCTCGGCAGCCGCGCCCGTCGGCCACTGCCAGAACACGACCTGGGCGATGCGGTAGCGGTCCACGATGTCGACGAGGTCCGCGGGCACGCCGAGGCGGGGCACGTCCGGGCCGCTCCTCGCGTACCCCTCTGCGACCGCGTCGACGGACAGGTAGCCCACGGCGTCCAGCCCGCAGCCGCGCGGGTCCGGGCCGCGCTCCAGCCAGCCCCTGACCTCGTCGCCGGTCCCCACCAGCAGCGTGCGCTCCAGCGACAGGTAACCGTGTTCCATGCGGCGTCGCAAGGCCAGGAACGCCGATTCGCTCAGCAGGAGCGTCCCGAGCAGCAGCGGCCAGAACAGCAGCAGCACCACGCGGCTGTAGACGTGCTGGTGGCTCATGTAGGTGCTCGCCCACAGCAGCAGGGTGACGGCGGCGACCTGCTGCATCCGGTCCCCGGCCCGCGGGGAACGGCCGCGGGAGCCGCGCCGGTAGCGGCCCAGCAGCAGGAAGCCGAGGCTCGTGAGCAGGTTGGCGAACACGAACAGGGGCCGGTACCAGGCGAGCGGCAGCAGCGGGTCGTCGAAGAAGGGGTTCAGCGCGCCGCGCAGGGCGTAGGCGGCCAGCAGCGACGCGTTCAGCGCCGCCAGGTCGGTCAGCCAGAACGCGAAGGTGCCGAGGGGATCGCGCCAGCGCTTGAGCAGGTAGACCAGCAGGCCCCACTTCTCGTAGAAGGAGATCAGGCTGGTCAGGTGCAGCCAGAAGCCGCGGCGCATCGGGCCGCGCGCGCTGTCGCGGCGGTGGCGGTGGACGAAGCGGGACTCCGCGACGTAGAGCACGTCGTGGCCGGCCTGGCCCATGCGGTAGCACCAGTCGACGTCCTCGAAGTAGAGGAAGAAGCGCTCGTCCATGGCGCCGACGCGGGTCACGGCCTCGCGGCGCACCAGCACGCAGCCGCCGATGACCCAATCCACGGGCCGCGTCGTCTGGTGATCAAAGTCCCGCATGAGGTGGCGAGCCACGGCGCGCGAGTCCGGCGCCAGGCGGCCCAGGATCGTGCGCCGCATCAGCAGGGTGCCGAGTGTGTAGAAGCGCCGGCACGACTCCTGGATCGTGCCGTCCTCGTTCAGCAGCTGGGGGCCGAGCAGGCCGGCCCGGGGGTGCGCCGCGGCGGCGCGCAGCAGCGCGTCGATCGCGCCCGGCTGCACCACCACGTCCGGATTGAGCAGCAGGGTGAAGTCGGCGTCGGCGGCCCGCAGGCCGCGGTTGCAGCCGCGGGCGTAGCCCTCGTTGCGCGCGTTCACGAGCCAGCGCACGCCCGGGTGCGCCTCGCGGACCGCGGCGAGGCCCGGATCGGTCGAGGCGTTGTCCACGACCGTCACCGCATGGTCGCAGCACGGCGGGCAGCGCGCCAGCGCGTCCAGGCAGCGGCCGAGGTCGCCGCTGGTGTTGAAGTGGACGATGACGATCGACAGCATCACGCCGCGCCTCCGGGACCCCGCGGCACCCGCCGCAGCCGCAGCGCCCAGACCATCCACATCGCTTCCCAGACGATGCGCTTGGACATCTTCGAGACGCCGACCTGTCGGTCGACGAACATGATCGGGATCTCCTTGATGCGGTAGCGCCGCCGCCAGCAGTGGTAGTTCATCTCGATCTGGAAGGAGTAGCCGTCGCTCTTGATGCGCGACAGCGGCAGGGCCGCGAGCACCTCGCGCCGGAAGCACTTGAAGCCGCCCGTGGAGTCCTTGATGGGCATGCCCGTGACCCGCCGGGCGTAGAGGTTGGCGCCGACGCTCAGGATCACCCGGCGCAGCGGCCAGTTGACCACCGTGATGCCGTCGAGGTAGCGGCTGCCGAGCACGACATCGTGGTCGCGGATCTCCTGCAGGAAGGTGTCGATGGCCACGGGGTCGTGGCTGAAGTCGGCGTCCATCTCGAAGACGGCTTCGGCGTCGGTGTTGGCCAGGACCCACTGGAAGCCGGCGATGTAGGCCGCGCCCAGCCCCGCCTTGCCCGGTCGCTCGAGCAGGCGGACGCGCCCGCCGTAGTCGGGCAGCGCCTTGACCACGGCTGCGGTCCCGTCCGGCGAGTTGTCGTCGACGACCAGGACCGTGAGGCCGGGATCGCGGTCCAGGACCGCCGGCACGATGCGGCCGATGTTGTCGGCCTCGTTGTAGGTCGGGATCACGACCACGCACTTCACGTCGCCACCTCGCTGCGCATCAAGCTTCGCCTGCGGTCCCGCCCACGGATCGGCGCCGCAGCGCGGGCACCGGACCGGCGAACGCCAGGGCCAGGAGCAGGACCACCCCGCAGGCCGTCGCCGCGACGCCGCGCCGCAACGCCGGGTCCCGGTAGACGAAGCGGATCTCGTGTTCGCCGGCCGGCAGGGCGACCGCCCGCAGCATGTGGTCGGCGACGAGCAGCGGCGCCGGCGACCCGTCGACGGTCGCGGACCAGCCGGGCATCCACAGGTCG
>DYDD01000319.1 GCA_020718045.1 Fibrobacter sp. | reverse complement strand
GGCGGCGCGGTAGCGGCCGAGGTCCTGCGACAGGAAGCCGGGATCGCCGGTACGCACGTTGTAGCCGTTGAGCAGGTCGGCGCGGCCGCCGAAACCGCCCACGCTCTCCAGGCGGCGGATGAACCGCACCTCGAAGCCGGTCAGGGCGCGGGCCAGCTCGTCCCGCGCGACGCCCTTGTCGAACAGGCGCCGCAGCTCCGCGTCGACGGCCTGCTCCAGCCGCGCCAGATCGACGCCCGGCTTGGCCGTGACCTCGACCTCGAAGACGCTGCCGATCTCGCGGGAGCCCTGATACGCCGAGACGTCCTGGGCGATCTGCTGTTCGTAGACCAGCGCCTGATACAGGCGCGACGTCTTGCCGCCGGCCAGGACCGACGCCAGCAGGCCCAGTTCGGCGTCGCCCGGCGCGTACAGCGCCGGCGTGTGCCACGCCATCAGGAGCCGCGGCAGCTCGACGTCGTCCTCGGCCGTCGCGCGCCGCTCGCCCTCCAGCACGGGCAGCCACTGCCGGATGCGCTGCACGGGCCGCCCGGGCGGGATCGTGCCGAAGTACTTGGCGATGAGCGCCTTCGCCTCGGCCGGTTCGAAATCGCCGGCCACGCACAGGCTGGCGTTGTTCGGCGTGTAATACAGCGCGAAGAAATCCGCGATATCCTGCTTCGTGGCCGCGGACAGGTCGTCCATGCTGCCGATGACGGTGTGGCTGTAGGGATGGTCGGACGGGAAGAGCAGCTTCGTCATCAGCTCGTCGGCCACGGCGTAGGGCTCGTTCTCGCCCTCGCGCTTCTCGTTCTGGACGACGCCCTTCTGGTTGGCGAGGCGATCCTCGGTCATCGCCGGCACCAGGAAGCCCATGCGGTCGGACTCGAGCCACAGGGCCAGTTCCAGCTGCTCGCTCGGCACGTTCTCCCAGTAGTTGGTGCGGTCCACGTTGGTCGAGCCGTTCACCTGGCCCCCCACGCGCTGCAGCGGCGCGAAGTAGTCGTCGTCGTGGTGCTGCGAGCCCTGGAACATCATGTGCTCGAACAGGTGCGCGAAGCCGGTGCGGCCGGGCTTCTCGTTCTTCGAGCCCACGTGGTACCAGACGTTGACCGCCACGGAGGGGATCGTGTGGTCCTCGTGCAGGATCACCTCGAGGCCGTTGTCCAGGACGTACTTCTCGAAGGGGATCTCGGGGAGGTCCTGCGCGAAGGCGGGCGCGGCCAGGACGATCGCCAGCAGCAGGGGCGCGAAACGACGCATCGCGGTTCCTCCTCGGGGACGTGGTGGGCGGCCCGTTCCGTACGGATTCCCGGGCGTCCGGTTCCGGCGGCGGCCGCAGGATAGCACGGGGGCCGCGGCGGGCCCCAGCCTTTCCCCGGCGGCCCCGGCGCCCTCTTGCGTGCTTGCCCGCGCCCGAGGCCGTGGTAAGCTGCCGGTGCCAGACGAATAACTGCCTCAGCAAGGGAGGCCGCCTGGACTGGGCCGCCCTGGGCTACGGCGAGGATCCCGTGCTGAAGCGGCTGATCTAACGCGGTCGGTCATCGGTGGCGTGGCGTGACGTCGGCATAGGTCCCGCATTTCGTTTGCGGCCGCTTCGAGGCGCGAGTATCGCTTATCAACAACTTGACATCGACGCCTTAGAAGAATATCTCATGGGCGCATAAGTAATGCAGAGGCCGAAAGCCCTACATGTAAGATGTCCCATATCCCATACCTTAATATGCTTATGCCAATAACTGGGGCCTTTCGGAATAGCCATGGGCACTCTTGGGACTATATCTGCAACCCCGTACGAGGAGAAATTCATGAAAGTGTACACTCTAATCGGCGCTCTCTGTCTCATGCTCCTGGCTGTTCTGATCGGCTGTGAGAATGATTCGAACGTCACCATTCCCCAGCTTTCCGCGGGACCTGGCGTAGACCAGATCGATGAACTTCACAATTTATTCTTAGATATGGCGTCTGAGAACATCGGTATGAATGCGAGTGGCGCCGAGAAGGCTCAAGTGTACACGAGCAGCAGCTGGGCACAGAAGGTCGATACTGGTCTACTTGTGGCCAACCAGATGCTCACGAGCGAAGGTTTGGAGCCCATTACTAGAGATCAAGCTGAAGAGATCATGCTGGACGGTCGCCAGACAGCACTCACCTTGGTGAATAGCGGGGGGGGAATTGTCGGAATCATTGGCGTTGGATGTATTGGGCGAGCAGTCTGATGGACTTGAGAGCGGCCTCAGCTCGATCGCGTTCTATCGGCGCTACATGGAACATCGAGTCACTATGGCTGGAATGGATGCGTTCGAACAAACAACAAGTGAACTCGGGGAGCCCATCCTCAGTACCACCCTTTCTGTTTTCATGAATACCATGGCGAAGAGCGATTGTTTTTGGGGCGAGGTGTTTCCCAGCGAAGTGCTTCCTGATGGTTCCTTGAATAAAAGTTGGCAGAATTTTTTCCGGTTTATTGCGGTTGTCGCCGTTGACGCAGGCAGCGGCGCCCTTGCTGGGGCTGGCTATGGCGCCATAGGGGGCCCAGGCGGTTCTACCGTAGGCGGTGCTGTCGGCGCTGTCGTGGGTGGTCTTTCTAGCTGGGGAGCGGGCGACATTTTGGAATAGCGTGGATGCCTTACTGATCATGTTTTTACTGCGCATCTAGCTCCGGGAGCTAATTAGATAGCGATACTAAGGACTGGACAGTGCCAAGTTCTTCAGCCGCCCGTCATGCGGCCTCTTCGTAGACCCGG
>DYDD01000318.1 GCA_020718045.1 Fibrobacter sp. | reverse complement strand
ACCGCCCAAGTTACACCAGATTCCTGTCGATTTCTACGGCGCAGGCTCCTAGGCCCGACGACGACGCCACCGGCGTGCCCATCAACACCACGGTCTGGCTGCAGTTCTCGCAGGACATGGACTCCGGCACGCTGCCCGGGGCGATCACCGTGACGTCCCCGGACAAGGTCGACCACGCCTACACGCTGGACATGCTCGAGTCGGACTCGGAGTGCGTCCTGACCTTCACCGACGACCTGCCGGCCTCCACGCTGATCACCGTCGCGGTCAGCACGGACGCCGAGAGCTCGGGCGGCACGCCGCTGGCCGACGCGACGAGCTTCTCCTTCACCACCGGCACGAACGCCGACCTCACGCCGCCGCAGCTGATCTCGATCGAGCCCGCCGACGGCGCCAGCATCGGCACCGACGTCTCCTTCTTCCGCATGACCTTCAGCGAGCCCATCGACGACAACACGCTCAACCCCGCCATGATCAGCGGGCAGCTGATGACCGCGTTCACCTCCATGGACCAGCCCGGCGTGTGGTCCGAGAACCACACCGTCATCACCGTCGGCCTGCGCACGCCCCTGATCCCCGGTTCGATCTTCCGGGTGGAGTTCGTCTCCTTCGCCGACGTCAACGGCAACGTCAACGACGACGGCGTCGAGTGGCAGGCGACCGTCGCCGGCACGGCGCAGTTCCTGCCCGCGATCGACGGCTGGGCCCAGTACTTCGAGGGCTATTTCATCGAGGAGGCGAACCCCGCGAAGACGAGCGGCGAACTCTCGGCCCTCCAGGTCATCGAGGTCAAGACCGGCGGCGAGTTCTGGGTGTGGCACGCCGAGAACTACTCGTCGTACCCTGCGAAGGACTTCCCCGTCATGGAAGTGTACGACCGCATGAAGCTCACGTCCTCGGCCGTCCAGTTCCTAGGGTTCCGCGAAATGGACGACATGGAACCGATGGACGTCACCTTCACCCCGCCGATCGACTGGCTGCGGCTGCCGGTGGTGACCTCGACCTGGTCGGGGACGGCGGCGATCGACGACACGACCGGAGTCGACTACACGGTCGCGGTCCTTGCCGGTACCTACGAACTCCCGTTCGGCGGCATGCCTGGCAAGCAGAGCGACGGACCACCGATCTCCTGGCTCGGCTGCCGCAAGGTCACCCTCCATTACGAGATGAGCGCCGGCGAGTACTACAGCAGCACCGGCAACGACACCCTCTGGTACGCCCCGGGCGCCGGCCTCGTGCGCGAGATCAACCACGAGGTGCAGCCCGAGCGGACCTACCACGCCGACAAGTCCCTGATCTGGGCGGGGTTCGAGGCGGACTTCCCGAGCCGCTGACCTCCGACATCGCCTCTTGAAGGAAGGGCGCCCCCGCGGGGGGGCGCCCTTCGTCGTCGTGAGAACGAGAACCGGCCGGTCAGCCCGCGCGTTCGGCCGCCGCCGCGGCGGTCTCGGCCGTCGGCAGCGCCTGCAGGTGCTCCTGCAGCAGGTGCCGGTGGTGGCGACGGTGCTTCAGGGGGATCGTGAAGTTGGTCTGCTCCTGCTCGTCCAGGTCGTCCCAGTGGCGGTGCAGGAAGGCGAGCAGGTCGCGCGTGGCGGCCAGGTAGGCCTCGCGGACCTGCTCGAACGGCAAGCCGTACAGGCGCTGCAACTCGTGCCGGTTGCGCGATTCGAACTCCGCGAAGGTCAGGGGCGGGACGGCGCGGTCCTCGATGCGGGCCTCGTAGAAGCGGACGGCGTAGACATCCCAGAACGCCAGGTGCCCCAACGTCTGGATCAGGCTGAGGCTCTCGCTGCGCAGCGATTCGCCCCGCCTGGCCGCGGGGTACTGCCGGGCGACCTCTTGCAGGCGCCGGTCCTCGTCGGCATAGGCGGCGATCAGCGTCTCGGGAGAGTACAACGGTTACCTCGATCCTGGGCGTGTCCTGAAGATACGCCCGCGGCGGCGGATCGGGCAATCGATTGTTACGGGTTCGGCAGGGAGCGGCGGCGCAGGTAGATCAGCGACCCCGCCCCGAGGCAGAGCCCCATGCCCAGGTAGGGCGCCGCCAGCAGCAGGCGCGGCAGGCCCGACTGCCGCAGCAGCACCCCGCCGACGGACATGACCGTGACCATGGCCCAGCTGCGCCAGGCGAAGGTCGAGAACACGCAGGCCGGGTCGGGGCGGTCGGCCAGGCGCCGCAGGTTCTTGGCGACCAGCGGCCGGAAGGCGCGCGGGACCAGCAGGGCGGCCATCAGGACCCCGACCGCGGCGGCGGCCAGGCCGGGCAGCGGCCGCGCGGCCAGCAGCCAGATCGCCGCCCTGGTCATCAGCATCAGGGCGACCATGCCCCAAACCGCGCCGGCGACCAGCGGCAGCGCGCGGCTGGGGACGGCGGGGTTGAGGCGGCGCAGCAGCTCCTGCATGCTCACGCTCCGAACAGGATGTGGTGGTGGCGCTTCTTGCCGGCCTGCAGCGCGATGCGGCCGTCGCGCACGTCGGCGGCGGTCAGCGCGTGCAGCTCGTCGGCCACTGCCTCTCCGTTGACCCGGACGCCGCCCTGCCGGATCAGCCGCCGGGCTTCGCCCTTGCTGGCGGCGAGACAGGCGTCGGCGAGCGCGTCGATGAGCGGCAGGCCGCCGCCGTCGAGGTCCGCGGGCGGGCGGCGGCTCGAAGGGACGTCGCCAACGTCGCCAGCGTCATCGCCGCCACCGCCGCCGAAGAGGGCCGCGGCCGCCCGCTCG
>DYDD01000317.1 GCA_020718045.1 Fibrobacter sp. | reverse complement strand
GTCGGCCACCAGGAAGCTGGCGCGGCCCTTCTCCGCCTCGCGCACCAGGCGCACCAGGTCGAGCGCCTTGCCGTCGTCGCTCACCACGACCGAATCCAGGACGTCGCCGAGCAGGGTCTCGAAGGCCGCGGTCCAGCCCTCGTCGACGGTCAGCCGCTCGGCGAGGCTGCCGAGGATCCCGGGATCCCCGCGCCGCGTCTGCAGCACCTCGCGGGCGGCGCCGCCGTAGCCGTGCAGGCTCTCGGTGATGCGCTTGAGCAGCTCGTGGCGCGAGCGGAGCGACTCGCTGCGCGCCTCGCGCAGCGAGACCTCGTCGCGCAGGCGGGCGCGCTCGGCCTGGGACTCCTGCAGCCTGCGCTCGGCGGCGGACAGCTCCCCGAGCAGCCCGCGGCGGGCCTCGACCAGCTCGGCCTGGCGGACGGCGGCCTCCTGCAGCCGGACCTCCTCGCGGCGCCGCGCCTCCTGCTGCTGCGCGGTCTCCTGCTCGAGGACCCGCAGGCGTTCGTGGCGGTTCTCGCGGCGGATCTCCAGCTCCCGCAGCTCGGACTTGCGACGGTTGTCCGTCTCGATGAACTCCAGGTTCAACTGGGACGCCTTCTCCAGGGCGCCGCGGTCGGCGTCGTAGCGCGACTCGATGAGCTGCAGGTCCTCCTGCAGGCGTGCGAGATCGGCGACCAGGTCCGCGGAGCGCGCCGCCAGGCCCTGCTTGCGGTCCGCGAGGTCGTGCAGCTCCGCGTGCGCGGTCTCGCGGCGGCGGCAGATGTCGGCCACCGACTCGGTGCTCTCCTGCAGCCGGCGCTGGTGGTCGCCGATGCGGTGCTCGAGCAGCAGCGACTTCTGCTCCACGGCGCGCAGCTGTTCCTCGAAGGCCTGCAGCGACTCCTCGAGTCCGTGGCGTTCGGCCTCGCGCTCGTCGACGGCCGGACGGGTGGCCTCGATGCGCGCCCGCAGTTCGGCCAGCTCGCCGCTGTCGGCCTCGGCGAGCACGGCCAGATCCTGGCGCCGTCCGCGGAGCTCCTGCTCGCGCTGGTCCATGCGGCGCACGGCGCGGCCGGCCAGCAGCAGGTCCAGGGCCCGCGACTGGGCGTAGAGCCGCTGGTACCGGCGGGCCTTGCCGACCTGCCGCTGCAGCGAACGCACCTCGCGACCGATCTCCTCGCTGATGTCGCGCAGCCGCAGCAGGTCCTGCTCGGTCTGGTCGAGCTTGCGCTGGGCCTCCTTGCGGCGGGCCTTGTAGCGCACGATGCCGGCGCCCTCCTCGATCAGCAGTCGGACCTCCTGGCTGTTCTCGTTCAGGATGCGCCCGATCTTCTCCTGCTCGATGACGCTGTAGGCGGTGTTGTTGACGCCGGTGTCGAAGAACAGGTCGCGCAGATCCTTCAGCCGGACCGGTGCGTCGTTCAGGTAGTACTGCGAGAAGCCGTCGCGCGTGACCCGCCGCTTGATCGTCACCTCGTCGTACTCGATGCGCATGGCGCGGTTGTCGTTGGTGAAGGTCAGCGCCACCTCGCACAGGCCGACCGGCTTGCGCCGGGCCGTGCCCTTGAAGATGATGTCCTCCATCACCGTGCCGCGCAGCTGCTTCGCCGACTGCTCGCCGAGCACCCAGCGGATCGCATCGACGATGTTGCTCTTGCCGCAGCCGTTGGGCCCCAGGATGGCGGTGATGCCCTGGTCGAATTCCAGCACCGTCCGGTCGACGAACGACTTGAATCCCTGCAGTTCGACCCGTTTCAGTTTCACGTGCGTGTCCTTCTGGGTTCGCCGCGGCCGGGCCGCGTCAGCGCAGGCGTTCCGCGGCGGCGGGCTGGGCCCAGTCCGTCCGCAGGCGCGCGAAGAGTTCGTCCTGCGCCGCCTGGGCCGCGGCGCGGCTGGGGAAGTTCCCCGCGTAGATCCGGAACAGGTGCCGGGTGCCGGCATCCTCGGCATGGATCAGCCCGACGACGCCCCTGCCGGCCATGACGGCGACCTCTTCCAGGGCCAGCAGGCTGTCGTCGAAGGAATAGACGTGGAGGCACCAGCCGCCCGCGCCCACAGCTCCGACGAAGGGGTCGATCGCCGCCGACGACGACAACGAAGAAGTCGGCGAGGCGGCGGGCGGGTCCGCGGCGTCCCGGTGTACGGGCTCGATGGCCGCGGTCGAATCCGCCAAGGCGGCAGACGTGCTATCGGTAACTACGACAACCAATTGCGAGTCAGGCCTGACGTCTTGCTGTAGATCCGGTTTTGCGGGGGGCGCCGCCAGCAGGGCCCGGGTGCGCCGTTGGGTGCCGACCCACCACACGCCTGCGACCACCGCCAGCACGGCCAGCGCCGCCAGCAGCCTGCCGGCGCGGCGCGGCGCGCGCGGGGGAGGCTCGTGCCGGGGAACGGGCACCGCCCGGGCGGGGACGAACACCAGCGCGGCGGTCGGCGGATCCCCCAGTTGGCCGACGTCGCGGATCATCACCTCACACAGCGACGAGTCGAGGGCGGCCTGGTCCCAGCACAGCACGCGCAACGAAGGCACGGTGGCCCACACCGCGCCGCGGTCCCCCGTCGAGGCGCTCACCAACACGTGATCGACTTCTTCGAGCAGGATCGCCACTAGGGCGCTCACCTCGTCGCCCGAGGCGCGGCCGGGCTGGTACGAGCCCACGCCCAACAGCAGGCCGCCCGGCGCGCCCCAGGGCAGGGCGGCGGCCGCGGCGGCGGGCGAGGACCCGTAGCGCACCACGTCGATCCAGCCCTCGACGTCGGCGCGGCCGGCCCAGCGCGTGAGGTCGGGCGACAGGTCGTCGCCGTCGACCA
>DYDD01000316.1:1829-2811 GCA_020718045.1 Fibrobacter sp. | reverse complement strand
GCGCCGTGACGACCAGGGTGCCGCCGGCCCGCTCGTCGCGCTCGACGGTGAGCAGGCCCAGCGACATGGCCTCCTCCAGCAGGTCGCTGAACGACGAGTAGCGCCAGGTGCGCTCGTTGAAGTCGGGCTTCTTGCGCTTCATCGTGTCCTTGACCAGCGACGAGTAGAGCGGCCCCTTGTGCTCGCGCACCAGGCCCTCGATCGTGGCGATCAGCAGGTTGAAGAGCTTCTTCTTGTCCGACGGCACGGCGTCCATGTTGACGGCCTCGACGGCCACGGGCTCGCGGACCAGGTCGTCGTAGAAGATGAACTCGTCGCAGTTGCGGATCAGCAGCTCGGAGCTCGAGCCCTTCATGCCGACGCCGATCACGCTCTTGTCGTTCTCGCGCAGCTTCGAGACCAGGGGCGAGAAGTCGCTGTCCCCGGAGATCACGACGAAGGCGTCGATGTGGTCCTTGCTGTAGCAGAGGTCCATGGCGTCGACGACCATGCGGATGTCGGCGCTGTTCTTGCCGCTGATGCGGGAGCTGGGCACCTCGATCATCTCGATGGCGGCGCCGTGCAGGTCGGACATGTAGTCCTGGTAGTAGCTCCAGTCCGCGTAGGCCTTCTTGACGACGATCTTGCCCTTCTCCAGCAGCCGCTCGAGCACGACATGGATGTCGAAGCGCTGCCGCGCGTCGCGGGCGCCGATGGCCACGTTGTCGAAGTCCAGGAACAGGGCCAGATTCATGTCGCGTTCGCTTGCCATGGTGCTCCTCGGAGGCGCGGAGGGGATGCGGAGCGGCCTGCGCTCCGGCGGACGCCCCGAACATAGTGCCGGGATGCGGCACGCCGCTACCGGAATCTGCCGCCGGACGGCGGGCGCGACGCCGCCCTTGGGCCGGAACGCCAGCGCTGCTATCATGATCGCGCCGACCCACCCTTCCCGAAAGGATCCCGCGTGAACGCCGCCCTGAGCACCGACGACCTCGTCCGCCTC
>DYDD01000316.1:0-1815 GCA_020718045.1 Fibrobacter sp. | reverse complement strand
CGTCCCCACCGCCGCCGACCGCGGCCTGGCCGTGCTGGTCGACCTGCCCGACGCCCGGCTCGCCGACAATCCCGAGTGGGCGGCGCGGCGCGCCATGGCCGCCGACTGGGTCCGCCGGCTGGGCGCCGCGGGCGACGCGACCGGCGTGCCGCGCACGACCCTGGCCTGGTACCGCAACGCGGGCGGCAACAACGCGGACCTGCCGGCCCTCTGCCACCCCGGCGACGGCGCCCGCACCTACGATCACGCCGACGAGCTGCCCGCCGCGGGCGCGATCCCCTTCGCGGAGCTGTTCGCCGCTCACAGCCTCCTGCTGGCGCCGACGGAGCTGTCGGCGACGGCGCCCCTGAAGGTCGCGGCGCGCTCCCACCCCCTGCGCGCGGCCACCATGCCCGGTTTCCTGCCCGCGATGATCCCGGCCCTGCAGATCGACTACGCCGAGGTCAACCGGCGCGTCGACCGGCTCAAAACGCTGCTGGACCCGGCGACGGCGGCGACCGTCGTCACCCGGGCCGGCGGCCGCACCCGCACCCTGCGCCTGGACCTGCGCCACCGCACGGCCCACGCCTCGGGCGGGCTGTTCCCGCACAACGGCGTCGCCGGCAACCTGCCGAGCGGTGAGACCTACATCGTGCCTTACGAGGGCGAGCGGCCGGGCGACCCCAGCGGCAGCCGCGGCGAGCTGCCCGTGCAGTTCGACGACGAGGTGGTGGTCTACCGGATCGAGGGCAACAAGGCGGTCGC
This sequence comes from Fibrobacter sp., assembly GCA_020718045.1. Lineage (GTDB taxonomy): Bacteria > Krumholzibacteriota > Krumholzibacteriia > LZORAL124-64-63 > LZORAL124-64-63 > PNOJ01. The sequence goes on along the minus strand of DYDD01000316.1, from coordinate 1,071 downwards.
GGTCCTGAGCGAGGGGCCGCGCAGCGCGGCGGAGGCCGCGCTCATCGTCGCGGAGCCGGCCTACGCCAACCTGGCGGAGCTGGGGCTGGGCGTGCTCGGGGATTTCGGCCTGGAGCCGGTCGGCAGCATCCTGCTGGACGAGAAGCTCGGGCTGCACCTCGCCTTCGGCCGCAGCGACCACTTCGGCGGGGCGGTCGGTCCCGCGGACTTCAGCGGGCCTGACGCCGTGGTGCACCTCGACCGGGTCTACATCCCGCAGGTGCAACCCGCGGTGGCGGTCCTGTCGGTGACGCTCGAAGGGCCGGGCGGCGATCGCGAGATCATGCGCGACGGGGAGTGGCGCGGCGTCTTCTGAGCGCGCCTGCGGCCGTCGGTGCGGCCGTCAGCGCGGTCGCGCGGCCACCACGTTCGGCAGCGGCCACGCCTGCCGGCCGGGATCGCCGGGGTTGCGACCGTCGTCGAAGCCGCCCCCGAACTGGTACTCCTGCTTGCCGACGCCCACGTAGAGCTGGGCCTGGTAGCCCCCCTCGCCGTACATCGCCTGCGTCAGGTCGAGCGGCAGGGCGAGCAGGTGCTCGACGAGGTCGTGGGTCGGCAGCGGCTTGCGGCAGTGGATCATCAGCACGCGGCCGGAGCCGTCCAACCCGATGGCCGCCGCGCTGGTGCGGCGCGCCTGCGGCTCCCACGTGTTGCTCCGGTCGCACGACACCATCCGGATGCTCTGGACCAGCGTGCCGTAGCGGGCCGCCGCGGCGGTGAAGTCCTCGCACGTGCGGTCGATGATGCGCACGTGCGGCACGCCGGCATCGCGCCGGTCGAAGGCCAGCACTGTGTTGTCGGGCGACACGTAGGCGTTGTTCACGTGGGTGCGGGTGCGCATGTGCGAGACGCTGCGCAGGTGGTCGGCCTGGTACATGCTCGCGTTCACGGCCGCGGTCATGCCCTTCAGTCGGCACCAGTCGCGGGCCGAGTGCGCCTCGCCCTCGCCCGGCGCCGAGGCGTTCAGCAGCACCAGCTCCCAGCGCGCGGGGTCGAGCCGCACCACGTGCAGGGGCTCCCCGTCGGACGTCT
>DYDD01000315.1 GCA_020718045.1 Fibrobacter sp. | reverse complement strand
GTCGAGCGTGGCGGCGATCACGCCGCGGGCGCGGCCGTCCGGGTTGAGCACCGTGATGTCGTAGGTCGTCCCGCCGTCCGGCGCGCGCCAGCGGATCCCGTAGCGCGGCCAGGAGTCCGGGACGCACGGGCGCAGCTCGAACGCGTCGCCGCCCGCGAGCCGGAAGCCCAGGATCGATTCCAGGGCGGTGCGGTGCATCCAGCCCGAGGAGCCGGTGTACCAGGTCCAGCCGCCGCGGCCGACGTGCGGCGCGGCCCCGTAGACGTCCGCGGCGACGACGTAGGGCTCGACCTGATAGACGGCGACCTGAGCCGGAGTCGCGGACAGGTTGACCGGGTTGATCGCCTCCAGAAGGGCCAGGGCGCGGTTGTTGCGGCCGGCCTCGGCCGCCGCGCGCACGTACCACAGGGCGGCGTGCGTGTATTGCCCGCCGTTCTCGCGCACGCCCGCGACGTAGCCCTTGATGTAGCCCGGGTCGCGGGGCGTGTCGACGAATGGCGGGGCGAGCAGACGGATCAGGCCGCGCTCCTCGTCCACGAGGTGGCGTTCCACCGCGTCGAGCGCGGCGGCGGCGCGTTCGGGGCGCGCGGCGCCGGAGAGCACCGACCAGGACTGGACCAGCGCGTCGATGCGGCACTCGTCGTCGCCGGCGGTGCCGAGCGGCGCCCCGTCGTCGTAGTAGCCCCGGCGGTACCAGTCGCCGTCCCAGCCGTCGCGCTCGACGGCCTCGCGCAGGCGCGCAGCGTGTTCGCGGTAGCGGCGGGCGCGTTCGTCGTCGCCGCGTTCGTCGCAGAACGGCGTGAAAGCCTCGATGACGGCGCAGAGGAAGAACGCCATCCACACGCTCTCGCCGCGGCCCTCGCGACCGACGCGGTTCATGCCGTCGTTCCAGTCGCCGCAACCGAACAGGGGCAGGCCGTGCGCGCCGACGGTCAGGGAGCGGTCCAGGGCGCGGCAGCAATGCTCGTAGACATCGGCGCTCTCGCCGCTGGGCTCGGCCTTCACGAAGCGCTCGTCCTCGCCGGCGTCCAGGGGCGACGCGTCGAGGAACGGCGCGTCCGCGGCCATCACGTCGCGGTCCCCGGTGGCGCGCACGTAGTCGGCGGCCAGCAGGGGCAACCACAGCAGGTCGTCGGCGAAGCGCGTGCGCAGGCCGCGATCGTCGGGCGTGTGCCACCAGTGCATCACGTCGCCCTCGCGAAACTGGTGGGCGGCGTGCAGCAGGATCTGGTCGCGCAGCGCCGCCGGCCACAGGGGCGCCAGCGACGAGGCGTCCTGCAGCTGGTCGCGGAAGCCGAAGGCGCCGCCGGACTGGTACAACGCCGTGCGCCCCCAGATCCGGCAGGACAGCGTCTGGTAGGGCAGCCAGCCGTTGATCAGCAGGTCGAGCGCCGGCGCGGGGGTCTCGATCCGCACTCCGGACAGCAGCCCGCGCCAGAAGGCCTCGACGGCGGCGAACTCGCGGCGCCAGGCGCCGTCGACGGCCGCCGCGGCGGACAGCTCGCGTGCCGACCCGGCGTCCGCGGCGTCCCCCAGCAACAGGACGACGTCGACGTGCTCGCCCGGCTTCAGTTCGAAGGTGGCCTGGTGGGAGAAGCAGGCGTCGAGCCCTGCGCCGACCCGGCCCTCGAGATCGCCGCGGCGCAGGATCCCCGGGTCGGACGGATCGCCGTCGTCGCCCAGGAAGGCGGCGCGGTCGCCGCAGCAACGCAGATGCGCACGGACGCCGGCGTCGACGGCGACGGCGCCGAAGGCCGTCCGCTCCGCGAACGCGCCCGCCTGGCGGTTGTGCGCGAACAGCAGGCCGTCGGCGTCGCCGCGCGCGGTCACCACCCGACGACCGTCGGCTGCGGGACGGTCGCCCAGGACCAGGCGGCTGTGGGCGAAGACGGACAGCCGTCGCAGCGACGGGCCGCGGTTGGTCACCCCGATGCGGACGAAGCGGACCGGCTTGTCGCGCGACACGAACAGCAGCGTGTCGAGGGCCAGGCCGCGGCCGGCGTGAAGGCAGCGGCTGTAGCCGAAACCGTGACGCATCTCGTAGTCGCCCTCGCCGGGCCGGGGGCCGGGCAGGCAGGACCAGGACACGCCGTCGTCCTCGTCGCGGACGAAGAACGACTCGTCGTGGGGATCGCCGACCGGATCGTTCGCCCAAGGGGTCAGCCGGCGCTCGCGGCTGTTGACGCTCCAGACGGAGCCGGCGCCGGTCTCGCTGACGAGGAAGCCGAACGACTCGTTCGCCACCACGTTGACCCAGGGTTGCGGCGGCAGGACCAGGCAGCCGTCGCGACCGTGGGCGAGGCGGATCACGTATTCGCGCCCGTCCGGCGCGAAACCGCCGCAGCCGTTCCAGTACTGCAGGGTCGAGGCGGCCTCGGGCAGCGGCGGCGGCGGGGCGTGGGTCGTCGCGGCGCGGGGCCAGGCGGGTGCGACGGCCGGTTCGGCGGGGGTCCCGGTGAGGTCGGGCATGCGGTCGCGGACCACCAGACGGGCGCGGGACAGGACGAGGTCGGCGTCCCCGTCGCCCGCTTCGGCGCACGAAAGCGTCCGGACGCCGTCCTCGCCGTCGGCGACGAGGTCGCCGTCTCCCAGCTCGATCAGCGTCGTGTTCAACCCCAGCGATCGCCAGTAACGCGATGCCGCGCGCAGTTCCGCGCGCAACGCCGGGTCCGCGCCTCTCCGTGCGTCCAGGACGACGGTGAGCTGGTCGCCGTCGAGCCCCAGCCGGGCGAGGGCGCCGGGCCCGGCCGCGGCGCGGGCGAGCACGTCCGGTGCGGGCC
>DYDD01000314.1 GCA_020718045.1 Fibrobacter sp. | reverse complement strand
GTGCTGGGCGCCGACGCCGCGCCCGACGCCTCGGCCTTCCTGCTCGACGGGGAGCATCGCGTCCATGCCGCCCACGTGGTCCGCGGTCTGGTGCTCTTGGTCTTCGGGAACGAGGACCTCTGGCCGGGGCTGGCGCACTGGACGGTCGGCAGCCTGCTGGCGAGCATGCGCGAGGCCGTCGGGCTGCTGTTCGAGGACGCCGGCCCTGGATCGTCGCCGAGGCGGGCGTGACCCCCGTCGCCGAACGGGACCGCGCCGGGAATCTGCCCGAGGTGCGCCGCGCCGTCCTGTACGGTCCCGGACGCGGCGGCAAGTCGGCGACGCTGGTGGCCTGGGCCGGCCTGTTCGGTCTGCCGGATGCGGTCGCCGCTCAGCGGGTCACCGCGCCGCAGGCGGCCGTGTTGCCGTCCGCCGTGGCGGCCGGCGACGGGTTCGAGTACCTCACCGTGCCGGCCGGAGCGCAACGCTCCGCGCTGCACCTGTTGACCACGCCGGGCCGCCTGTCCTGCAGCGAGGAGCGCCGGCTGCTGCTGCGCGGCGCCGACGCCGTCGTCTTCACGGCCGACAGCCGCGCCTGGCGCCAGGACGCCAACCTCATCCTGCTCGACGAACTCGGCGCCGAACTCGCGGTCGGCGGCCCCGGCGATCGCGCCGCGCTGCTGCTGCAGTACAACCACCGCGACGATCCCGAGGCCCTGCCCCTCGCCGAACTCGAGGCCCTGCTCAACCCGGTCGGCTGGCCGTCCGTGCCCACGGTCGCCACCACCGGCGAGGGCCTGCCCGACCTGCTCGCCCTGCTGCTCGCCCGCCTGCGCTGAACGACGCGGCCGGGTCCCCCGCGCGCCGTTCCCCGCCGCGTTGACCGCCCGCCGCGCCTGGCTTATCCTGCACGCGCTCGTCGTGCACGCCGGCCGGGGCTTCGCCGAAAGGACACCGCCGTGGGGCGTCTGCTGATCAACGCCTTCGCCACCTTCCTCGGGACGGGGCTGGCACCCGTCGCGCCGGCCACGGTCGCCAGCCTGGGCGTGACCGTGCTGTGGGGGCTGACGTCGCCGGTGCCCTTGGCCGCCCAGGCCGGCCTGCTCGCGCTGGTCGTCGCGCTGGGCGTGCCGGCGGCCGGCTGGATGGAGCGGCGCCACGGCAAGGACCCGCACCGCGTGGTCTGCGACGAGGTGGCCGGCATGCTGGTCACCTACTTCGGCCTCACCACGGGCTGGGCCGGCTGGCTGGCCGGTTTCCTGTGGTTCCGCGTCTTCGACATCGCCAAGCCGTTCCCCATCCGTAGGCTGGAAGCCCTGCCCGGCGGCTGGGGCATCATGTGCGACGACCTGCTGGCGGGCGTCTACGCCCACCTGCTGCTGCGCGCCACCCTGGCCGTGACGGGCTGGTGATCATGTCGCGACTGACGGACGCCCGCCTGATCGCGGTCGGGGACGAACTGCTCAACGGCCGCACGCTCGACGCCAATTCCCACGAGATCCAGCAACGCCTCGTGCGCCGCGGCGTGGATGTGGGCGGCGTGGCCGTCGTGCCGGACCGCGCCGCTGCGATCGCCGCGGCCCTGACGGCGGCGCCAGCCGGTTGCCTCGTCGTGCTGACCGGCGGTCTCGGGCCGACGCCCGACGACCTGACGGCGATGGCGGTGGCCGACTGGGCGGGCGTCGCGCTGACGCAGGATGACACCGTCGCCGCCGCCCTGCGCGCGCGCTGCGAGGCCAGGGGTCGGACCTACGGCCCTAACCTGGTCAAGCAGAGCCAGCTGCCGCAGGGGTTGACCGCGCTGCCCAACCCGGAAGGGACGGCGCCGGCGATGGTGGGGGACCTGCACGGGCGCACGCTGGTCCTGCTGCCCGGCGTGCCCTCGGAGATGCGTGCCCTGTGGCCGCTGGTCGAGGCTTGGCTGCAGGACGGAGCCCGGTTGGGCCCGGCCCGGCCCGTGCTGCTGCGGCGCACGACGCGGCTCAGCGAACCGGCCCTGGCTCGCCTGACCGCGCCGCTGCTGCCGCAGTACCCGGATTGCGCGTGGTCGTGGTGGCTCACGCGCTGGGGCGTCGATGTCCAGGCGGTGGCTCCGGCCAGCGAGACCGCCCTGCCCGCCGGCCTGGCCGACCAGCTCGACGCGGCGCTGGGCGACCGTGTCTGGGCGCGCGAATTCGTCGACCTGCCGGCCGTGGTCCTGACGGCGCTGCGCGACGCCGGCGCGACGGTGGCCGCCGCGGAATCCTGTACCGGCGGCCTGCTCGGAGCCGCCTTCACCGACGTGCCGAGCGCCTCGGACGCCTACCGCGGCGGGATCGTCGCCTACGCGGACGCCGTCAAGCGGGACCTGCTGGACGTACCGGCGGACCTGCTGCGCGACCACGGCGCGGTGAGCGGGGAGTGCGCCCGCGCCATGGCGGCGGGTTGCCGGGCCCGTTGCCGCGCCGACGTCGCGCTGTCGGTGACGGGTGTCGCCGGACCTGGCGGAGGGTCGGCAGCGAAGCCGGTGGGCACGATCTGGTTCGGCCTGGCCGCGGCGACCGGGACGTTCGCCGGTCGCGCGCGCTTCCCGGCGCACCGGGGCCGCAATCGCGAACTCGCCGTCGCCGTGGCGCTGGACGCCTTGCGCCGCCACCTCGCCGACGGCGGCGATCCCTTCGCGCCCGCGGACTGGGACGGCTGGTCGTGAGGTTGTTCGTGGCCGTCGATCCCGGGGAGCGCTTCCGCGCGGAGGTGTCGCCCCGGCTGGACGCCTGGCGGGCACGGTGGAGCCTGGGCTGGGTGCGGACGGGGCAGCTGCACGTCACGCTGCGCTTCCTCGGCGAGTGGCCGCCGGAACGGCTCGACGACCTGCAGGCGGCC
>DYDD01000313.1 GCA_020718045.1 Fibrobacter sp. | reverse complement strand
CCACGGCTACGACGACGCGCGCGGCCTGCGCGGGGACCCCGACCTGGCGGCGCTGCGCGCCGACCCCGCCTTCACCGGCCTGATCGACGACCTCGAACGGAACCTGGCCGCCGCCGCCGCCAGCCGCGCGCTGCGCCCGCGCTGGGGCGCCTGGTTCGACCCGGGCTCCCTGATCGAGGCGGACGGCGCCGCATCGCCGCTGCGGTTGTCGCTGATGATCGACGACGAGGGCTGGCACCTGCGTGCGGCGGGCGAGCCCGCGCCCGTGCTGGAACTGACGCTCGCCGCGCCCGACGACGACGACGCGTACGACACCTCGCGAGTCTGGCGCTTCGGTTTCGAGGCGCAGGGCGCCGCGCCCGTCGGCCGCGCCCTGGCCCAGCCCGGGCGACGTCTCGACCTGGCCGTCCTCGAGCTGGCGCCCGCGTGGCGCGACGTGGACGGCCGGCCCGTCCTGCAGGCGGACATCCCCTGGAGCTACCTGCAGCCCTACGCGCCGCCGGCCGACACGCTCTTCGGCGTGGCGGTCGTCCTGCAGCGGCGCGACGCCGACGGCCGGACCCGCACGGCGCAGCTGGTGCCCGATCCCCGTCGGGCCGACCCGCGTCCGGGACCGCGACGCTTCGTGCCGCTGACGCTGCCGCCCGGCGGCGAGCGGCCGCGCTTGCAAGTGAAGGTCGCCAGCACCGTCGCGGGCACCCAACCCCTCGACTTCACGATCGCGGTCTGGGCGCCCGACGGCGGCGCCGGCCGGCTGATCGCCGGCATCGGCGACACCGAGGGCCACGAACTGGTCGCCTCCGGCGGCACCGGCGGGCGCGTGACCCTCGCCCCGGGCCTGACGACGTGGACCCGCACCGCCGACCTCGCCGCCCTGGCGATGGGCCCCTACCGGCTGGAAGCGGTGCTGGACCTGGACGACGGCACCCGCCTGTCCTGGTACACCGGCCTGGCCCGCTTCTACCAGGATTGGTTCGGCGATGCCCACGACCGCACCAAGTTCCTCGCGGAGGTCGACCGCCCGGCGGTGGACTACCGTCTCGACCTGATCCGCACCGACCTCGGCGAGCGCGACCGCCGCGCCGACCCGTCGTCGCTGCTGATGACCGTCTTCGAAGTGGAGGACTGCCTGCGCCGGGGAGCCGACGGCTCGTCGGTGCTCGCCGACGGGAGCGTCACCGTGACCGCCCTCGATGCCGGCGGCGACGGCTGGCTGCCGGTGCGCGTGGCCCTGCCGCCGGCGGGCGCGGACGCGACGGCCCCGGTCCTGCTGCTGCTCGAACCCGGCGGCGGCGCCGCCGCGCGGGTTTTCGACGCGCTGGCGCCGCTCGTCCAGGCAGGCGGCGCCTTCGCCGTCGCCCTGCCTTCACTGCACGACGCCCTCGGCCGCTGGACCCCCGGCGCGACGGACGAGGCCTCGGCCGTCGTCGACTGGCTGCCGCGCGCCCTGCCCGGCCGCAGGGTGCTGCTGGTCGGGTTCGGCACCGACGCGGCACGGCTCGATGCCCTGCAGCGGGCTCAGCCGGGGATCGTGGCTGGCGTCTTCCGTGATGCGCTGCCGGTCGCGGCTGCCGAGGCCGCGCGCAGTCTGGCGGCGTGGGCTGGGGCATCCGCGCAGTAATGCGGCCGGCTCCGGTCTGACTAGGGGCCACCGGGCACAAGTGGTCGACGACTCACCGCACAGTCGGTTTTTCGCAGATGTACATGACCGACTCCGAGGGGCCGACCAAGCATAGTTCATCCCTGGGCGAAATCCCGACCAGTCCCACCCCCATGTCTCCCAGTTCCCATTTTCCGATGCTCTCGAACTCGTGGGAGTAGAGATGCAATTGTCCCGGGTGGCCACGGCGAGGATAGTGGAGGATCCAGTAGCCGCTCTTATCGTCTTGACAGATATCGCTTAAAACATCCTTGCCCCCGCCACTCCATTCCTGACCGCGGCCCAGGCCTATATCGATTGGTCGGCTGACTTCGTAGCTGAGTGTGATCTCATAAGCTAACCCGTCGTGCAGGTCGACGGCGACGGCCAACAGATCGCTGCGTTGCGGTGGCGGTGCGACCATCTCCCAGTGCCTGTCCATTCCTGACGGCAGTTGAAACGTTGCCGCCTCATCACGACCATGATTCCAGTGGACCGTCGTACGGCTTTCATATCTGCTTATCAGAACGACCTTGTCGCCGATTCTGAACGGGGACGAACCAACCGGCAGATCATGAACGCTTTCCTGAAACGTACCGGAAAGCGAATAGATGTCGAAGTGACTCATCTCGTAGATGCGCACCTCACGTGCATCAACGCTGAGACCCAGCGGAGTGTCAAGTTCACCCGGCCCCGCTCCCTGCCTACCGAAATATTTCTGGAGCTTCCAATGATCGTCAAACACTGCGACGTCGTTCGTCCCGCAATTGAGAACGTAGCATTTCCCGTCGTCGCCCCATGCGAAATCGCAGGGATCGTCCAGAACGGGCATCTCGTCCAGCCCGATCACCAGTCTTGCGAGAAGTGTTGATCCTGAAGCCGTACTAGCGATAACTCCCATCGCTACGATTATGGCCATGAAAATTCGAAGCGCATTGATAAAATAGATCCTCGGGGAATGGTGCATTTCGTTCCTCCACACGATGGATCAGTATTGCATGGCTCGCGGATCAGCTAGGTACAGATGCCTCCCCCGTCACAAAGATTGACGTAAGTGTATGATCCGTCCTGATTGTACTCTCGCACTTCCCAGCCGCCGTTGCCGCCACAGCACAGAATCGCGGTGTGGCGGAAAATCTTGATTCTCTCGTAAGAACCCCCCACCCATGCTACCATCCGGCGTTGTTTGGATCA
>DYDD01000312.1 GCA_020718045.1 Fibrobacter sp. | reverse complement strand
ACCACCGCCAATTTTCAACTACGACCGGGCCACACCGTTTTTCAGTTCCGCCGCCAGCTTCGCTCGATTTCCTCCAACGACTGGCCTTTGGTTTCCGGCACGGCGCGCCAGACCAGCAGCACCAGCACGACGCAGAAGCCGGCATAGACGTAGAACGGGAAGGCGTGGTTGAACTCGCGCACGAACCACGAGTCCTTCGCGTCGAGCAGCGGGAAGGTCTGCGTGATGATGTAGTCGGCCACCCATAGGAAGAACGTCGCCAGGCCCAGCGCGCGCCCGCGAATCGCTGTCGGATAAATCTCCGCAAGGATCACCCACGTTACCGGCCCGACCGACAGGCCGAAGCAGGCGATGTAGAGGACGATGAACAGCAGCATCCAGCCGCCTGACGCCGCCGGGTCGCTCATGGTCTGCGCCAGCGCGCCCATCGCCAGCAAGCTCACGCCCATGCCCGCCGCGCCGATGAGCATGAGCGGTTTGCGGCCCCATTGGTCCACCGTCGCGATGGCGATGAGCGTGAAGAGCACGCCCGCGCCGTTGATGATGAACTGCTGGAGCAGTCCCGCGTCCACGCCGGTGGACTGGCTCATCGTCTTGAAAATCGTCGCGCCGAAATACATGAAGACGTTGATGCCGGTAACCTGCTGGAGGACGGCCAGCGCGATGCCAATGACCAGCGGCCGGCGCAACTGGCGCGAGAAGACCTCGCCCCACGTGCCGCGTTCCTGCGCCAGCGCCGCCCGGATGCTCGCGCTCTCCGTCTCGGCAAACGCGCCGCCGCCCACGCGCCGCATGATGGCCAGCGCGGTCTCGTCGCGGTGTTGCTCGATGAGCCAGCGCGGACTTTCTGGTATCGCCAGCAACAGCGCTGCGAACACCACGGCCGGCGCGACACACGTGCCGAACATCCAGCGCCAACCGCTCTCGATGAGCCACGCCTGGTCGCCGCAGCCGGCGATGAAGTAATTGATGAACGACGTCGCCGCGATGCCGCCGACGATGGCGATCTGGTTCACCGCCACCATCCGCCCGCGAATCCGCGCCGGCGTGATTTCGGCGATATACATCGGCGTGGAGATCGAAGCGATGCCGATGCCGACGCCGCCGAGGACGCGAAACACGATGAACGTCCAAATGTCGTGCGGCAGCGCCGTGCCGATGGCCGACACGAGGAACATCGCCGCTGACAGGAACAACGCCACCTTGCGCCCAAACCGGTCCGACAGCGGCCCGACCATCAGCACGCCCGCCGCGCAGCCGATGAGCACGCAGCCCGACGCCCAGCCCTTCATGAAGTCGTTGAGGCCAAACTTCGCCGTCAGCGGCTCGATGGCGCCGGAGATGACGCCGGTGTCGTAGCCGAAGAGCAGCCCGCCGAGCGTGGCGACGAAACAGACGAGCGTGACGTAGAGCGCGCTGCCCTTGTCGGCGGAGGCGCGGGGCGGAGAGGTCAAGGTGCTCATTACTGGCTGTCCTTGATGGCTTTGAACATCGCCAGCAGGTTTGCAGCGGGCGTGGGGCCTTGGATGTTGTGGACCGTGTCGAAGACGAAGCCGCCGCCTTCGCCGAAAATCTCGATCCGCTCGCGCACCTCGCGATAGACCTCGTCGGGTGTGCCGAACGGGAGCGTCTGCTGCGTGTTCGCGCCGCCGCCCCAGAACGTCAGGTGTTTGCCGAACTCCTTCTTCAGCGTCCGCGCGTCCATGCAGGCGGCGGAGCATTGGACGGGGTTGAGGATATCGAAGCCGGCTTCGATGAAATCCGGCAGCAGGTCGAACACGGAGCCGCATGAATGGATGAACGTCTTCCACGACGACTTCGCGTGGACGAGATCGTTGACGCGCTTGTGGAACGGTTTGAAGAGTTCGCGATACGCCTGCTTCGAGATGAACGTCCCGCGCTGGGTGCCGAAGTCGGTGCCGGTCAGGAAGACAGCCTGCACGCGGTCGCCGAGCACGGGGATGAGCTTCTCCAGGTTCTTCAGCGCGATCTCGCACTGCTTCTCGAAAATGGCGAGCACGTAGTCCTTGCGGACGGCGGTGGAGACATACCACTCCTCAATGTCGCGGATGCCTTTCGGGTGTTTCATCCACGGCGCCGGCACGAGCGCGATGTCGCCGAACGCCGCGCCGGGCATCGTGAGGATGATGCCGCGCTTGCCGTCGTCGAGCGCCTCGATGCGCTGGCGATACCACGCGAGGTTCGCGTCGGTGAACTCGGCAAACTCTTCGAGATTGTCGGCGGGGTTGAGCTTGTCCTCGTCAACCGGTGGCTGGCGGATGATCGAGTCAAAGAAGAACGCACCCTTTGGCATGTGGCCGCTCGGCGGCGCGCTTGTGTCGCCTTCGGGATAGATCACGAAACCGCCGTCGTCAGCCTTGGTGAGGATGAACTTCTCCGGCACGAGCGCCTCGGTGCCGTCGAAGAGCGTGAACGGTTTCCAGCCGATGTTCTCGAAGCCGAACATCGTCGCGCGCGGCCTCAGCCCGATCACGTCAATGCCGAGCGCGTCAAGCAACGCGTCGTCCACCTCGCCAAGCATCTGGTAAGGCTCGATGACCTTGACGCGGTAGCTGTCGTCGCCGAGCACTGCGCGCCGCAGCCGCGTGACAGCCGAGACGTGGATACCGGTGACCGCCGTGCCGCCAATGTCCACAGGGACGCGGTCGGGTTGCTGGTGATTGAGCGCCTTCTGAAGTCGTTCGCGTGAGGTCATAGTGGCGCCATCCTACGCAACTGCGGCGCGGTTTCAATACCTCGTTGACAGTTGGGGCGCGGGCGGACGGTGTCCTGAGCCGACGGGTATGCCTTGCAGCTTGCGGTGGTCCGAGCGAGTCGCCCGTAAGAGCGGCTTG
>DYDD01000311.1 GCA_020718045.1 Fibrobacter sp. | reverse complement strand
AGGTCAGGTCGGCGCTGCGGCCGGCGAGGTTGCGGGCGCGCAGCTCGCAGCGGTGGTCGCCGTCGGCCAGGGGGCGCTCGGGGCGCCAGACGAGGACGTCGCCGGCCGGGTCGAGGGACGTCGCGGCCGCGGTCCCGTCGACCAGCAGCGTGACCGACGACGGGTCGAGCGGCGGCGCGTCGTCGGGGGCGGTGCGGTCGGTCGTGAAGCGCCAGGCGACGTGCTCGCAGGTCCGCAGGGTGGTGTCGCTGACGACCGTCCAGAACGGCACGCCGCCGGCGAAGTAGTCGCACAGCCCTTCGTAGTAGGCCTCGGCCTCCAGCTGGCGGAAGCGGGGCTGGGCCAGCTTCGCCTCGACGCCGGGGTGCGACAGCATCGAGGGTTCGCCCAGGACCGCGGGCGCGGTCGCCGCGCGCAGGACGTGGAAGTTGCCGGCCATGATCCGCGCGGGGCCGATCCCCAACCGGAGCACCAGGCGCTTGTGGACGGCGCGGGCCAGGTCCAGGTCGGCGCCCGTGCGTCCGACCGGGTGGTAGGTCTGCGTCTCGTTGAGGGTGCGGTCGAGCTGCGCGTTGCTGTTGTGGTGCAGCGAGAGGAAGACGTCGGGGCGCAACGCCGCGCAGCGGGCCGCGCGCGCGGCGAGATCGGCGTTGACCGTAGAGTCCGCGGGCGTGAGCAGGTCGACGTCGGCGGTGCGGGTCATGGCGACCTCGGCTCCCGCGGCCGACAGCAGATCCCGCAGGCGCAGGGCGACGTCCAGGTTGACCGTCGCCTCCTCGAGGCCGTCGCGGCCGACCACGCCGCGGAACGCGCCGCCGTGGCCGGGGTCGAGCAGGACGAGGCGCCCCCGCAGCGGCGCGTCGACCGCGACGGGGACGGGCGGCGGCGGCTCCGGGTACCCCGTGTTCGCGGGCGGGGCCGTCCGGCGGGGTGCGCAGGATCCCAGCAGGGCGGCGGCGATCAGGACGACCCACGGGGCCGCCCGGCGCGGAACGGTCATCGGAACCCTCCTCGGTGCTTCGGTGAGGGTAAGGGCGGTGCGTCCGGGTGTCCAGCCGCGGTCGGGAAGGCGGCGACGGCTGGACACCGGGTGGGGCGTCTGGTATTTTGGACGGCCATCGAACGCCGGCCGTCCCGTCGGGCCGGCGCGGTCGTTGTGTCCGGCACCGAACGGCAGGTCCATGAGCGAGAACGCGCTGCGCCAACTCCCATCGGTCGGACAGCTCCTGGAGCATCCCGAGGTCGCGGCTCTCGTGCAGGGTGGCGCGCGGCCCTGGGTGACCCGGCTCGTGCAGCGCGTCGTCGAGACGGAACGAGCGCGCCTGCGCGCCGCCGGCGACACCGAAGCCGAAGCCGCCGGTCGCGAGGACCTGACGCGCCGCGCCGTCGCCGCCGTCCTGGTCGAGCACGGGCGGATCCTGCGGCCGTCGATGCGCCGCGTGATCAACGCCACGGGCATCCTCGTGCACACGAACCTGGGGCGGTCCCTGCACCCGGAACGCGCGATCGCCTGGGCCGCCGAGGCGGCGCGGCACAACCTCGACCTCGAGACGGACCTCGACGCCAACCGGCGCGGCCACCGCGGCCGCGGCGTCGAGACGAAGCTGTCGCTGCTGACCGGCGCCGCCGACGCGCTGGTCGTCAACAACAACGCGGCGGCCCTGTGGCTGGCGATCCGCGCCTGCGCCGGCGCCAACCGGGTGGTGCTCTCCCGCGGCGAGATCGTGGCGATCGGCGGCTCGTTCCGGCTGGACGAGATCCTGCGCGAGACCGGCTGCGAACTCGTCGAGGTCGGCGCCACCAACCGCACCCGCCCGCAGGACTACCGCGAGGCGCTGCGGCCCGGCGCGGTGGTGCTGAAGATCCACCGCAGCAACTTCGTCCAGCAGGGGTTCGTCGAGGAGGTCCCGCTGCGCGACCTCGCCGACCTGTGCTGCGGCGCGGGCCACGTCCTGGTCTACGACGCCGGCAGCGGCCAGCTCGACGAGGTCGCCGCAGCGGGCCTGGCCGGCCACCGCACCCTGGAACAGGATCTCGCCGACGGTCCCGACCTGGTGACCTGCAGCGGTGACAAGCTGCTCGGCGGCGTCCAGGCCGGCCTGGTGCTGGGGCGGGCCGATCTCGTCGGCCGCCTGCGCCACCACCCGCTGCGCCGGGCCCTGCGCGTCGACAAGACGACGCTCGCGGCCCTCGACGGCACGTTGACCCTCTACCTCGAAGGCGCGCACCTGCAGGCCGTGCCCACGCTGGCTTTCCTGACGCGCACGGAACCCGAACTGGAGCGGATGGCGGGCGACCTGCTCGCCCGGCTCGACGGCGGCGAGCCGGCCGGTTGGCGCGCGGAGATCGTCGCGGGTCTCGCCCAGGTGGGGGGCGGCTGCTCGGCCGACGCCGCGCTGCCGACGCGCCTGGTGCAGTGGCGCGCACCTCGCGAGGAGATCGAAAGCTGCCACCGGCGGCTGCGCACCGGGGATCCCGCGGTGCTGGCCCGCATCGGGCAGGAAGGCCTGGCGGTCGATCTGCGGGCGCTGCGCGACGACGACCTGCCGCTGGTCGCCGCGGCCGTGCGGGCGGCCTGGGAACACCTGCCCGCGAATCGACGGGAGGCCACGTGAGCGATCCGGCCGGCCGCCACGGACCCATGGGACTGCCGCTGTACCCGACCGGCTTCGCGGTCGAGGAGCTGCGGCTGGACTGCGGCCCCATGTTCTGGGAGGAAGCGCAGCGGCTCGGCGCGGGCGAAGCGCTCGCCGGCTTCGTCGCCGACCACCTCGAGGCGCCCGGCGCGCCCAGGGTTTGCGTGATCCTGGGACCGCCCGACGCGACGGCGGCCCGCGCCGCCGCGGC
>DYDD01000310.1 GCA_020718045.1 Fibrobacter sp. | reverse complement strand
TCCGAACAGCAGCAGCGCCGCGATGAAGAGCGCGTGCAGCAGCAGGGAGGCGGGCAGCGCGCGGTTCACGGGCGCGTCCTCTCCCCCAGATCCTGGTCCGCCACGAGGCTCAGGTTGGTGAAGCCTTCCTTCTCGATCGCGGCCATGACCCGCAGCACGAAACCGTAGGGCACGTCCTCGTCGGCCCGCAGGTAGACCGGCAGCGTCGCGCGCTTGTCGGCGAAGACGCCGAGGCGGGCGGCGAGGTCGGACATGGCGATCGGGTCGTCGTCGAAGTGGAGCGCGCGCTCCTTCGTCACGGTGATGATCGGCCCTTCTTCGACGATCACTTCGCGCGTCTCGGCCTGCGGCAGGTTGACCTCCACCCCGCCCTGGATGTACGGCGCGGTGAGCATGAAGATGATCAGCAGACAGAGGGCGATGTCCACCAGCGAGGTGATGTTGATCTCGGAGAAGCCGCGGTATCCCGAGCGGCGTCTCATCGGATCTGTTCCTTCTCGTGCGGCTCGGGCCGACGGGCCTGGGCCTGCCGGACCTCCCCGGCCGACGGCGCCGCGTCCTCCATGATGGAGCGCAGGCGTTCCATCTCGTTGCCGATCAGGTCGATCTTGCGCACGAAGAGGTTGAAGAACACCACGGCCGGCACGGCGGCCGACAAGCCGGCGATGGTCGTGATCAGCGCCTCGGCGATGCCCGGGGCCACCACGGTGAGGTTGGCGCTGCGCAGCACCGACATCTCCCAGAAGGCCTGCATCAGACCCCAGACCGTGCCGAGCAGCCCCAGGAAGGGCGCCACGGTGACCGTGGTCGACAGGATGATCAGGTAGCGTTCCAGGTTCTCGGTTTCGGCGTAGACGACGCGCTCCGAGGCGCGCCGCACGGCCTGGCTCGTGGGCTGCGTGGAGGTCTCGCGCCAGAGGGTGGCCAGGGGCAGGTCCGGGCGGGCTCGGCACCAGGCGTCCAGTTCGCGGCGGTCCAGGCGGCCCTGCAGCCAGGCGTCGCACTGCTCCCAGAACTCGAGATGGCCGCGGCGCACGGCCGCGAGCAGGCGGCCCCGGTCGAACATCACGGCCCAGCAGAGGACCGACATCAGGACCAGGACCACGACGTCCAGGATCCCCAGGAACGAGGACTTGCGCATCAGATCGAGGATCTCGGCCGCCCCGAGCGAGGCCAGGAAGGGCGCGTGGGTCATGTCAGCTCCTTCTGCCGTGGGCCGGCGCCGCTCCGGGCGCCGGTGGTCGCGCCCAATGTACCACCCCGACGCGGGGGTTCAAGGGCGGAGTCCGGGGTGTACCCCCCGGGACGCCGGCTGGTTCCCGTTCAGCCCAGGACGCGGTCGTAGAGGTCGACGTAGCGCTTCAGGATGCAGGGCGTCCCGAAGCGGGACACGGCGTCGCGCAGGCCGTCGTCGCGGACCTGCCGGTGCAGCGCCGGGTCCAGCAGCAGCCCGCTGGACGCGGCGGCCATGCCGGCGATGTCGTCGGGATCGCAGAGGAAACCGGTCTGGCCGCGCTCGATGAATTCCGAAGTGCCGCCGCGGTCGGTGGCGACGACCGGGGTGCCGCAGGCCATCGCCTCCAGCGCGACCAGGCCGAAGGACTCGTGGCGCGAGGGCAGCAGGCAGAGGTCGGACAACGCCAGGATCTCCTCGAGGTTCTCGACCTGGCCGAGGCAGCGGACGCGGTCGGCCACGCCGAATTCGACGGCCAGCTGCTCGCACCTCGCTCGCTCGGGACCCTCCCCCACCAGCAGCAGCCGCGACGGCACCCGGCGCGCGATCTCCGCGAACACGCGCACGACGTGGGTCGCGTTCTTCACCGGCCGGAAATTCGAGGCGTGGACGACGATCTTCTCGTCCGGATTCGCAAACAGCGCGCGCGGCCCGTCGTCGCGGGGGCGGAAGCGCTGCGGGTCCACGAAGTTGGGGATCACCTCGACCTCGCGTCGGGGCTCGAAGACGCGAACCGTCTCGTCGCGCAGCCAGCCGCTGACGGCGGTGACCGCGTCGCTCTCGTCGATCAGGAAACGGGTCATCTCGAAGTAGGAAGGCTCCTGGCCCACGAGCGTGATGTCGGTGCCGTGCAGCGTCGTGATCATCTTCAGCCGGTCCGGACCGATCATCGCCCGGGCCAGGTACGCGCTCGCCGCGTGCGGGATGGCGTAGTGGACGTGGAGCAGGTCAAGACCGTGGCGGCGCGCCACCTCGCTCATCTTGGTGGCGAGCGCCAGCGTGTAGGGCGTGTGCTGGAAGACGGGGTAGGTGACCGCCTCCACCGGGTGGAAGTAGATGTTGGCCTCGTAGCGGCGTAGCCGCAGCGGCATCTCGCTGGTGATGAAGTGCACCTCGTAGCCGCGACGGGCCAGGTTCAGTCCCAGCTCGCTGGCCACCACCCCGCTGCCGCCCTGGGTGGGGTAGCACGTGATCCCGATGACCGGCAGGCGGCTCACACCCAGCGCTCCGCGGGCAGGTCTGCCAGCAGCGGCGCCTGTTCGGTGGCGAAGGCCTCGGCCAGCGGGACGCCCGCCTGGAAGCCCCAGGCGCGGGACCAGCGCTCCACCTGCCCCAGGAAGGCGGGCTCGTTGATGACGGTCGGCCGCGCGCCCTCGGCCCGTTCCAGCTGGGTCGCGTAGCAGCGCAGGGCCGCCAGCTTGGCCGGCCAGCTCGCCGTCACGTCCACGTAGAGTTGCGGACGCTCGCCCGGCGCGCAGACCGTCAACACCGCCTCGCAGATCCACAGCGGCGCCGGCGGCGGGACCGCGGCCGTCGCCGGCCAGACG
>DYDD01000049.1:4420-15841 GCA_020718045.1 Fibrobacter sp. | reverse complement strand
CGCCCTCCTGGCGCAGGGGCCCTCCAGACGCCCCCGACCCGGCCGGTCGGGTGGTTCAGCGGTGCGGCCGCTCACACGCAGTCGGAAGGGGAGCGAAATCCCAGGACGCGCCTACGCTGCGTGATATGATGGTTCTATATGTATTCGCCCATGCTTGAAGGTGTTCGACATGCGTATGTTCCAATTGTCGATCGTCGCCGTGTTCGTGGCCGCGCTGGCGGGGGCCGCGGGTGCCGCGGACTACTGGCCGCTGACGCCGGGAGCGACCTTCGAATACGCAAGCAGCACGGGTTCGTGCTCGGTCGATCTCCAGGTCGGCTCGATACCGGATTGGTTCTACGGCTGGATCTGCCGGCGCACCCACCTGTACACGGACTGGGTGAGCGATTTCTATTCGACTGACGCGAACGGCGACGTCCTCTGGGGCGGCTACGCCATCACGGTGGGGGGCGAGTATCCGGATTTCGAGAATTGGATGTTCTCGCCTCCGCTCGTGTTTCTGGACCTGCCGCTCGCGGTGGGGAAGCAGTGGCAGTGCGAGACCCAGGCCATGTACGTCTATGCCGAACACGTCGTCGCCACCTATCCCGCGACCTTCCATTTCACCGTGACCGGCGCCGAAACGATCAGCACGCCGGCCGGGGACTTCGAGACGCTCGTGCTGGAGGTCCTGGGGGTGTTCACCGGATTGCAGCCCGCGACGATGACCCGCAGCATCAATCACGTCTACCATCTGCACCGCAATCTCGGCCCGGTGGACGAAGGCAGCTACCTGCTGACCGGCTGGACCGGCGTCGTGGCGACCGACGAAGCGACCTGGGGCGAAGTCAAAGCGCTCTACGCCCGCTGATCGCCCCTCGCCGTCAACTGCACCGGTTCCGGCCGCGAAATCGTCCCCGCCATGCCCATGCTGCTGTTCGACTCGGATCCGCACATCCTGCCGAGACAGGGGTGTCCTGCAGGCCCTGGAGCCAGGATGGCGGAAGGGCCGAAAGGCCAAGCGAGCCGGGCACAGGATGTGCCCGACGAGCGCCCCCTGTCTCGGCAGGATGTGCGGATCCGAGTCGCATCACAGCATGGCAAGGGACGATCCCGCAGCCGGAACCGCCCGCTTTGACAGAGCGCAGGGGTTGTGGTACGTTGTGAGGGTTAAGCGATCTCGTGGGGGCGACATGGCTTCGACGGGGTCGGGGGACCGTTGGCAGCATGCCGAGATTCCAGTTATCTCGTAAAACGCTGGGAACAAAACAAATGACACAGAGCACTTCGCTCTCGCTGCGTAAATAACACGCAGCGCGTTCCCCGGAGAGAGGGACGCCAGTCCCTCCGGCGGAGCGCCGTCATCTGGCGTCTGGTCCTGAACCGGGTCTCCTGGGGACGGACGAGATCTTAACGGAGACTGGTTCCACGCTCGGCCTGTCGCTGAGCCAGGCGCGGAACGAGATCGATCAGCGGCTAAGCATGTAGACGCCGGCGGGGGACCGGCTTCGGACGCGGGTTCGATTCCCGCCGCCTCCACCACCTCCGCTCTCGACCCCGCGGCTCCACGGCCGCGGGGTTCGTTTTTACTGCCGGGTTCGTTATTTGCGGCGGGGTTCGTTTTTCACAGGATTGCCCCCCGGCCGCCGGCGCGTTACATTCCCGCGCGGACGCCCGACGGCCGTCCCCGCGCCCCGCACCGCGACCACGATCAAGGAGACCGCCATGCCTTTGGTACCGATGAGAGTGCTGCTGGACCACGCCGCCGAGCACGGTTACGGCGTCGGCGCCTTCAACGTGAACAACATGGAGCAGATCCAGTCGATCATGCAGGCGGCCGCGGAGACCAACTCGCCGGTCATCGTGCAGGCCTCGCGCGGGGCGCGCTCCTACTCGCAGGACAACTACCTGCGCCACCTGATGCTGGCTGCGGCCGAGCTGCACCCGCACCTGCCCATCGCCATGCACCAGGACCACGGCAACAGCCCGGCCACCTGCTTCTCCGCCATCGAGCAGGGCTTCACCTCGGTGATGATGGACGGCTCGCTGCTGGAGGACGGCAAGACGCCGGCCACCTACGAGCAGAACGTGAAGGTCACGCGCGAGGTCGTGGCGAAGGCGCACGCCCTGGGCGTCACGGTCGAGGCCGAGATCGGCTGCCTCGGCGGCATCGAGGATGGGCACGGCGCCGGGCTGACCGGCGAAGCCGCCCTGGCTCACCTGACGGATCCGGCCGAAGCCGAGCGCTTCGCCGCCGAGACCGGCTGCGACGCCCTGGCCGTGGCCATCGGCACCAGCCACGGCGCCTACAAGTTCACCAAGAAGCCGGACGGCGACGTGCTGAAGATGGACCTGATCGAGGAGATCCACCGCCGCCTGCCGAACACCCACCTGGTGATGCACGGCAGCAGCTCGGTGCCGCAGGAGCTGGTGGAGCTCATCAACCGCTACGGCGGCAAGATGCCCGAGACCTACGGGGTGCCCGTCGAGGCGATCCAGCGCGGCATCCGCCACGGCGTGCGCAAGATCAACGTCGACACCGACAACCGCCTGGCCATCACCGGCGCCATCCGCCAGGTGTTCGCCGAGCACCCCGAGAAGTTCGACCCCCGCGACTACCTCAAGCCGTCGCGCGACGCGATGGCCGCGGTGGTCAGGGACCGCATGATCGCCTTCGGGCAGGCCGGCTGGGGCGACAAGGTGCCCGCGACGACCCTCGACGAGATGAAGGCGCGCTACCGCTAGGGAGAGGCCGGGATGCACGGATCGCTGGTCGACCGGTTGCGCGTCGAACTGGACGCGCTGCGGGAGCAGGGGCTC
Organism: Fibrobacter sp.; assembly: GCA_020718045.1. Taxonomy (GTDB): domain Bacteria; phylum Krumholzibacteriota; class Krumholzibacteriia; order LZORAL124-64-63; family LZORAL124-64-63; genus PNOJ01. The sequence continues at coordinate 13,042 of DYDD01000049.1, read as the reverse complement.
TTCAAAGAGGAGCGCGTGCTGCAGGGGCCGCAGGGTGCCGAGATCCTGGTCGGCGGCCGCCGCGTGCTGAACTTCTGCGCCAACAACTACCTGGGGCTGGCCTCGGACCCGCGCGTGGTCGAGGCCTCGCGCCGCGCGCTGGACCGCTGGGCCTACGGCCTCAGCTCGGTGCGTTTCATCTGCGGCACGACCGAGCTGCACCACGAGCTGGAGCGGGAGCTGGCCGCCTTCCTCGGCCTGGAGGACTGCCTGCTCTACGCCGCCTGCTTCGACGCCAACGGCGGCGTCTTCGAGCCGCTGCTGGACGCCGACGCCGCCCTGATCACCGACCAGCTCAACCACGCCTCGATCATCGACGGCGTGCGCCTCTGCAAGGCCCGCCGCTCGATCTACCGCCACGCCGACATGGACGACCTCGCCCGCCGCCTCGAGGAGGCGGCCGACGCGCGGCTGCGCATGATCGTCACCGACGGCGTCTTCTCGATGGACGGCGACTACGCCCGCCTGCCGGAGATCTGCGACCTAGCCGCGAAGCACGACGCGCTGGTCCTGGTCGACGAGAGCCACGCGACCGGCTTCACCGGCCCGACGGGGCGCGGCACGCACGAGAAGCTCGGGGTGATGGGGCGCGTCGACATGATCACCACCACCCTGGGCAAGGCCCTGGGCGGCGGGCTGGGCGGCTGCACCGCCGGCCCCGCGGAGATCGTCGCCTGGCTGCGGCAGAAGTCGCGCCCCTACCTGTTCAGCAACTCCCTGCCGCCGGTGGTCTGCGGGGCCACGCTCGAGGTGCTGCGCATCCTGCGCGAGGATCCCGCCCCCCTGCGGACCCTGGACGCGAACCAGCGCCGCCTGCGCGCCGGTCTGCGCGAGCTGGGTTTCGACGTCGATCCGGGTGAGCACCCCATCGTGCCGGTCCATTTCCGCCGACACGAGAACGACGCGCTGATGGCCCAGGGCGTCGCCCGCGACCTGCTGGACGAGGGCATCTACTGCATCGGCTTCAGCTTCCCCGTGGTGCCGAAGGGTCAGGCCCGGATCCGTTTGCAGGCGTCGGCCGCCCACGCGCCCGACCACGTCGAGCGTTGTCTCGAGGCCTTCCGCAAGGTCGGCCGGCGGCACGGCGCGATCTGAACCGGCCGTTCGTTCCGGGCGCGGCCCGGCGCCGGGGGAGGCGCCCGGCGGACCGCCGCCGTTGGTGAATAATTCGCAAATCCGCTTGCCAATGTCCGGATTCCGCCTATATTCCGCGCGGCGACGCCCGCCCCGGCTGGGGCGGGCGTTGTTCTTGAGGGCAGGACGCCCCCGTGCCGCGGTGCGGACCGGCGCCTCCCACCACTTCAACGAGACGGCCCCCTTGACGGGGCCCCGGCGGTCGCCATGAGCAGAGACGTCACGAAGCTGCGCAACATCGGCATCAGCGCCCACATCGATTCGGGCAAGACGACGCTGACCGAGCGCATCCTCTACTACACCGGGCGCATCCACACCGTGCACGAGGTGCGCGGCAAGGACGGCGTCGGGGCCACCATGGATTCGATGGAGCTGGAGCGCGAGCGCGGCATCACCATCGCCTCGGCGGCCACCTACTGCGAATGGGACGGCCACCCGATCAACATCATCGACACGCCGGGCCACGTCGACTTCACCATCGAGGTGGAGCGCGCGCTGCGCGTCCTGGACGGCGCGGTGCTCGTGCTCTGCGCGGTGGCGGGCGTCCAGTCGCAGTCGATGACCGTGGACCGCCAGATGCGCCGCTACAAGGTGCCCCGCCTGGCCTTCGTCAACAAGTGCGACCGCTCGGGCGCCAACCCGGCGCGCGTCACCGAGCAGCTGCGCGAGAAGCTGCGCCACAACGCGGCCATGATGCAGATCCCGCTGGGCCTCGAGCACGAGCACGAGGGCGTGGTCGACCTGGTGCGCATGCAGGCCTGCCGCTTCACCGGCGAACTGGGCGACGACCTGGTGTGGGAGGCGATCCCCGCGGCGCTGCAGATCGAGGCCGAAGCCCGGCGCGAGGAGCTCCTGGACGCGGCCAGCATGTTCAGCGACGAACTGACCGAGGCCATCTTCGCCGGCGCGGTGACCGAGGAGCTGATCCACGAGGCGGTGCGGCGCGGCACGGTGTCGCGGGAGCTGACGCCCGTCTTCATGGGCAGCGCCTACAAGAACAAGGGCGTGCAGCTGCTGCTCGACGCCGTGGTGCGCTATCTGCCCGACCCCACCGAGGTCCAGAACGAGGCCCTGCGGCTCAACGCCGAGGGCGAGCCGGAGAACTTCATCCTGTCCAACCGCGACGACGACCACGTCGTGGCCCTCGCCTTCAAGCTCGAGGACGGCGCCTACGGCCAGCTGACCTACATCCGGCTCTACCAGGGCACCCTGGGCAAGGGCGACACGATCCACAACACGCGCACCGGGAAGCGGGTGAAGGTGGGCCGCCTGGTGCGCCTGCACGCCAGCCAGATGGAGGACATCCTCAAGGCCTTCGCCGGCGACATCGTCGCCCTGTTCGGCGTCGAGTGCGCGTCGGGCGACACCTTCACCGGCGGGGAGACCATCTCGGTCTCGAACTTCCACGTGCCCGAGCCGGTGATCTCCCTGGCGATCGTGCCGACCGACAACAAGGCCCAGTCCAACCTGGCCAAGGCGCTCGCCCGCTTCACCAAGGAGGACCCCACCTTCCGGACGCGGACGGACGACGAGACCGGCGACACGCTCATCATGGGCATGGGCGAGCTGCACCTCGAGGTGTACCTCGAGCGCATCCGCCGCGAGTACAAGGCGGAGGTGACCGCCGGCCAGCCGAAGGTGTCCTTCCGCGAGGCGATCACCCAGCGTGTGGACTTCGACTACACCCACCGCAAGCAGACCGGCGGCTCGGGCCAGTACGGCCGCATCTGCGGCTACTTCGAGCCGAACGAGTCGGGCGAGTTCAACTTCGAGAACAAGGTGATCGGCGGCACGGTGCCCACCGAGTACATCCCGGCCGTCGAGAAGGGCTTCCGCTCGATGCTCGATAAGGGCGCCTACATCGGCTATCCTGTCCAGGGCCTGACCGTGGTGCTCGAGGACGGCAACTCGCACGCCGTCGACTCGTCGGACCAGGCCTTCCAGGCGGCGGCGCGCGGCGCCTTCCGCCACCACTACAAGGAGGGCCGGCCCGTGGCCCTCGAGCCGCTGATGCTGGTGTCGGTGGAGGGGCCGACCGAGTACCAGGGCGAGATCCTCGGCACGATCATGCAGCGCCGGGGCATCATCATGGGTTCGACCGAGGACGGCGGCTTCGTGCGCGTCGACGCCCACGTGCCGTTGTCCGAGATGTTCGGCTACGCGACCGTGATCCGGTCGAGCACGCAGGGGAAGGCCGAGTACTCGATGGAGTTCGCCCGCTACTCGCCGGCGCCCGCCGAGGTGGCCGAGCGTCTGGCCAAGGCCCACGCCGAGAAGGTCGCGGCGGGTAACAAGTAGGAGAGGAACGACGATGCCCACCAAGGACGTTCGCTTCCGCAGTCCGCTGCGGGTCTTCGAGAAGGCGACCGACGGCGGCCTCGGCCGCGGCCACCTGGGCGTGGTGCTGTCCCGCCGCGGAGTCGGCAAGACCGCGCTGCTGGTCGGCATGGCGGTCGACGCCCTGCTGCAGGGCCGCAAGGTGCTGCACATCTCCACCGAGGAGTCGATCGAGAAGCTGCGCGCCTTCTACTTCGAGATCTTCCAGCACGTCTGCGAGAACCAGAAGCTGGAGAACCGGCTCGAGCTGCGCCTGGACCTCGAGCGCAACCGCCACATCCTGGTCTACAACCGCGATTCCTTCTCCCTGGAGAAGCTGCGGGGCACGGCCGAGTTCCTGCGCGACGCCGCGCACTTCGAACCCGACATGGTGATCATGGACGGCACGCCGCGCTTCGAGCACTGCGAGGACTGGGAGATCGACGGGGTGCAGGCGCTGGCGCGCGACTGGAACACCGAGATCTGGACCTCGGCGCTGACCCACCGCGAGGGCCAGCAGTGCGACGCGCGGGGCGTCCCCGTCGAGGTGGCCCGCTTCGACGACCGACTCAGCCTGATCGTCGCGCTGGAGTCCGTCGCCGACCACGTGCGGGTGCGGATCCTGAAGTCGCACGACCGCCCCGAAGCGCCGGAGATCAACATGGAGCTGGACCCCCGGACCCTGCTGCTGCGCTGGCGCTGACCGGCGCGGCGCGGCGCCCGGGCCGACCGGGAGGCCGGCATGACCGACGTCGCCGACAACCTGCTGCGCGTCCGTGACCGCCTGGCGGCCGCCTGCGCCCGATCGGGCCGGGCGGCCGCGTCCGTCCGGCTGGTCGCGGTCAGCAAGCGCGTCCCGCTGGACCGCGTGGCCGAAGCCGTCGCCTGCGGGCAGCTGGACTTGGGGGAGAACCGGATCCAGGACGCGCTGCCCCGGCGGGACGAACTGGCGGCGCGGCTGGGCCCCGACGTCGCGGCCGGGCTGCGCTGGCACTTCATCGGCCCCCTGCAGCGCAACAAGGTGCGCAAGGCCGTCGGCGGTTTCTCGCTGATCCACGCCGTCGACTCACCGGAGCTGGCCGGCCGGATCTCGCAGGTGGCTCTGGAACTGGGCCTGCGCCAGCCGGTCCTGCTGGAGGTCAACGCCGCCCGCGAAGCGGGCAAGTTCGGGCTCGATCCCGCGGCGGTCGTTGCGGCGGCGGTCGCGATCGCCGGTCTGCCGGGCCTGGAACTGCGCGGGCTGATGGCCATGGCCCGCCAGAGCGCGCCAGCGACCGAACTGGGCGCGACCTTCGCCCTCGTGCGGCGCCTCGCCGAAGCGGCCCGCGCGGACACCGGCCTCGCGCTGCCCGAACTGAGCCTGGGGATGTCCGACGATTTCGAGATCGCAATCGCCGAGGGGGCGACCCTGGTGCGCCTGGGCACCGCCGTGTTCGGGGAGCGGGCGCCCGGCGCCTGATCCCGCGCCGCCGGAAGGAGAGGGGAACGTGCTGCTGCGCCTGTTGCTCGCCTGCTGCGAGGTCTACAGCTGGCTGATCATCGCCCGGGTGGTCATCAGCTGGCTCAATCCCACGCCCCGTCACGAGATCCTGGTGATGGTCTGCAGGGTCACCGATCCCCTGCTCGACCTGCTGCGCCCCCTGATCCCGCTGCGCGGCCTGGACCTGTCGCCCATCCTGGCCCTGCTGCTGGTCCGGCTGGGCTGCGCCCTGCTGACGAAGCTCCTGGCCGGTTAGTCGGGCGCAGGGAGCGATCGTCCGGCGGGCGATTGTCCTTCCCCCCGGTCCGCCCGCATGCTAGGTTTCCTCGTTTCCAGACGGTGGGCGTCGTCGACGGCCACGCGGCCGAAGGGGCGCCACAGCCCGGAGGACGGAATTGAACGAGACGTGGACGCAGATCCAGGAAGCCGTCGCCTTCCTGCGCGGGCGCTGCCCGCTGGCGCCCGAGGTGGGCCTGATCCTGGGCACCGGCCTCGGCGCCCTGGCCGACAAGATCGAAGCCGAGTGCACGCTGGACTACGCGGAGATCCCGCACTTCGCCAGCTCGACGGTGCAGAGCCACCACGGCCGCTTCGTCTTCGGCACCCTCGGCGGCCGCCGCGTGGTGGCCATGCAGGGCCGCGTCCACTACTACGAGGGCTACACCATGCGCCAGATCACCCTGCCCGTGCGGGTGATGCGCGCGCTCGGCGCCGGGACCCTGGTGATGTCCAACGCGGTCGGCGGCATGGACCCGCACCTGCGCCCCGGCGACATGACGGTCATCACCGACCACATCAACCTGATGGGCGACAACCCGCTGCTCGGTCCCAACGACGAGCGCCTGGGCGTCCGCTTCCCCGACATGAGCGAGCCCTACGACCGCGCCCTGGTGGAGCTCGCGGAGACGACGGCCCTGGAGCTCGGGCTGCCCCTGCACCGGGCCGTCTACGTGGCGGTCGCCGGCCCCAATCTCGAGACCGCGGCCGAGTACCGCTTCCTGCGCGCGATCGGCGCCGACACCGTCGGCATGTCGATGGTGCCGGAGTGCCTGGTCGCGGTGCACGGCGGCATGAAGGTGCTCGGCCTGTCGGCGGTGACCGACGCCTGCTTCCCCGACGCCCTGCACCCCGCGGACGTCGACGGCATCATCCACACCGCCGCGCTGATCGAGCCGAAGCTCTGCCGCCTGGTGACCGAACTGCTGCGACGGCTCCCGCCCGCGGGCGGGGCCGCCTAGGACGGAAGGCATGTCGAACGAGACGCCGCGCTACGCGCCGCTGGCCCGCAAGATCCACGACGCCGAGTCCGAGCGCCTGGTCGGCGCGTTCTGGCGCGAGCACGACGTGTTCCGCCGCAGCATCGCGGGGCGCGAGGGGCGCCCCGACTGGGTCTTCTACGAGGGCCCGCCCACGGCCAACGGCCTGCCGGGCGTGCACCACGTGGCCGCGCGCCTGACCAAGGACCTCGCCTGCCGCTACAAGACCATGACCGGGCACCGCGTGCTGCGCAAGGCCGGCTGGGACACCCACGGCCTGCCGGTCGAGCGCTCGGTCGAGAAGCAGCTGGGCATCCAGGGCCGCGAGGCCATCGAGGCCTACGGGCTGGAGGCCTTCAACGCCAAGTGCCGCGAGAGCGTGTGGGCCTGCAAGGCGGAGTGGGACGAGTTCACCGAGCGGCTGGGCTACTGGGTGGACCTCGACGACCCCTACGTCACCTACCAGGACCGCTACATCGAGTCGGTCTGGTGGATCCTGTCCCGTTTCGCGGCCGAGGGTCTGCTCTACCGCGGGCACAAGGTCGTGCCCTACTGCCCGAGCTGCGGCACGCCCCTGTCGAGCCACGAGACGGCCAGCGGCTACCGCACCGTCGAGGACCCGAGCATCTTCGTGAAGCTGAAGGCCGTCGATGCCGACGAGCACTTCCTGACCTGGACGACCACGCCCTGGACCCTGCCCTCGAACGTGGCGCTGGCCGTCGGCGCGGACCACGACTACGTGCGGGTGCGCCACGGCGACGACGTGCTGGTCCTGGCCGAGGCGCGCCTCGGCGTGCTGGACGCGGGCACGCCGACCGAGGTGCTCGACCGCTGCAAGGGCCGCGACCTGCTCGGCCGCCGCTACGAACAGCTGTTCCCGCTGCTGCCGGTCCCCGCGGGCAAGGAAGCGTTCAAGATCGTGGCCGCCGACTTCGTCACGCTCGACAGCGGCTCGGGCATCGTCCACCTCGCTCCCGCCTTCGGCGAGGACGACTACCAGGCCGGCCTGCGCGAGAACCTGGCCTTCTTCAGCCCGGTCGACGCCGCCGGGCGCTTCACCGACGAGGTGCCGCCCTACGCCGGCCGCGCCGTCAAGGAGTCCGACCGGCAGATCATCCGCGACCTGCGCGCCCGCGGCTGCCTGCTGCGCGAGGAGGGCTACACCCACGAGTACCCCTTCCACGACCGCTGCGGCAACCCGCTGATCTACTACGCGACGCCGAGCTGGTTCATCCGCACCAGCGAGCTGCGCGAGAAGCTGCTGGCCGCGAACGCCGACATCCGCTGGGCGCCGCCGGAGGTGGGCAGCGGCCGCTTCGGCAACTGGCTGGCCGGCAACATCGACTGGTCGCTCAGCCGCAACCGCTTCTGGGGCACGCCGCTGAACGTCTGGATCTGCGATGCCTGCGGCGAGCAGCACCTGCCGACCTGCCGCGACGACCTCACGCGGCTGTCGGGGGCGGACCAGTCGCGGCTCGACCTGCACCGGCCCTTCGTCGACGACCTGACCTTCCCCTGTGTGCGGGCGGGCTGCAGCGGCGTCATGCGGCGCACGCCCGAGGTCATCGACTGCTGGTTCGACAGCGGGGCCATGCCCTTCGCCCAGCACCACTACCCGTTCGAGAACCGCGAGCTGTTCGAGAACCAGTACCCCGCCGATTTCATCAGCGAGGGCATCGACCAGACCCGCGGCTGGTTCTACACGATGCTGGTGATCGGCACCTTCCTGACGGGGCGCAGTAGCTACCGGAGCTGCCTGACCATCGAGCTGGTGCTGGACAAGCACGGCAAGAAGATGTCCAAGAGCCTGGGCAACACCGTCGAGCCGATGGCGCTGATGCGCGAGCACGGGGCCGACGCCCTGCGCTGGTACCTGCTGACCGTCTCGCCGCTGTGGACGCCGACCCGCTTCGACGTCGAGGGCGTGGCCGAGGCGCGCCGCAAGCTGCTGGCGACGCTGGAGAACGTCTACTCCTTCTTCTCGCTCTACGCGAACCTCGACGGCTGGGATCCGGGCGACGACGGCCCGGCCGACCCGTCGCTGCTCGACCGCTGGGTGCTGAGCCGACTACACAGCACCGCCGCGGAGGCCCGCGCGGCCCTCGATGAGCTGAACTTCACGCGCGCCGCCAAGGCCATCGGCGCCTTCGTGATCGACGACGTCAGCAACTGGTACGTGCGCCTGTCGCGCCGCCGGTTCTGGCAGGGGGAGACGACGCCCGACAAGCGCGCCGCGTTCGCGACCCTGTTCGAGGTGCTGGACGGCGCGACGCGGCTGCTGGCCCCGATGATCCCCTTCACCGCCGAGGAGATCTACCGGGCGCTGCACGGCGGCGGCGAGCGCTCGGTCCACCTCGCGGACTACCCCGCCTGCGACGCGGCGCGCGTCGATGCGCC
>DYDD01000049.1:261-4380 GCA_020718045.1 Fibrobacter sp. | reverse complement strand
GTGGGTCGGAGCCTGCGCCAGGACGCGCAGATCCGCACCCGCCAGCCGCTGGGGCGCCTGCTGCTGCACGCCGACGACGGCCGCGCCGCAGCGTTGCTCGACGACTCGCGCCTGCGCGACATCCTCGCCGAGGAGCTGAACATCAAGGAGATCGCCCCGCTGGACGATCCCCTGCGCGTGGCCCGCCTGTCGGCCAAGGCCGACTTCCGCGCCCTGGGCCCGCGCTTCGGCAAGCGCGCGCCGGCCGCCGGACGCGCCATCGCGGCGATGACGCCGCAGCAGGCCCTCGCCCTGCGCCGCGCGGGCGCCGTCGAGCTGGACGTCGAGGGCGCGGCCGAGCGCATCACCTTCGAGGAGGCGCGCGTCGTCGAGGCGGGGATCGCCCCGTACGCGGCCGGGTCGGTCGACGGGGTCACCGTCGCGCTGGACACGACCTTGGACGAGGCGCTCCTGGACGAAGGCCTGGCCCGCGAGGTCATCAACCGGGTGCAGAACCTGCGCAAGAAGAGCGGGTTCGCGGTCGCCGACCGCATCCGCCTGGCGGTCGCCGGCAACGGCGACGCGCGGCGGGCCCTGGACCGCTTCGGGGAGAGGATCGCGGGCGAGACGCTGGCGCAGCTGGTCGCAGCCTCGCCGGACCTGCCCCACACCGACAGTTTCGAAGTCGACGGCGTCGCCATCGAGGTGGCCATCGCCCGGCTGGCCGCCAACTGAGGAGGAACCATGCGCAAGACCGAACTCGATCGGTTCCAGAAACTCATCCTCGAGGAGAAGGAACGCGTCGAGAAGTCGCTCGCCAAGCACACGAAGATCATCCACCACGAGGGGGAGGACTTCGGCGGCGACCTGGCCAAGGCCCATTCGAACCACATGGCCGACCAGGGCAGCGACGAGTTCCAGTACGAGACCACGATCCAGTTCGCCAGCAGCGAGGGGCGCTACCTCTACCAGCTGGAGCAGGCCCTGCTGCGCATCGAGGACCGCAGCTACGGCGTCTGCAGCGGCTGCGGCGCCCAGATCGGCCTGGAGCGCCTCAAGGCCAAGCTCGACGCCAGGCTCTGCATCGAATGCAAGGAGCGCGAGGAGAAGGAGCGGCATTGAAACGCCCCTCCCTCGGCGCACCCTGGCTGCTGGCGCCCCTCGTGCTCGTGGTGGATTTCGCCGCCAAGCGTCTCGTGTTGGCGAACATCGACCGCCTCGCGCGTCCCGTGGAGATCCTGGGCGACGTGGCCCGCTTCGCCTACGTGCGCAACCCCGGCGCCGCGATGGGACTGCCCCTGGGCGGCCGCGGCTTCCTGATCGGCGTCAGCCTCATCGCGGCGGCGGTCCTGGCGGCGCTCTACCGCCGCACCGCCCCCCGGCATCGCCTGCGCCGCTGCGCCCTGGCCGCCATCATGGGGGGCGCGCTGGGCAACCTGGTGGACCGGGTCTTCTACGGCGGGCTGGTCGTCGACTTCATCGACCTGGGGATCGGCGCCCACCGCTTCTACACGTTCAACGTGGCGGACATGGGCGTGACGCTCGGCGGCGCGGCCCTGTTCCTGTCGTTGTGGCGCGAGGACCGCGCGCCGCGCGTCGCGCCCGGCGTCCCGGCGCCAGCGGGCGGCCCCGACGTGATCATCGCCGACGCGGACCCCGCGCCCGGCTCCTCCGACCCGGGACGTCGCGATGACTGACGCAGGACAGCCCCGCCTCTCGTTCACCGTCGCGCCGCAGGAAGCGGACCGCCGCCTCGACCTCCTGCTGACGGAGCGGATGCCCGAGACGTCCCGCAGCCGGATCCAGCGCGCGCTCGCCGAGGGCGCCGCCACGGTCGACGGCCGCGCCCGCCCCAGCAACTACCGGGTCCACGCGGGCAGCCTCGTCGAGTTCAAGCGGCCGGCGCCGCCGGCGCCGTACCTGGGCGCGCAGGACATCCCGCTGAACGTGGTCCACTGCGACGAGCACTTGGTCGTGATCGACAAGCCCGCCGGCATGGTCGCGCATCCCGCCCCGGGCCACCGGTCCGGGACGCTGGTCAACGCCCTGCTGCACCGGTTCGGCGACCTGCCGGGCGACAGCGCGCGGGCCGGGCTCGTGCACCGCCTGGACAAGGACACCTCCGGCCTGCTGGCCGTGGCCCGCACCGAGCTCGCCCACCGCGGCCTGTCCGCCCAGCTGCGCGAGCGCACGCTGGGGCGCATCTACGCCGTGGTGAGCTGGGGGCAGTGGGACGACCGCGAGGGCCTCATCGCCGAGCCGATCGGGCGCCATCCCCACCGCCGCCGCATGATGGCGGTGGTCCCCGGCGGGAGGCCCGCCGGCACGCGGTACCGCGTGGTGGAGGATTTCGGGTTCGTGCAGCACTGCGACGCCGAGCTGCAGACCGGCCGCACCCACCAGATCCGCGTCCACTTCGCGTACGGCCACCATCCCGTGGTGGGGGATCCCCTGTACGGGGACGACGCCCGCGAGCGGCTGGTTCACCCCCTGGACCGCCACGCGGCCCAGGCCATGGTCGCGCGGGCCGGCCGTCAGATGCTGCACGCGCGCGAGCTGCGCCTGCGCCACCCCGCCACGGACGAGCCGCTCGTGTTCACCTCAGAGCTGCCGGACGACTTCGCCGCCGTGCTCGGGATCCTGCGCCGGGCGTCGCCGAGCGCGGGCTAGCCCGGCGCGGCCCGCGGCCGCTTCGGGCTGGACATGGCCGGGGCCGGTCCGTATCCTCGCACCCGTGACGCGCCGCGACCGGCGCCGGAAGGAGGCCAGGTGAAGATCAGGGAACGCAAGCGCGACGGCGTGGTGATCCTCGAGCTCAACGGCAAGCTGATGGGCGGGCCCGACGCCGCCGCGTTCAACGACACGCTCAAGACCCTGATCCACGAGGGACACCGCAACGTCCTGGTCGATCTGGCCAAGGTCAATTGGGTCAACAGCACGGGCCTGGGCATCCTGATCTCCGGCTATTCGACGGTGCGCCGCAGCGGCGGCGACCTGCGCCTGCTGAACGTGTCGGATCGCGTGGAGAGCATCTTCATGGTCTCGAAGCTCCACACCGTGTTCGCCTCCTACTCGAACGAGGATGAAGCCGTCCGGAGCTTCGCCTAGGGGGAGCCATGACCATCGCGAACGGTTCCCCCCAGCAGGTCGAGGTGATGCTGCCCAGCCGGCTGCTGTTCCTCGGCGTGCCCGACGCGATCCTGATGGAACTGGCCGGCGACCTCCCCTACGAGCAGAAGGACATCGACGAGCTGAGCACGGCCGTCATCGAGGCCTGCACCAACGCCATGGAGCACGGCAACGGCATGGAGCAGGAGCGCCGCGTCGAGCTCCATTTCCGCTTCGCCCCCGACGAGATCCGCGTCACGGTCCTGGACCAGGGCGTCGGCTTCGACTTCCGCAACTGGCAGCCGCCCGACGGCCTCATGCGCGAGCGCGGCCGCGGCATCACGATCATGCGCGAGTTCACCGACGAGCTGACCTTCGACCACGCGCCCGACGGACGGTTCCGCGTGCAGCTGGTGAAGCGCCATCCCCGGCAGGACTGACGTGGGCGCCGTGCTCGCCCTGGACTACGGCACCAGCCGCATCGGCATCGCGGTCAGCGACCCCACCCGCACGCTCGCCACGGCGGTCGCGGTGCATCGCGCCGGCCGCGACGGCCCGGTGTCCGCCTTCGTGGCGGCCCTGATCCGCGAGCGGGGTGTCGACCAGCTGGTGGTCGGGCTGCCGCTGACCGCCGACGGCCGGATGGGGGAGATCGCCGAGCGGGCCAAGCGCTTCGCCGGGAAGCTGGGGGAGGATCTGGGTTTGCCGGTCGCACTGGTCGACGAGCGCTACACCACGCAGGAGGCCGAACGCCTGCTGCGCGGTCCCGGCCGCCGTCGGGGCCGCGAGTCGCCCGACGCGGTCGCGGCGGAGCTGATCCTGCAGCAGTACCTGGACGCCGCAGGCGCCGGCCGGGACGGTGGCGCATGACGGCGCCCAGCCGGACGGCGACGTCGCATCTCGTCAGGGCGCTGCGCATCCTGGCCTGGTCGTCGGCGGTGGTCCTGCTCGTCGCGGCGGGCGCGGTCTTCTGGGCCTGGACGGAGTGGGATCGCGCGTGTCCCGGCGGGGACGGGACAGTCGAGATCCGCG
>DYDD01000049.1:0-252 GCA_020718045.1 Fibrobacter sp. | reverse complement strand
GCGCCAGCCTCGCCACAGTCGCCGACACGCTGCAGGCGCGCGGCCTGCTGGACCGCCGCCGCGCGTTCGTGCTGGGCGCGCGGCTGACCGGTTCGGACCGCTCGATCCGGGCCGGCCGCTATGCCGTGCCGCGGGGACTGTCGCCGCGCGAGCTGCTGATCCTGCTGGTCGACGGGCGGACGCTGCCGGTGGTGGTCATGGTGCCCGAGGGGCTGCCGACGCGCGAGGCGGTGGTCGGCGTCGCGGAGGCCT
>DYDD01000309.1:2680-2909 GCA_020718045.1 Fibrobacter sp. | reverse complement strand
GGCGGCGGCGGGTGCGGCCGGAGCCGTCCTGTGCGACCTTGGCGCATTGACTTCGCCGCGGGGCGGGACTACCGTCCGCGGACGCACCCGCAACAGGAGGCCGCGCCGCGTGGGCATCGCCATCGTGATCATCCTGGACGGGGTCGGCGTGGGCGCGCTGCCCGACGCCGCCGAGTACGGCGACGTCGGCCACGACACCCTCGGCCACACCGCCCTGGCCGCGGGCGGG
>DYDD01000309.1:0-2652 GCA_020718045.1 Fibrobacter sp. | reverse complement strand
GCCTGGGCAACCTGCACGCCGTCGCGGGCGTGCCGCCGGCAGCCAGCCCCCGCGGCGGCTGGGGACGCATGGCCGAGGTGTCCAAGGGCAAGGACAGCACCACCGGCCACTGGGAGCTGATGGGGGTCGTCACCGCGCGCCCCTACCCGACCTACCCCGACGGCTTCCCCGCCGACGTGCTGGCGGCCTTCACCGCCGCCACGGGCTACGGCGTCCTGGGCAACAAGCCGGCCTCCGGCACCGAGATCATCCAGGAGCTGGGCGACGAGCACGTCGCCACCGGCAAGCTCATCGTCTACACCTCGGCCGACTCCGTCTTCCAGATCGCGGCGCACGAGGACGTGGTGCCGCTGGCGGAACTCTACCGCGTCTGCGAGGTGGCCCGCCGCCTGCTCGCGCCGCCCCACGAGGTCAGCCGTGTGATCGCGCGCCCCTTCCTGGGCGCCGCCGGCGACTACCGTCGCACGCCGAACCGGCACGACTACTCGGTCGTGCCGCCGGACGAGCTGCTGCTGCCACAGCTGGCGGCGGCCGGCGTCGCGGTGAACGCCATCGGCAAGATCTCCGACCTCTACGCCCACAGGGGCGTGACCGCGAAGGTCGTCTCGAAGTCCAACGCCGAAGGCATGGCGGCGCTGTCGGCGCTGTACGCCGACACCGGCGCCGGCCCGTCGCTGATCCTGCTGAACCTCGTGGACTTCGACATGCTGTGGGGCCACCGCAACGACCCCGTCGGCATGGCGCGCGACCTCGAGGCCTTCGACCGCTGGCTGGGCGGCTTCCTGCCGCGCCTGCGCGACGGCGACCTGCTGCTGCTCACCGCCGACCACGGCAACGACCCGACGACGACGAGCTCGGACCATTCCCGCGAGTACGTGCCGCTGCTGGCGACGCTGGGCGGGTCCCGCGGCGGCGCCGACCTCGGCACGCGGCCCACCTTCGGCGATCTCGGGGCGACCCTGGCCGAGTACTTCGGCCTGCCGGCGCCCGTTCTCGGGACCAGTTTCCTGGCGGCGCTGCGCGCCGCGGCGGGGAGGCAGACGTGACGCTCGAGGTCCGGCAGCGGCTGGTGGCGGCCGCGCGCGAGGCGATGGCGCGCAGCCATTCGCCCTACTCGCACTTCCGGGTCGGGGCCGCGCTGCTCGGCGCCGACGGGCGCGTCTTCACGGGCACCAACGTCGAGAACGCCAGCTACGGCCTGAGCATCTGCGCCGAGCGCACCGCCGTGTTCAAGGCCGTGAGCGAGGGCTGCCGGGACTTCGTCGCGGCGGCGGTGGCCACCGACACCGACCGGCCGACGCCGCCCTGCGGCGCCTGCCGGCAGGTGCTGCAGGAGTTCGCTCCCGGCCTGGTGATCCACCTCGCCGGCCGCGGCGGCGACGTCGAGACCTTCCGCCTGTCCGAGCTGCTGCCCCGCCCCTTCGACAACTTCACCCCCGGCGAAGCCCTCTGAACGGAGACGACCCGTGAACATCGTCGAGATCATCGAGCGCAAGAAGCGCGGCGGCGCCCTGGACGAGCGGGAGATCGCGTTCGCGGTCGAGGGCTACACCTCGGGCGGCGTCGCGGACTACCAGATGTCGGCGCTGCTGATGGCGATCTGGTGCCGCGGCATGGAGCCGCGCGAGACCGCCGCGCTGACCGGCGCCATGCTGCGTTCCGGGGAGGAGCTGGACCTCTCCGGCCTGCCGGCCCCCACCGCGGACAAGCACTCCACCGGCGGCGTCGGCGACAAGGTCAGCCTGCTGCTGGCCCCCCTGGCGGCCGCCTGCGGGCTGTGCGTGCCGATGCTCTCGGGGCGCGGGCTCGGCCACACCGGCGGCACGCTGGACAAGCTCGAAGCGATCCCCGGCTACGACATCCGCCTGGACAACGCGGCCTTCCTGCGGGTGGTGGCCGAGGCCGGCTGCGCCATCGTCGGCCAGGGGCCGCGGATCGCACCGGCCGACGGTCGCATCTACGCGTTGCGCGACGTGACCGGCACGGTGGACTGCGTGCCGCTGATCACCGCCAGCATCATGAGCAAGAAGCTGGCGGCGGGGCCGCGCACCATCGTCATCGACCTGAAGGTGGGCTCCGGCGCCTTCATGACCGACCGCGCGGCCGCCGAGGAGCTGGCCGCCTCGCTGATGCGCATCGGCGCGGCGTGGGGCCGCCGCATGGCCGTCGTCTTCTCCAACATGTCCCAGCCGCTCGGCGTGGCCGTGGGACACGCCGGCGAGACGATCGAGGCCTTCGACGCCCTGCGGCCCGACGGCCGCGGCCGCGCCCCGGCCGACCTCGTCGCGCTGACCGAGGATCTCGTCGCCCAGATGCTGCTGACCGCCGGCCTGGCCGTCGACCGCGACGCCGCCCTGGCCGCGGTGCGGCGGGCCTGGGACGGCGGCGAGGCCTTCGCTGCGATGCTGCGCTGGGTGGCCGCCCAGGGCGGCCGGCTCGATCCCGCGCGAACCGACTTCGGGCTCGCGCTGGCGCCGCGACTGGCCGCCGTCGAAGCGGCGAGCGACGGCTGGATCGGGGAGGTGGACTGCCGCGGCTTCGGCCACGCGCTGGCGGAGATCGGCGGCGCGCGGCGGCAGGTGACCGACGCGCTGGACCTCGAGGCGGGGATCGACGTCCTGGTGCGGCGCGGCGAGCGCGTCGCGCGCGGCC
>DYDD01000048.1 GCA_020718045.1 Fibrobacter sp. | reverse complement strand
GCGGTGGTGGCGCTTGCGGCGCTGCTGCGGCGCGACGATCCGGTGCTGCCGTTCACCGTCGGCACCCTGGCCTTCGCCTGGGCCGTGGCGAGCCGGCCGGGCGAGCTGCGCGACTGGTTCGCCGCCAGCTGGTCCTTCGCGAAGCAGATCCTGCCGCTGCTGCTCGGCGGCGTGTTCGTGTCCGGCCTGCTGCTTGGAAGGCCCGGGCACGAGGGGCTGGTGCCCTCGGCCTGGATCGCCGAGGCGGTGGGCGGCAACTCCCTCGGCGCCAACTTCTTCGCCGCGTTCGCCGGCGCCCTGATGTACTTCGCGACGCTCACCGAGATCCCCATCCTGCAAGGCCTGCTGGGTTCGGGGATGGGCCAGGGGCCGGCCCTGTCGCTGCTGCTGGCGGGGCCCGCCCTGTCGCTGCCCAGCATCCTGGTGCTGCGCACGATCATGGGGCTGCGCCGCACGCTCGTCTTCCTGGCGCTGGTCGTGGTCCTGTCGACCGTGACCGGCGCGCTCTTCGGCTGGCTCGCCTACTAGGAGGTCCGCGTGAAGGACATCGCCATCCTGGGCACCGGTTGCCCCAAGTGCCACAAGCTCGAGCAGGAGACGCGCCGCGCCGCGGCGGAGCTGTCGCTCGACTGCGAGATCCGCAAGGTGTCCGCCGTGGCCGACATCATGAAGTTCGGCGTGATGATGACCCCGGCGCTGGTCGTCGACGGACAGGTGAAGGTCGCGGGGAAGGTGCCGTCGTTCGACGAGATCAAGAAGCTGATCGCAGGGGAGGTGTGAGATGGTGAACAAGCCTTCGCGCCCGGCGCTGAACCGGATGCTGATCGTGGTCTCCTTGATCGCCCTCGCCGCGATCGTTTACCTGGTGCGCCCGGCTGCGCAGGGCGGTGGCGCGGGCGGCGGCGGCGCGTCGACCACCCTGCCGCGGCTCGTCGATCTCGGGGCCGACAAGTGCGTCCCCTGCAAGATGATGGCGCCCATCCTGGACGAGCTGCGCGTCGAGCAGGCCGGCCGGATCGAGGTCGTCTTCATCGACGTCTGGAAGAACAAGGAGGAGGCCGTGAAATACGGCATCGACCTCATCCCGACGCAGGTCTTCTACGCGGCCGACGGCCGCGAGCTGTTCCGCCACGAGGGTTTCTTCGCCAAGGAGGAGATCCTGGCCAAGTGGAAGGAGCTCGGGGTCGCACTGAAGGGCAGCTGACCGGGAGGTCCGCCGTTGGAGACGCTGTTCGCCTCGCTCACCGCCGCGGTGTCCGGCTCGCCGCCCGTCGCCCTGGGCGCCGCCTTCCTGTGGGGCGTGCTGAGCATCCTGCTGAGCCCCTGCCACCTGGCGAGCATCCCGCTGATCGTGGGCTTCATCCAGGGACAGCAGGGGGATGATCCGCGGCAAGCTCCCCTGACCCAGCGCCGGGCCCTGTGGCTGTCCACGCTGTTCGCGTCGGGCATCCTGGCTACCATCGCGCTCATCGGCGCGATCACCGCCGCCGCCGGGCGCATGCTGGGCGACGTCGGCGGGCTGGGCAACCTGCTGGTCGCCGGGATCTTCCTGGTCGTGGGCCTGATCCTGCTGGACGTGATCCCGCTGAACCTGTCGGCTCCGGGCGCCGTGGGGCTGCGACGCAAGGGCGCCTGGGCGGCGCTGCTGCTGGGGCTGGTCTTCGGCGTGGCGCTGGGGCCCTGCACCTTCGCCTTCATGGCGCCCATGCTGGCGGTGACGTTCAAGGTCTCCTCCACGCAGGCCGTCTTCGGGGCGGCCCTGCTCGCGGCCTACGGCGTGGGCCACTGCCTGGTGATCGTCGTCGCCGGCACCAGCACCGCCTGGGTGCAGCGGACCTTGGACTGGAACGCGGGGTCGCGCGCCGGCGGCATCCTCAAGAAGGTCTGCGGGGGTCTGGTGATCCTCGGCGGGTTCTACCTCGTCTTCACCTCCCACTAGGAGTCGGCCATGGAGCGCCTCCCGCGCGTCCTGTTCCTCTGCATCGGGAATTCCTGCCGCAGCCAGATGGCCGAGGGGTGGTCCCGCGCCCTGCACGCCGACCGCTTCTCGGCCGCATCGGCGGGGATCGAGACCCACGGCCTGAACCACAGCGCCGTGCGCGCGATGGCCGAGGCCGGCGTGGACATCTCGCGCCACGCCTCGAAGACCGTGGCCGACCTCGGACCCGAGCCCTTCGACCTCGTGGTCACCGTCTGCGGGCACGCGCAGGAGACCTGTCCGGTGCTGCCGGGCGCCCCGCGCACGCTGCACCGCGGCTTCGACGACCCGCCGCGCCTGGCCGCCGGACTCGACGACGAGGAAGCGGCCATGGCCCCGTACCGCCGCGTGCGCGACGAGATCCGCGCCTTCGTCGCCTCATTGCCCGATCTGCTGGACCGTCTCGAAGAGGGAGGCCGCCCGTGACCACGACCGCCTGCATCGACAAGGAACCGCAGGGCCTCGGCTTCTTCGAGAAGTGGCTGACGCTCTGGGTGCTGCTCTCGATCGCCGCCGGCATCCTGCTGGGCAAGCTCGCGCCGGGGGCCTCGCGCGCGCTGGACGCGATGTCCGTGAACATCGGCGGCGCGCCGGTGATCTCGATCCCCATCGCGATCTGCCTGTTCTTCATGATGTACCCGATCATGGTGAAGATCGACTTCGCCGAGGCCGTCAAGGCGGGCCGCAGCGGCAAGCCGGTCGCGCTGACCCTGGTCGTCAACTGGCTGATCAAGCCGTTCACGATGTACGGCTTCGCCGTCCTGTTCCTGGGCGTGCTGTTCCGCGGGCTGATCGGCGCAGACGCCGTCGACCTGGTGAAGACGCCCCTGGGCCTGGACCTGCCGGTGGGCGCGGCGCACGGCGTGGGGCGCGTCGTGCTCGAGGGTGGCGTGAAGATGCTGGAGGTGCCGCTGTGGCGCAGCTACCTGGCGGGCTGCATCCTGCTGGGCATCGCGCCGTGCACGGCCATGGTGCTGGTCTGGGGCAACCTCGCCCGCGGCAACGACGGCCTCACGCTGGTCATGGTCGCCATCAACTCGCTGACGATGCTGCTGCTCTACGGCCCGCTCGGCGGCTTCCTGCTGGGCGTGGGCCGGCTGCCGGTGCCCTGGCAGGCGCTGGTGCTGTCGATCGCGGTCTACGTGGCGCTGCCCCTGGTCGCGGGTTGGCTGTCGCGGCGCTGGCTGGTGGCCGCGAAGGGGCGCGACTGGTTCGAGCGGCGCTTCCTGCACGTGCTGACGCCGATCACGATCGTCGCGCTGCTGGCGACGCTGGTGCTGCTGTTCTCGTTCAAGGGCGAGACCATCCTGGCCAACCCGCTGACCATCCTCTGGATCGCGATCCCGCTGTTCGTGCAGACGGTCACGATCTTCGCGCTGGGCTACGCGCTGGCCAGGCGTCTGGGCCTGCCCTACCGCGACGCGGCGCCCGCGGCGATGATCGGCGCCTCGAACCACTTCGAGGTGGCCATCGCGACGGCGGTCATGCTGTTCGGGCTGTCCTCGGGGGCCGCGCTGGCGACGGTGGTGGGGGTGCTGATCGAGGTGCCGGTCATGCTGCTGCTGGTGCGGATCTGCTTGCGGACAAAGGGGTTGTTCGAGAAGCGGACCGGGCGGGATGACGCGGCGGCCAGCATATGATACGATATCAGTCCTGATATAGCCCGCTCCGCCCATTCGACGGGAGGCACCATGCAGTTCCACACCCGGACCGGCGTTCCGGTCCTCGCCCTGTTCGCGACCGCACTGTTCGCCGGCGCCGCCGGCGCCGCCTCGTGGCTCGAGTCGCCGGAGGCGCCCGAGTCGCCCTACGCCATGCAGTGGACCGTGGGCACTGGCCCGCTCACCGACATCCAGGGAGTCATCATCTCGACGGCCGACCGCGATGCCTACTGCATCGAGATCACGGACCGCCTCGCGTTCACGGCCGCGTTGCCGTGCGCCGGGATGGACAATTACGACCTCTGGCTGTTCCGGACCGACGGCATCGGCGTCGCGCACAATGACGGCTGCAGCGGCGGCAACGTCCTGCTGACCGGCGCCAACGTCTTCGCCAACGGCAAGTACGCCCTGGTCATCTCGGACAACGAGCACACCGCCCGCAGCGCCGGCAGCCTGCCCATCTGGCTGCAACCCGTCATGAGCGGCGAGCGCGCGCCCGACGGGCCAGGCGCCGCCGGCGCCTTCGTCGACTGGGAGTACGTGCCGGAGCTGTTCGGTGGGGCGGCGTCGTACCAGATCAACCTGACGGGCTGCGTTCCCTGCGAAGCGGCCGTGGCCGGCGAGCAGAGTGCCTGGGGGGAGCTCAAGAGCAGTTATCGATAACAACGACATGAAGATATATGCTAATAGGCCGCTGGAGCGGCGGCATGTATATCGAAGTTATCGAGTTTATCGAAATCCGCTATGCTTCGGTAAGTGGTGACGCCCGAATCGTGTTGAGAGACCGCGAAGTGGCGGTTCTCCGGCCCCGTTCCTATGGTGGGCGCCTGATCCCAAGTCGACGCCCACCCCAGCCACCGAGAGCGCCGTGCACGACGATCTGACCGCCCCGGACGAACCCACCGGCTGTCGCGACACCGGCTGGCCCTGCCACGACGCCTGCGACGTGCGCCACTTCGAGCTGGTGCGGCAGTGCGACGTGAGGGGGTTGTTGCACTGCCACACGTCGTACGACGGCGGCGCCCACGGCCTGCGGGAGATCAGCGACACGGCCATCGAGCTGGGACTCGATTATCTCGGGATCACCGACCGCCTGCGCACCGACCTCTGCGCCCGGGGGCTGAACCCGGCCGCCGTCGCGCGGCAGCGTGAGGAGATCGAAGCGATCAACGCGGGGAACCCCGGTTTCCGACTGCTCCACGGCGCCGAGATCGAGACCGCCGCCGACGGCTCGCTGCCGGTCGACGAGCAGTCGCTGTCCGCCTTCGATTACGTCGTGGCGACCCTTGCGACCGACCACGGGCAGGATTCTGCGACCCTCACGAACCGGGCCGTGCGCGCGGTGATGAACCCCTTCGTCAGCATCCTCGGCCACCCCTTCGGCGACTACATGACGATGCCCGGCGAACTGCCCCTGGACCTCGAGACCGTCCTGCAGGCGGCGGCCCAGGCCCGCGTCGCCGTGGAGATCGACGCCATCCCGGCCCACCGCGAACCCGAATGGCGCAACTGCGTGCGAGCCCAGGAGCTCGGCGGGAGGCTGGTCATCGCCTCGGACGTCCATCGGGCCGCCCGGCTCGGCGACTACCGCCACGGCGCCGAGCTGACCCGGCACGCGGGGCTGTGCTGTCGGCAGATCCTCAACACCCAGGGGCTCGACGAACTCCTGGGGTTCTTCAGTCGCCCATCCTGTTAATTTCATAATTACTCATAAGATAAACGTTATGATTTTCATTTAGAATTGGCTTGAGGAATCCCGCCATTGCCCGTGTAATCGATGGGTTCACTCCTGTAAATCGAAGCGCGTCTCGTCAGCCCCTCCGGCAGCCATGGCCGAGCCGGGTTCGCGCTCACCCGTTCCCCTGAAGGAGACCGTCATGCAGCGGATCGATCGTGCCCTGCTGGTCCTGGCGATCGTCGGCGGCGCCAGCGCTGCCGTCGCCCAGGACGTCCCCCGCACCCAGGAGACACGCCCGGCCCAGCCGGTCGAGCTGATGGCCCCCCGCGCCAGCGGCGCCCCCGGCACCACCGCTCCCGCCGACCCCATGGCCGGCGTCGCGGACATCCCCGAGAACCAGGCCGAACTGCAGGCCCTGAGCAGCGGCGGGCAGCCGTTCGCGCCGCCCGAGGGAGCGGCGCTCAGCGTTGCGCCCGCCGACGACGAGGTCCGCACGGCCCGCCGCGTCGCCTTCGAGTCCGTCGTGGCCGAGCAGAACACCCGGATCGCCACGCTGGCCGCCCGGCTCGCCGACGTGGCCGGCACCGAGGAGAGCCTCGCCGTCCAGCGCGAGATCGAGCAGCTGAAGCGCGCGACGGGCCTGCGCCTGCTCGAGCTGCAGCTCGGGATGGCCCGCACCGACGGCGACGCCGGTCGCGCCGCCGGGCTCGAGGCCGCGATCGCGGCCTGGGATGCGCCGCAGCCCGCGCCGCAGCCCGTCGATCGTCCCACACCCGCCGCGCCGCGGCGCTAGGAAGCAGGAGGTGCCGACATGCGCAAGATCATCTGGCTGCTGACGGCGTCGTTCGCCCTGCTGGGCGCCGCCGTCGCGTGGGCCGATCTCGGCCCGCCCATCCACGTCAAGCTGCTCGGCCCGCCGCGGGCCGCCGAGGCCGGCGTGCCCTACGAGGGCCGCCTGCAGATCGTGTCCGAGGTGCCCGCGCAGCTCGGCAAGTTCGAGTTCAACGGCGCGGGGTGGCGCGAGATCGCCATCGACGCCACGCCCACCGCCTCGATCGACAAGGACCGGCCGCTGGTCATCGACTTCTCGGTCATGACGGACGATCCCGGCCAATGGCTCGAGTTCACCTTCGAGATGGACGGCGAGCCGGTCGCCCGGCAGTTCGACCTGTCGCCGTCGCGCGTCGAGTGGCTGCTGCACCCCGGCGCGGTGTCCAAGGTCGTGTCCGACGCGGATGTCCCGCCGCTGGACGACGCGTCGAGCCTCAAGCCCGAACCGTCCCCCTCGGACGAGGCCGTGGCGCCCGCTCCCGGCGACGGCGAGAAGGCGCGCAACATCCGCGTGCACGGCCGCTTCACCTACCAGCGCTTCGACGGCTGGACCATCGGCGCCGACGGCGTGACGGTGCGCGTCATGGACAACGACTCGCCGTTCGGCTCCCAGCAGCTGGCGGTCCTGGCGACCGACGCCCAGGGCTGGTACGACGTCACGTTCTACTGGAACCCCGGGTTCTTCGACGACGCGGAGCCCGACCTGTACGTGCGCTTCGAGGCCGGCAACAGCCGCGTGAACGTGGAGGACGCCACCTGGAGCAACACGTACGCCTGGGAGACCGGCACCACCAACGACTACCTGGGCGCCGATCTCGACTACGGCTGGCTGCAGCCCGGCGACATCAACCAGCACCCCGCCCTGCACCAGCTGACCGACCTGACGCGCACCTGGCGCTGGTGGATCGGCTACGGCTTCGACACGCCGTTCGTGCGCTGCAACTGGCCCAACGGGAGCGTGGGCGCCTTCTACAACGGCGAAATCTACGTCAGCACCGGCGAGCAGTGGAACGAGGACGTCCACAGCCACGAGTACGGGCATCACTGGGTGCAGAACTTCGCGATCAACACCGTGCCCGACTACTGCAACGGCATCTGCGACACCGGCGGCTGCGGCCACTGCATCTGGTGCCGCGAGACCGACCACGACGCCTTCAACGAGGGCTACCCCGACTGGATGGGCGACGTGATCCCGGGCAGCTTCGCCGCCGTCTACGGGCGCGCCGCCTCGTCGGTCTACGACATGGAGAACGTGTCCTCGTGCGGCCCGTCGTGGGATGACGCGTACCGGACCGAGGGCTTCCTGGGCGCGGTCGTCCGCGACATCGGCGACGGCACGAACGACGACCACGCCGCCTTCGCCGAGACCGACGAGCTGAGCCTGGGCTGGGACGAGGTCATCACCTGCGTCGACCTCGACCACCCGACCACGCCGGCCCTGTTCCTCACCGCGTTCAAGAACCGCTTCCCCGGGTACCGCGAGGGCCTGTGGGCGTCGGCCAAGAACTGCGGGTACGAGATCGACGTGACCAACCCGCCGGCGGTCTCGTCCCTGTACTCGACGAGCCACGCCACGTCCGGCGACTCGCCCGATCCCACCATCGACCTGGTGTGGACCCGCGCCTACGACGACGCCTCGGGCGTCGAGGGCTACGGCATCACCATCGCCGGCGGGATCGGCCTGCCGGCGGTCGTCATGGACATCGGCGACGTGACGAACTACACCACGCCGTCGCTCGCGCCGGGCACGTACTACTTCAGCATCCGCACCCTGGACCGCGCCGGGAGGTGGAGCGACACCTACAACTGGTCCGGACCGTACACGGTCCGCGCGCCGGTGCCCGCCAACCTGACGTTCGACCTCTGGGCCGGCTGGGCGGCGCCGCTGGTGCCGCGCGAGACGGCCGACGGCGCCTGGAACTACGCCCCGGCGCCCGTGACCCTGCCCGGCGACGCCGCCGGCGCGTACTGGAACGTGACCGGCGTCAACAACGGCGAGTCGTCGACCGGCGCGGGCTTCTACACCTACGCCTACATCGACGCTGCGATGCAGTGGTGGATGTCCTGGGGCGCCATCGGGTCCGGAGGCGGCTTCTACGGCAACAACGCCGGCCCGCTGTGGGTCCGCGGCGGCCGCCACACGATCGAGGCCAAGCTCGACGCCACCGACCTGATCGCCGAGACCAACGAGACCGACAACCGCTGGGCCCACCAGTGGGTGTGGAATCCGACCGCGATGCCGCCGAACTCGCCGCTGGTGCGCGGCGCGCCCCCCGGCCAGACCGCCGGCTGGGACGCCGTGGTGGACGGCTCGCCGCTCTACGCCAACTGCGACGGGCTGCGGATGAACAACCACTCCTGGTGGGACGTCACGGTGCTGCGGCCCCTGAGCGGCGGGTCGGATTTCGACCTGTCGCTGATCCCGCCCACCACCGGCGCCGCGAACGGCTTCGCGGGAGGGTCGGCCTACTCGGGGCGCCTGACGGGCATGATCGATGCCGTGATCGTCAACCGGAACATCGACTACGGCAACTACGACGTCGGGGTGACCAACTGGAACGGCGACGGCTCGAATTACGAGCTGCTGCACACGACGAGCCAGACGCTGTCCTACGGCGACTCGGTCACCGTGCCGTTCGCCCAGGACCAGATGATCAGGGTCTGGGAGTTCTACGTCTCGGCGGCCAACGCCGGCGCGGTGAGCATCACCGTGGACTCCGCCCTGGAGAACGGCCCGCTCTACGCTACCTGGCTGAACGACACCTTCCAGGTCGGCAGCCTGTCCACCTACTCGGCCTGGGCGCAGACCGACGCCTTCGGACGCGCGCGTCTGGACATCACCGTCCCGGACGACGGCTACAACGCGCTGGTGGTCTACCGCGACCCCGACTGGAACAAGGGCACGGCGCCCATCGACGTCACGATCGAGATCCAGCGCACGCCGCCGGACTTCGTCCCCCTGTGGGCGACCGGTTGGCACGCGCCGATCGTGCCGCGGCCGGCCTTCGACGGCACGTACGGTTCGACGCCCGCGCCGGCTTCGCTGCCGGGCAACACGGCCTCGACCTTCTTCAACGTGGCGGTGACCAACAACAGCCCGACCGGGTCGGCCACCCTGCCCGGCAACATCTACCTCGACGGCTCGTTCGCCGCCTGGGTGGTGTGGGGCGCCTTCCCCGGCTACGGCACCGGGCTGTTCAACTGGAACTACGCCTGGGACATCCGCGGCGGTCGCCACTCGTTGGCCTGGCGCCTCGACGAGGCCCTGGAGTACGAGGAGATCCACGAGAACAACAACGTCTACGGCGAGCAGTGGGTCTGGTCGCCGCTGGATCTGACGATGGCCACCCCGACGGCCCGCTGGGCGCCGCCCGCCGCCTACGGCGGCTGGACCGACGTCAGCACCGGCGAACCTCTCTACCCCAACTGCGACGGCCTGCGCCTGCCGAACGCGGGCGACTACTGGCGCGCCGTGGCGACCATGCCCGGCGCCGGCAGCGACGTCGACCTGCGACTGCACGCGCCCAGCGGCGGCGCCAAGGACGGCTTCGCCGACAACCTGTCAGGTTCCTACTGGTGGGGCGGCGAGTCGGACTACGTGCTGGTGAACTTCAACCTGACCGCGTACGCGCCCTACGACGCGGGCGTGGTCAACTACGCCGGCTACGAGAACTACACCGCCGAGGCGACGGCCTCCAGCGGCTGGATCTCCTACCCGGACGGCGTCTACGGCACCTACGACCTGCCGGCCAACCGCATCCTCAACCTCCACGAGTTCTACCTGCCCGTCGGGCAGTACGGCGTGGAACTGGACAACGTGTCCGGTGCGGTGGACTGGGGCCTCACGCTCCACCCGGCCGACCAGATCTACCAGGGCAAGTCCTCCGGCATCGCCACCGCCTACTGGGCGGCCGGTCCCGGCCAGGACGAGGTCCTGAACGTCGCCATCCCGACCGCCGGCTACTACTGCCTGGCGGTCTGGAAACGCGGCAGCGCCGATCTGCCGGTCGCGGGCTCCTACAACCTCGCGATCGGGCCGGTCTCGGCCACCGGCATCGACGACGGCACGCCGGCGCCGTCGACGACCGCGCTGGTCGGCATCCACCCCAACCCGTTCAACCCGCAGACGCAGATCCAGTTCGAGCTGGCCCGCGAGGGCGCGGTCCGGCTGGAGATCTACGACCTGCAGGGCACCCTGGTGCGCACCCTGGTCGAAGGTTCGCGCGCTGCGGGCCGCCACGACGAGACCTGGAACGGCCGCGACGACGCGGGCGGCCTGGTCGCGAGCGGCGTCTACATGGCGCGGCTGGCGGCGGGGGGGATGCAGCAGATGCAGAAGATGGTGTTGCTGAAGTAGATCAGTCAGATCTTCGGACCATTAAAAGGGCAAGGGCCCCGGCAAGTGCCGGGGCCTTTGTCTTCAATGCATTCGGTAGGGCGATTGTCTGCGGAGTCAGAAATTTCCGTACTTCGTCTTGGTAGTCAGGGCAGTTGAGCCGCCGCGACCATCCTGCCCGACTCAAAGAGGACATGCCCGTCGAGCCAAGCACGATCCCATGCATGATCACCAATCCCCGCCAAGGTGAACCTCGTCTGCAACTTATCACTGATCGAAATGAAGATGGGACGGAGTTGTGTATCGAAGTCCACGCTAAAAAAGTTGTCATCTTGGTAGCCGATGTTGACCTGAATGCCCACAGTCCCGTCGTTACGGCTGAACGACCTGGCTTCAAATCCGACCAGCCGATCGCTCGTCCCAAGGGCCTGCAAGACGTTGTCGGGCCAGATCGGGAAGACGACCCTCACCAAGGAAGTGTCGACGGCCGGATATCCGGGTGATGTCAGGGGGTCGATGGCGGCACCGGCTCGATGATTCTCGTCGAGAATGAAGATCGTGGCGCCCCGGTATTTCGGCGCATGGTTAGTGCCGGCGCAGACGATCTCGTCCTTACCGTCGGCGACCCGCCCTACCCGCGAACCCGACCATGCCTGTCCGGATCTTATCCGCCGATAAATCCATCGCGGCCACCTCGGTAACGCAGATCCCCGATCTGCTATAGTAGGATCCCAATAGGTGGTGTCCATGAGTGCTCGATGTTTCATACCCAGATGTCCGGAGTTGAATCGTGCGGCAGGACGACCCTATCCCGCATCGGGATGGCGTGCGCCGGCTATTCGACTTGGACGTCGGGCGCGTGTTCAGGTGGGGGGCGCCAACACGAGGAGGAGGGGCATGCGACGAATCCTGATCGCGGCGCTGCTCGGACTGGCCGCCGCGGCGGCCGCCCAGGGCGGCTGGGAATGGATCGGTCCCGAGTACACCAACACCGAAGTCATCGCCGTCGACGGCGACGGCGCCGTCTTCATCGGCGGCCTGTACATGGGCGTGCTGGTGAGCGAGGACGGCGGCCTCAACTGGACGTATGTCGGCGGCCCGGGCGATCCCATCGAGATGGTGGCCTCCCCGGACGGCACCGTGGTCGGCTCCGACATCGGGGGATACGGCCTGTGGGTGACGGCGGACAAGGGCGTCAACTGGAGCCGGGTCATCGTGGACAACGAATACGAGGCCGCCTGGCAGCTCGCGGTGCACCCGCTGACCGGGGACCTCTACACCGCGGTGGAATCGGTCGGCCTGTTCTATTCCTACGACGGCGGCTACAACTGGGACCCGGTGGCCTCGAGCCCGGTCTGCGACCAGTACTTCGACCTGGCGATCGGCGGCAACGCGGGCATCTGGGTCAAGGGCGACACCGGGTTCTTCCGCTCGAACGACTACTGCGCCTCCTGGGATACCCTGATCGTGCCAGAAGAGGCCGCAGACGGCGGCCTGCTCTCCTTCGCTCCGAGCTTCGCGCTGTTCATGGCGGGCTACGACACGACGAGCTACGAGCAGCACCTGCTGCGTTCCTGGGACTTCGGCGACACCTGGACGGAGCTGGCGGGCGGCCTGCCCGTGGGCTGGGGCCAGTACTGCGGCTTCGCCTACGACGGGGACTGGGGCACGATGCTGCTCGCGGACGGCGGCTACGGCGTGTACCGCTCCACGGACATGGGCGACACCTGGGCGCTCTACAACGAGGGTCTGACCTCGACGTCCGTCGTGGGGATCGCCGACGGACCCGGCCACCTGCACCACCTGGCCACGCTGGACAACGGCGTCTACCGGCGCGGTCCCGGCACGGTGGCGGCGCCCGGCGCGACGGCGCCCCGCGCGACGCTGTCCCGGAACCACCCGAACCCCTTCAACCCGCGCACGACGATCAGCTTCACGCTCGCCGAAGCGGGGCCGGCGGAGCTCTCCCTCTACGACGGGCGGGGGCGGCGGCTGCGCACGCTGACGCGGGGCCGGTTCGAGGCGGGCACACACGAGCTGCAGTTCAGCGCCGAGGGCCTGGCCAGCGGCAGCTACTACTGCCGGTTCGAGGCCGGGGGCGGTGTGCAGAGCCGGGCGGTGACGATCCTGAAGTGACGGTAGGGGAGCTCAGGCGGTCCCGAACTCCCGGAACGTCTGCGCCAAGCGCTGGGCCCGATCCGCCGCGACGCCGGCTTCCCGCGCCCAGCGCGGCCACTCCGCCAGGGCGCCGCGCACCTGGTCGATGACCGCCGCGGCTTTCTTGACGCCGACAGCTTGCGCGACCGCGAGCAGGTCGTCGCGCGTCATGCCGTCCCGCTTGCCGGCCATCGACATCTGATGGCGTCCGGTCCAGCGCCCGTCCGGGTTGTGGGCGTGGATGACGTCGTAGGCCGGGGCCAGGCGCCAGACGCCCCGGCGGTCCATCAGGAACGCGAGGTTCTTGGTGTGGTCGTCCTGGTTGCGGGCGGCCGCGTTGAACACCATGCGGCGGAACAGCTCCACCCGGTCGGGATAGGGCGTCCGCAGTTCGCGCAGGGCCGCGAAGGCCTGCTCGTAGCTGTGTGAGACCGGATCGTTGAAGTCGAGGTGGGCCAGCCCGCAGAGCGACTGCAGGTGGAGGCGGTCGCCGTCGCCGGTACGGTCGAAGCGACGCGTCATGAAATGCGCCCGCCCGCCCTCCTCCAGCAGTCGGCATTCGGTCATCGCGACGCCGGCCGCGACGGCCATGCGGTGGTAGGCGTATTCGAGGCGGCCGTAGCCCGCCGGATCGCCGAGCTCGTCGTCATGCACGCCGTCGAATTTCAGCAGCCAGTGAGCGAATCCCGGGGGTGCGTCGAGCTGACCGGAACGGACCTCGCCCGTCGCGTTGTTGACGGCGATGACGGCCTTGGCCCGGGCGCCGCCCGCCGAGGTGCCCACGCGCAGGATGTCGGCCAGGGCCTTCGTGCCGGCGCCGAGATCGGCGGCGAGCCCGCCGCGCTCGCGCAGCGCGTCGCGGGCCAGGGCGACCAGTTCGGCGATGTCCACGGCCGCCGTTTCGTCCTGGTGGCCGCGCAGGGCCGGCTCGAACTCCAGCGCGCCGATGCCGCGGCGGCCGATGTAGCAGAGCCGCTCGACGGGGCTGAAGTCCTCGCGCGGGCGTCCCTGCGCCGCCAGCCAGGCGTCGATCAGGCTGTTCCCGAAGCGATCGGGCAGCGCGTCGGCCAGCAGACCCGGCAGACCGTGGAACGTCGGGCGCGGCAGCGAAGGGAACTCGAAGCGGCCGCCGCCGCGGCGTGCGGCGTCCAGCGGCAGGTGGAGGGGCGACAGCTCCAGGCCGCTGTCGATGAATCCGGGGTCGTACTCGAAGGTGGCGAGGCCGCGCGCGCGATCCCAGGCCACGGCGCCGACCCGGCGGCCCCAGATCCGGACGGTCGCGGCATCCACGCGGTCGCTCATTTCAGGCGCCTTCCGTGCCGTCGTCTTCGCGCGGCCCGCGGGGACGCGACGCCCGCTGCCGCACCCTGCCCGCTCGTCGCGCGAGTTCGAGGGGGCTGGGCCCGAGCGCCGGCAGGAACGTCTCGAGTTCGTCCAGGGCGCCCAGCACGCGCAGCACCTGCACGAGCGTCATCAGCGAGGCGCGCCCGTGCAATTCGAGCGCCACGACGGTCGTGCGGTCGACGCCCGCCCGTTCGGCGACGTCGCGCTGGCTGAGGTTGCGATCCAGCCGGTGCCGGCGCAGGCGGCGTCCGAGCTCCTCGAGGATGGCATGGTCGGTCGCGGCGTAGAATGACACGATGGTAAATCACCTCTCTGAGACATTATATCGACACTATGATGAATAATGTCAACAATATATTCGTTGATCGGAGCGATCGACATGAAATGTGCATAGTGATGGTGTTTTGCATCATCAATTGCAGTATGTGCTAATAATGATGGAATAATTCAACTATAAAATAAGATGTTGGTTGGCAGTTTGGTAGCCCCAGCGTCTGCTCACTCCGCGTTGTCCGCCGCCTCCGCCGCCAGCGCATCCAGCATCGCCGGCAGGTCCGCCGCGCTGACCCCGAACTGCAGCCGCCCGTCGGGGAAGGTCATGGCCATCGGCCCGAACTCGCAGCCGCCGAGGCAGCCGCTCTGGTAGACCTTGACGCGGCTGTCGAGGCCGCGCTCGGCGACCATCTTCTTGAGCTCGTCGCGCAGCGCGAGGCCGCCGCGGTCGGCGCAGCAGGGCTTGGGGTGGCCGTCGGGGCGCTTGTTGGTGCAGACGAAGGCCACGGCGGCGAAGGGGACGGGTCGGATGATCACGGGGCCTCCCGGGGTCAGGTGCGGGTCAGGGTTCGAGCCCGTGGCGGCGGGCCGTCTTGCGCACGATGTCGAGGGCGTCGTCCTTGCCGACGTCGTAGTACAGGGTCTGCGAGGCCGGGTCCAGGACCACGGGGCCTAGGCCGCAGGCGTCGAGGCAGCCGGTGGGCAACACGCGCAACCGCTTCTTCAGCCCCTCGGCCGCCGCGGCCTCGGTCAGGCGGGCGCGCAGACGGGCGCCCTTCTTGCCGCAGACGCCGTCCTTGCGGGTGCAGACCAGCAGCACGACATCGGCCTGGAATCGCTTCTTGTCCACTGGTAGGATCCCCTCGGCTCCGCGACCAGACGCGCCGGCGGCAGGCTCGGCCCGGCCCCACATAGTAAGAGGGAGATCGACATGACCGCTCGTAGGATTCTGATCCTGGCCGCCCTGACCGTCCTGGCCGCCGCCCTGCCGCTGGGGGCCGGGGCCCAGGACCAGGACGCCGCCGCCGCGGCCCAGGCCGCGATGATGAAGGCCGCGACCCCCGGGCCGATCCACGCCTTCCTGGCCGAAAAGGCCGGCAGCTGGACCGTCACGGTCTCGATGTGGGACCAGCCCGACGCCGAGCCCATGGTCGGCACCATGGCCGCGACGTCCGAGATGGTCCTGGGCGGCCGCTACCTGAAGGAGGAGTTCGCGGGCGAGTTCTTCGGCATGCCCTTCTCCGGGATCGGCCACACCGGCTACGACAACACCACCGGCACGATCACCTCCACCTGGATCGACAACATGAGCACCGCCACGATGGTCATGACCGGCAAGTACGCCCAGGCCGGCGACCCGCTGGAGACCGCGGGCCGGATGTTCGACCCCGCCACGGGCAACGAGGTCGTCATGCGCTCGGTGACGACCTGGAAGGACAAGGACGCGTTCCACGTCGACTACTACGGCTGCACCGGGGGCGCGGCCGAGACCAGGACGATGGCGATGGATTACCAGCGGGTGCGCTAGGAGCCTGCGCCGTAGGACGCCAAGCCGTTTT
>DYDD01000047.1 GCA_020718045.1 Fibrobacter sp. | reverse complement strand
GACGATTCGGTGACCGTCACCAGGACGAAGGCCAACCGGCTGGCCGCGGCGTATCGTCCAGCTTCGGCCGGCGTCGCCAGCAAGCCCAGCATGACCAGATCGACGTTGAACAGGACGCGGCGCAGCAGGTTCGCGGCGCCGATGGGCGTGGCGGCGGCGAGGTCCTCCCGCAGACCGGACAGGGTCGGCCGCCTCCAGCGGAGGCGCGAGCCGAGCGCGCGCGCCGCGCCCGCGGCGGCCACGAGGTTGCCGGCGAAGAAGCCCGCCAGATAGGCGAGCGGCGCCCAGAGACGCAGGCCGGCGCCCTCGCCCGCGCCCAACCCGCCGAAGAGCAGTAGCACGAACAGAGCGGCGACTAGGCTGCGGGCGGTCCGGGCCGCAGCCGCCCAGGCGGGACGACCCAGGCCGAGCACGACCCAGTCGGCCATCAGCGCCTGCGGCAGCACACCGGCGAGGTAAAGCCAGAGCAGACGGGGATCCTGCCGCGGGGCCCCGAACCACGGCAGCAGGGCGCAAGCCGGCAGGACGAGGACCAGCGCCAGCAGCAGCAGCAGGCCGGTCCGCCGGGCGACGAAGTCACGGGCGCTGCCGTGTTCCAGGGGAGCGAGGCGCGCGAGGTCGCGCACGCCGAGGGTGAACAGACCGGCTTCGGCTGCGAGCAGGACGTAGGCGGACACGGCGGCCGCCACCTGCACGACGCCGAACCAGTGGCCGCCGAGAGCGCGGGCGAGCACGACCAGGGCCGCCAGGTTCAGCAGCTGGGCCGCCCCCTGGCCGGCCGCCAGCACGCCCAGGTCGCGCCAGAGGCCGGCGCCGCGGGTCACGGCCGCGCGGACGGGTTCCGCAGGATCTCGTCGCGATGGCGCGACAGGTAGTCCCAGCCGACGGCCAGCGACAGGCCTCCCAGCAGCCCGGCGGCGGTCAGCAGGCCCAGCACGCGCAGCTTGCGCGGGCGCACGGGCCGCTCGGTGACCATGATGGTGCCGATCTGCTCCAGCGGCGTCAGCACCTCCAGCCTCGACTGGAAGACGCGCACGTCGTCGGCGATCTTCACCAGTTCCTGCTCCAGGGCCCGGTCGCGATTGATCTCCATCTCCTTGATCTCGGACTCGAGCAGGGCCGCCTTCTTGCGCAGGGAGTAGGACTCCTCCAGCAGCAGCTGGCGCCGCTTGAGATCCTCCACCCGGTTGGCGGAGCGCAGGTCGAGGGCCTCGAGCCGGTCCTCGTAGACGGAGGACTCGGCCTCCAGGGTGCTCAGCAGGAGCCGGCCCGCGAGCGAGGTCCGGTCCTGGACGAAGTCCGGCAGCCAGGGCGTCTCGGTGCCGGGCGGGAGCGCTTCGACCAGCAGCGTGTCGCGGCTCTCGGTGTGGCGCTCCTTCTCCTTCATGCGCTCGAGGTAGTAGGCCATCTCCTGCAGCCCGCTCTCCATAACGTCGATGCGGGCGTCGAGGCTGGCCGCCTTGTCCTGGCGCAGCTCGGCCTCCACGAGGAACTCCTGGATCCGCAGCTCGAGCTTCTTCTGCTCCATCGCCACGCCCTCGAGCTCCTGGCGCTTGCGGTCGATCATCAGGTTCAGCAGGTCGCGCTTGATGGCGATGTCGGCACGGTCGTTCTGCAGCTTGTCGATCTCGTTCTGCAGGCTCTTGCGGGACAGCGACAGGCTGTTGCCCACGGAGTTGATCTCGGCGTACTCGTTGAACAGGGCGATCGACGTCTCGAGGATCGTGCTCGCCTGCTGCCGCGACGGGCTCAGCGTGATCAGGGTCACCACGTCGCCGCCCTGGGTGCCGACGCCGCGCGGGATGAAGTCGGCCATGATGTCGGGACGGTACGAGCGCTCGGGCAGGCCGAGTTTCGCCTTGACGCCCGAACCGTACATGCCGCGGCTGTACCAGCGCACGATGTCCTTGAGCTGCCAGCCGCGCTCCGGCTGCCAGGAGGCCGTGTAGTTGGTGATGCCGGGGCGCACGGTGGCCGAAGCCTGGTACAGCGGCTTGGTGATCACCAGGTAGAGCAGGGCGGCGGCCAGGCCGGCGGCGGTCACCGCCAGCACCAGCCAGCGGCGGTGCCAGATCACGCCGAGCAGGCTCGCCAGGGTGAAGACGCCGGCGTCAGGCGCGGCGGACCGGTGCAGGGTCGGGTCGTCGTGGGACAAGGCGCACTCCTTGCGCGTCGGCCGCGCCGCTACCGTTCCTGGTTCAGGGCTTCAGCAGGCGGGCCAGGGCCTCCGCCGACACCGACGCCACGTTCGCGTGCAGGGACTTGCCGTGGGCGTCCATCGTCACCACGGCCGGGAACTTCGCGACCCGGAACTCCCAGATCGCCTCCGGCGAGCCGAACTCCTCCAACAGGTGCACGCCCTCGACGGCCGTGACGCACTCGGCCAGCACCTGGGCGGCGCCGCCCACCGCGTGCAGGTAGCAGGCGCCCACCTTCTGGCAGGCGGCCAGGGTCTTGGGACCCATGCCGCCCTTGCCGATGACGCCGCGCAGCCCGTACTGCTCCATCAGCGGACCCTGGTAGGGCTCCTCGCGGATCGAGGTCGTCGGGCCCGCGGCCTTCACGACCCAGCGGCCGCCCTCCTTCACCACCACGGGACCGCAGTGGTAGATGATGGCGTCGCGCAGGTCGACGGGGGACTTGCCGCCCTCGTGCAGGTACTTGTGGACCGCGTCGCGGCCGGTGTAGACCACGCCCGTGATCTCCACCAGGTCCCCCACCTTCAGGGCGCGCATCATCTCTTCGGTGAACGGGGCTTCCAGCAGCATGGCGTTCCTTTCGGCGGCTAGTCGTACAGCCATTTGGCGATCCTGCCCGCGGCCGACAGCTGGAAGCCGTCGCGCCGGTACGCCCAGCACATGTAGGAGACCGAGACGAAGAACGAGGCCGGCACGCGGTTGCGCGCGGTGATCTTGACGCCGAGCAGGGTCGTGGCGCCGCCGAAGCCCATCGGGCCGATGCCCAGGGTGTTCGCCTCGTCCAGCAGGCGGCGCTCCAGCTTCGCCAGCACGGGGTCGGCGTTGTCGTCGTCCAGCGGGCGCAGCAGCGTCTCCTTGGAGGCCACGTAGCCGGTCGCGCGGTCGCCGCCGATGCAGACGCCCAGCACGCCGGGGCCGCAGCCCTTGCCCTGGGCCTTGTTGACGGCGTCGAGCACGCAGCGGCGCACGCCCTCGAGGTCGCGGCCGGCGCCGAGGCCCGTGTCGGGCAGGCTGTACTGCGCACCCACGTTCTCGCAGCCGCCGCCCTTGAGCATCAGCCTGGCCGTGAGCGCCTTGGCCGTCGTCTCGTGGAAGTGGATGACCGGGCTGCCGGGGCCGAGGTTGTTGCCCGAGTTGCGTCCCGTGATGGAGTCGACGGAGTTCTGCCGCAGGTAGCCGACGCGCGTCGCCTCGTCCACGGCCTTCTCGAAGGCGGCGCGGAAGGCGCGCTCGCTCACCCAATCGGGGCGCGCCACGTCGCAGATGATCGTGCCGGTGTCCTGGCAGAGGGGTTGCGACTTGCCCGCCGCGAGCTTGATGTTGTCGCGGATGACCCCGAACGCGTACTTGGCGTTCGTGCCGGGCTTCTCGCGGCGCCAGCCCTTGTCCACGGCGCGGATGACGTCGGGGGGCAGCTCGCAGGAGGTGCGCCTGATCAGTTCCAGCAGCCGCGCCTGCAGCGTCTTGGCGTCCATGGGATCTCCTTTTCGGCTGGATGGCGCCGCGCGGGCCGGCCCGGAGGCGCTGCCGGGAGTCTAACCCCGCCCCCGGCCGGCGTCAAAGGCCGGATCGCCGCCGCCCGTGACATTTTCGAGCGTGACATTTTCGGGCCGTTGCGGGCGGCGACCCCGGGTGCTACGGTGCACGCCCCCACAGGAAGGATCGACCATGCGCCACCTGCTGCTCGGCGCCGGCCTGCAGGGCCGCGCCATCGCCTGGGACCTGCTGCGGCACGCCGCGGGCGTGACCGGACTGACCGTCGTGGACCGCGACCGCGACGCGCTGGCCGCGCTGGCGGACTGGCTCGACGACCCGCGGCTGCGGACCGTGGCCGGCGACGTCGCCGACCCCGCGCTGCTCGCCCCGCTGCTCGACGAGTCGGCGGCCTGCACCAGCGCCGTGAACTACTGGTTCAACGACGACCTGACGGCCCTGGCGATCGCGCACCGCACCCATTTCGTGGACCTCGGCGGCAACAACGACGTCGTCGCGGCCCAGTTCACACGCGACCCGCAGGCCCGCGCCGCGGGCGTGACGGTGGTGCCGGACTGCGGCCTGGCGCCGGGTCTGGCCGGCCTGCTCGGCCACCACCTGGCCGTCGGCCTGGACGCGTGCGACGTCCTGCGTTTGCGCGTCGGCGGCCTGCCGCTGCACCCACGCCCGCCGCTGGACTACATGATCGTCTTCTCGGTGCAGGGGCTGATCAACGAGTACATCGAGCCCTGCCTGGTGCTGCGCGACGGCGAGGAGCGGACCGTGCCCGGCCTGTCGGAACTGGAGAGCCTCGAATTCCCGCCGCCCTTCGGCCGACTGGAGGCCTTCCAGACCAGCGGCGGCGCCTCGACCCTCACCCGCACCCTGCGCGGGCGCGTGCGCGACCTCGACTACAAGACGATCCGCTACCCGGGTCATCGCGACCGCATCCTGCCGCTGCACGAGCTGGGCTTGACCTCGTCGCAACCCCTGCGGCCGGCGGGCGCGGGCGGCGACGTGCGACCGCGCGACGTGTTGGCCGCCTGCCTGGAGCGGGCCTGCCCCAAGGACGGCCCCGACGTCGTGCTGCTGCGCGTGGAGGCCGAGGGGACCGCCGGCGGCCGTCGCGTGCGCCGCACGCTGACGATCATCGACCACGAGGACCCGGCGACCGGCCTGACGGCCATGATGCGCATGACCGGCTTCCCGGCGGCGATCACCGCCTCGCTGCTGGCCGAAGGCGGGACGCCGGCCGGCGCCCGTCCGCAGGAGCTGGCCATCCCCGCCGACCGCGTGCTGGCGGAGCTGGCCCGGCGCGGCATCCACGCCCCGCTGGTCGAGACGCCCCTGGACTGAATCCCGGCACCGGCGCGCGAACGAAGAGGGAGCCTCGCGGCTCCCTCTTCCCCGTTTCCGGTCGTACGCGGCGCGGAAGGCTAATGAGCTGCAGGTCCCACATTCTGCAACAGGTCGCGGTGCACCATCGCGGTCAGGATCTTCAGCGCGACGTAGTCCGCGTCGAACATGTAGTAGCCCTCGTAGGCGCCCAGGCGCGAGCTGCGGTTGCTGTCCTTGATCAGGTACCAGTCGCGACCGCCGAGGGTGGTCAGGCCCACGGCGTGGATTCCGTGGTCGTCGCCGGTCTGCCCCGAGACGATGCGGAACTCGCGGCTGCCCTGGTCGATCAGCTCGCCGGGGATGTCCCAGCGCGGCACGATCGCCGCGTCCATCATGCCGTCGACTCCGGGCTCGGAGTTGTCGCCGCCCAGGGCCACGGTGTAGCCCGCGCGCAGGGCCTTGTCGATCGTGGCGCGGAAGACGTCCAACGGCAGGTTCAGGTAGTCGGCCTTGCGCCGCCAGTTGTCGCGCACGTCCAGCAGGCAGGGCTGGTGGAAGGCGACGCCCGGCTGCTCCAGCCGCGACACGCAGGACACGTAGGCGCCGGGATCCAGCCGCAGGGCCTCCAGCAGGAACGAGCGCGGGCTGAAGATGCGGCCCTGCCAGGAGAAGGTCTCCGGCGGGCGGCCCAGGTGCCGGTCGAGGATGGCGCGGGCGCCGTCCACGACGCGAGGCTCGTCCCAGACGCAGTTGTCCTCGGCCCACTTCAGCCAGGATTTCAGCTCGTCCATCAGCACCGTGTGGTCGTGGCGGCCGTCGGCGAAGGGCACCCCGGTGTAGATCTCCCCGGGCACGACCCCGTACTTGGCGTAGATGTCCAGGATCGCGTCGCCCTGCGAGCCCTCCTCCACCGCGCTGTGGCCGTACTCGCGCACCCAGCGGCGCACCTTCTCGACGTACTCCCAGTAGACCAGCCACATCTCCGACAGCTTCACGTTGCGCTTGGCCAGCCTGATGACCTCCGACTCCATGAACGACGTGGCCGAGAAGGCCCAGCACGAGCCGGTGTTGTACTGCGCCACGGGCGGCAGGTGAGCCAGGCGGATCTTGAAGGCGTCCGGGCCGGCTGGGCGCTCGACGCCCGTCCAGTCCGGGCGCAGGGACACCGCGGCGTCCTGCTTCGCCTCCTCCTGCTCTGCGTATTTCGCGTCGACGGCGGCCTTCGCCTCGGACACGAGCGCCTTGAGGGAATCGCGGCGGGCCTCGATCTGGTCCAGGACCGGGAACTTGTACTTGGCCTTGTAGACGGGCCCCTGCGCGGCGGCGGCCGTCGCGCACAGGACCAGCAGGCCGATCACGGGCAGGCGCTTCACGGCGATCCCCTCTTTCAGTTGGCGGTGCCCGACAGGTTCGGCATCCCGCCGAACAGCATGCCGATCACCACGGTGACGGCGATCATCGCCAGCCAGCCCAGCACGCACACCAGCACGGCCCGGGCGGTGCTCGTGTAGTCGAGGGCCTGGCGCACCGCGACGACCGTGGCGACGAGCATCCAGAAGAAGGCGACCAGGCCGGCCAGCCAGCCCAGCACCGGGATGGAGCCCAGGACGCGGATCAGGCCCGGCGAGGAGGCGAAGCCCAGCGTGCGCAGCAGCTGGCCCAGGTCGGCCTCGGTCGCGGTCTCCGGCAGCACCTTGGTGCCGAGCACGTAGATCACGCCCGACCAGACCACCCAGCCGACGACCGCGCCGACCAGGCCGCTCAGCAGGCCGTTCACGCCGCCGAAACCGAGGTTGCCGATGCCCGCGGCCACGCTGGTCAGCAGCACCACGAACAGGGCCTGCATGGTGGCGCTGCCGTCGTGCTCGACTTCCTCGTACAATGCCGGCTCGAGTCGCGCGGCGCGGATCATGCGCTGGATCAGGACGTTCACGGTCCACCTCCGTCGGTTGGGATTCCGGCGCAGGATGCCACCGCGGGCGCGGCCGGTCAAGGCCCGCGGATCGGCCGACGTGCGAGCCGGCCGGCCCGCGGGTTGGCTGCGGAACGGCCATGTGTTATCGTCCGGCGGTCCGGACCCCCGCGGCCCGCACCACCAGGAGACGCCTTGGCCACCACGATCCCCACGGACTTCCAGGTGCAGATCCGCCTCGGCCTGCCCACCGCCCCGCCGCCGCCGCCCCCGGTCGACCCCGCGGTCAGCCGCGCGCCGCGCCGCCCCCTGCCGCTGGACGCCGCCGGCAAGCGCCTGGCCCTGCGCAACGCCCTGCGCTACGTCCCGGCCGCCTGGCACCACGAGCTGGCTCCCGAGTTCGCCCGCGAGCTGTCCGATCTGGGCCGCATCTACATGCACCGCCTGCGCCCCGCCTACGCGATGCGGGCCCGGCCGCTGGACGAGTACCCCGCCCGCACGCGCCAGGCCGCGGCGATCATGCACATGATCCAGAACAACCTGGACCCGGCCGTCGCCCAGCACCCCTACGAGCTGATCACCTACGGCGGCAACGGCGCGGTCTTCCAGAACTGGGCCCAGTACCTGCTGACGATGAAGTACCTCAGCGAGATGTCCGAGGACCAGACGCTGGTCATGTATTCGGGCCACCCGCTCGGGCTGTTCCCCTCGCACGCCGACGCGCCGCGCGTGATCGTGACCAACGGCATGGTCATCCCCAACCACTCCTCCCCCGACGACTACGCGCGCCTGGCCGCGCTGGGCGTCACCAGCTACGGCCAGATGACCGCTGGCAGCTACATGTACATCGGCCCGCAGGGCATCGTGCACGGCACGGCGATCACGGTCATGAACGCCGGGCGGCTGTACCTGGGCTGCCAGAGCGAGGAAGAGCTGCGCGGCAAGGTCTTCGTGACCGCCGGCCTGGGCGGCATGAGCGGCGCGCAGGCCAAGGCCGCGGTCATCGCCGGCGCCGTCTGCGTGGTGGCGGAGGTCAACCCCGAGGCGGCGCGCAAGCGCCACGTCCAGGGCTGGGTGGACGAGCTGTACGAGGACCTCGACACGGTCCTGCGCCGCATGTCGGAGGCCCGCGCCGCGCGGCAGCCCGTGTCGATCGCCTACCTGGGCAACGTCGTGGATCTCTGGGAGAGGCTGGTGCGCGACGGGATCGACGTGGAGCTGGGCAGCGACCAGACCAGCCTGCACATCCCGTTCACGGGCGGCTACTACCCCGCCGGCCTGACGCTCGCCGAGGGCAACCGCCTGCTGGCCGACGACCCGCCCGCCTTCAAGGCGGCCGTGCAGGCCACGCTGCGCCGCCACGTGGCGGCGGTCAACGCGCTCAGCGAGCGCGGCATGAAGTTCTGGGACTACGGCAACGCCTTCCTCTTGGAAGCGGGCCGCGCCGGCGCCGACGTGATGGCCGCCGACGGCTCCTTCCGCTACCCGTCGTACGTCGAGGACATCATGGGCCCGATGTGCTTCGACTACGGCTTCGGCCCGTTCCGTTGGGTCTGCACGAGCGCCGACCCGCGCGACCTCGCGATCACCGACGCCCTCGCCGCCGAGGTCATCGCGGAGCTGGCCGCCGGCGCGCCCCCCGAGACGCGCCAGCAGTACCTGGACAACCTGCGCTGGATCCGCCAGGCCGGCGACAACCGCCTGGTGGTGGGCAGCCAGGCCCGCATCCTCTACAGCGACGATCAGGGGCGCCGCCGCCTCGCAGCCGCCTTCAACGCGGCAGTCCGCGACGGCCGCCTGTCGGCCCCGGTGGTCATCGGACGCGACCACCACGACGTCTCGGGCACCGACAGCCCCTACCGCGAGACGGCCAACATCCGCGACGGCTCGCAGTGGTGCGCCGACATGGCCGTGCAGAACTTCGCCGGCGACGCCTGCCGCGGCGCCACCTGGGTCTCGCTGCACAACGGCGGCGGCGTGGGCTGGGGCGAGGTGATCAACGGCGGCTTCGGCCTGGTGCTCGACGGCACCGCCGACGCCGACCGTCGCCTGGACCTGATGCTCAACTGGGACGTCAACAACGGCATCGCCCGGCGCGCCTGGGCCTGCAACGAGGGCGCCGAGTTCGCCATCCGCGCGGCGATGGCCCGCGACCCGCTGTTGCGGGTCACCGTGGGCGAGCACGCCGACGACGAACTGATCGAACGCACGGCCAGCGACATCTTCCACGACTAGACCGCAGGAGACGCCGATGCAACCGCAGGCCGAACGCGTGACCCGGGCCGCCGTGCCCGCCCTGGACGAACTGCTGGGCGTGGCGCTGCCCGTGCTGGACGACGGCTTCGTGCGCGTCGTGGATTACATGGGCGACGACCGCGCCGTCGTGCAGGCCGCGCGCGTGTCCTACGGGGACGGCACCAAGCAGGTGAGCGAGGACCGCGGCCTGATCCGCTACCTGCTGCGCCACCGCCACACCACGCCTTTCGAGATGTGCGAGCTGAAGCTGCACGTGCGCGTGCCGATGGATGCTTGGCGGCAGTGGGTGCGGCATCGGATGGTCTCTATCAACGAGGTGAGTTCACGATACTCGATCGTGACCGACTCGGCGCAGCGCACCGCGCCGGACGCCTGGCGCCGCCAGGCCGACGACAACCGGCAGGGCAGCGCCGGCTGCTTCGGCGAAGCGGAGGGCGCGGCGTTCACCGCCGGCGAGCGCGAGGTCCACGCGCTGACGCGCCGCGTGTACGAGGAGAAGATCGCCCGCGGCGTCGCCCGCGAGCAGGCTCGCAAGGACCTGCCCCTATGCACCTACACCGAGGCCTACTGGAAGATCGACCTGCACAACCTGCTGCACTTCCTGTCGCTGCGCATGGATGCCCACGCACAGCAGGAGATCCGCGCTTACGCCACGGTGATCGGCGAGCGGATCGTCGCGCGGTGGGTGCCGCTGGTCTGGGAGGCCTTCGTCGACTACCGGCTCGGCGCGGCGTCGCTGTCGCGCATCGAGCAGGAGATCCTCGGTGCGATCGGGGCCGGAGATGCCGGGCGGGCCTGCGCCCTGGCGAGCGAGGCGGGCTGGCTGGAGCGGGGGGCGGCCGGGCTGAAGCGGCACCGGGAACGGGCGGAATTCGAGGCGAAGCTCGCGGGCTGGGGGATGACAGTGCCGTGGGCGGCAGATCTGAGATAAGTATATGGGGGCCCCGACCGTTCCTGCCGGGGCCCCCGGTGATGCCCGCCTCAAGATGACGAGCCGCTCCACATCACTTCAACAACGTCACCTTGGCCCGCGCGACCGCACCGGCCGCATCCAGCCGGACCACGTAGATCCCGCTCGGCAGCGGCGCGCCGTCGTCGCCGCGCCCATCCCAGTCCACCGCGTGTTCGCCAGGACCGTATGATCCCGGCCGCAGCACCGCCACCCGCCTACCCCAGGCGTCGTGGATCGAGATCGTGACGGGCAATGCCTCGCCGTCGCCCGGGGCCAGCGTGAAGCGCACGGTCGTGCCCGGGTTGAAGGGGTTCGGCCGGCAAGCGAGCGCGGACACCACCACGGCGGCCGCGGGCTCTCCGCCCGCACCCGTCGTCTCGAACGGCCCGACCTCCAGCGTGGGGTCGCCGAGCAGCGCGAACCCCTGCCCGCACAGCAGCGACACGGCAGGCTGATCGGCGATCGCCGCGTGCACCTGCCGCAGGGCGTCGCCCAACCGCTGTACGCCGTCGTCGCACAGGGCGCCGTACAGCGCGGACTGGATGGCTTCGCCGGCGACGACGTACAGCATGGACGTGTGCCCCAGACCCGCGACGCAGCCGCCGTCGGGATCGAGCAGGGCCGTCACCAGCACGCAAGCCGAGTCGAAGCAGGCGGACTGGACGGCCTGCCCGCACAGCACCAGCGGCGAGCCGTCGTTGGCGAGCTGGCCGAGGTCCTGGATCGTCAGCAGCTCTCCCGGCCCGGTCTGCCAGGCCTCCCGCGAGGCCTGGCCGTAGAAGTGCGCCCATCCGTACCCGCCGCCGCCCAGCGAGTCGAGCGCCGCCTGCCGCGTCAGGACCGTCGCGCCCGGCCAGGCGTCGGCGTTCCCGTAGAGCCGCCCACAGGCCACCGGCGGCGTCGCGCCGCCCAGCTGCAGGCGCAATTCCTCTGCGAATTCCGCGAAGTCGTACAGGATCTGCCCGGGATCGCCCACGCTGCGCATCGCGTCGGCCATCAGCAGAGCGCGGCGCGCCGCGGGCCCCTGGCGCAGCGCCTCGTAGGCCAGGATCTTGTCCACGAAGACCGCCGCGTCGGCGGCCGTCCGCAGCGGCGCGCGACCGATCGCCAGCTCGGGCAGCAGGTCGGGATCGTCCTGCGCCTCGCCGTACCGGCCGTCGCCGTCGCCGTCCCAATCGCCGTCGAGGCAGGCGAAGTACAGGTCGCTGAGGAAATCGCTCCCGACCAGAGGCGGCCACTGGTCGGTGCGCGCGTAGCGAACGGGCACGAGGTCCGCCCCGCCGCCGAGCAGCACGTACGACGTGCCCCACGCCGACCGGCATTCCGCCAGGAAACCGCGCAACCGGGCGGCGGCATCGACGCCGGGCAGACCGAGGGCATCGATCCATTCCACGGTGACAATCCGCGACGTCAGGCCCTGTGCCTCGCGGTGGTCGGTCAGCCGCGTCAGTTCGGGGACGAGCGACTCGGTCGTCACGACGACGAAGTCGTGCTGTCCAGGC
This sequence comes from Fibrobacter sp., assembly GCA_020718045.1. Classification (GTDB taxonomy): domain Bacteria; phylum Krumholzibacteriota; class Krumholzibacteriia; order LZORAL124-64-63; family LZORAL124-64-63; genus PNOJ01. Next base: position 4,095 of record DYDD01000047.1, on the reverse strand, counting down.
GGGAGTGCCGCCGCGAGGTCGGGGAAGAACAGGCAGAAGAAGGCCAGGACCGGGACGAGGCGGCGAGTCGCCGCAGCGAGAACAGAGTAAGTGCCGGACATGGAAATACCTCCACGTTGCCAGAGGGAATCATCCCCGCGAACACCCGGACACAAGCGCCGCTACGACGTCGCCTGCCACAACCCGGGAAACGCGGAACACGCTCTCCAACGGGGGTAGCAAGCGTCGCAGTGGCACCTCCTTCCGGGGATCGGCAACGTCGAGGCACAGGACGGGACGAGAGGATCGTATCAGGAGCTGTGGCGATCGTCAAGCAGAACGATGTGCACACGGCAACGACATGCGCCGTGATCGCGATCAGTTCGTCTCGCTTCTCAGGGATTTGGGAACGAATACATTTCGTGGGCGACCAGGCGTTCGCTCGTGCCAGGCAGCCAGGCGTGGATCTCCACCCTGAAGGAACCGACGTCGAGTCCGGGCTCCATGGGACTTCCAACGCCACGATAGAGAATCGCGCGAGTCCCGTCTCGCCGGTCGATTGTCTCTCCCACTGGCTCATCTCCGTACTCGGCCACTCGATAGAACCTGTCCGATCCGCATTCACGCCAGGTCCGCCCGGGAGGGATCCTGCTACATAAGTGGTCTTTAGGATGCCAAGGACGCCCATCCACGAACGTCGTGTAGAACAGCGAATCCTGCCACTTGCGCAATCCTTCCGGGACGATCGATTCTGTATCGATCCAACTGGCGGGCAACTCCTCGACGCACATCCCTCCACCAGTAGCCAGACTCAACCGTCCGTTCTGCACCGCGGTCGCCGCGATCTCCCGCATCCCGCCTTCGAATTCGTCCACCGACACCGTCACGTAGACTTCCTGGCTGTCCTGGAACGCCTCGGCATCGAGGGGGTACACGGGGTTGTTCGGCCGGGCATGATACGTGAAACGGTACCGTTGGCCGGGCGACATCCCTTCCACGGCACCGATAAGAAGCACGTCGTATACGGATCCAGTCCATACACCCGCGTGATGGATGAGATCGACCCGCGTCGGCAAGCGCAGCCACCGGCCTTCCAGTTCCAGTTCGACCGTGAAGCGGTCGTCCGGCGTCAATTCCACCAACCCGTTGCGGCAGACCACTCCGGCCCACAGGATGCCGCGGGCGTTGCCGGGGATCTCGATCTCGCGATCGGCGAGGAAGCCGATATCCACGTCCCCACAATAGCAGGCGTGTGCAGTCGACAGCCCCGTAATCCAGGTGGCCGACAAGTACAATGCAAACATTACGGAGCGGACGGTCGGTGTGGCGTAACGGACCTTCGTTCCCCTGAAGTTCATCGTTCCCCCTCTTGCGCCACCAGCGACCTCCCCGCCTCGAAATCCCACAGCGTCTGCCGCCGCAGGTCCGCACCCGCCAGCTGGTACTGGATGAAGGCGTCCAGGTAGGCCAGGCTCGCCTGCGTGAGGCGGCTGCGGTCCAGCGCGAGTTCCTGGCTCGTGATGTCCCCGTTGTCGAAGCGCTGCCGGCTGATGTCCAGGCCACGGGTGGCGACCTCGACACTGCGCGCCAGGACGTCGAGGCGGGCCCGGCTCTCGGCGAGGTTGCTCAGCGCCGCGTTGACCTGCAGGACCACCGACCGCTGCCGCTGGTCGATGTCGAGACCGCTGCGCTCCAGCGCGGCGCGGGCCGCCGCCACCTCGGCGCCGTTGACGCCGCTGTCCCAGATCGGCACCGCGAGGGTGAAGGCCACGCCCTTGTTGCCGGGCCGGTGCTGCAGGTCGTCCCAGCTCAGGTCCCACATGTCGCGCAGGGGCAGGTCGTCGCTGCTGCCGATGCCGGTGAGGTCGTAGTAGGCGCGCAGCTCGCCCTTGACGGCCGAGCGGGCGTCGGTCTCCGCGACGGTGATCTCGGCGCGGCGCAGGCCGGCCTCGGTGTTGCGGATCTCGGCGCGGTTCTCCAGCGCGTGCCGCAGCGCGAGGTCGGGGTCGACCTCGTAGAAGCGGGGCGCGGTCGCGGCCGCGACGCGAACGCGGGCGTCCATGGGCAGGCCCACGCCCAGCTTGAAACGGTCGGCCGCGCGCGCGACGCCGCCCTCGGCCCCGAGCAGGTCGTTGCGGCTCTGGGCGAGATCCACCTCCATCTGCAGGGCCTCCACCTCGGGGATCAGGCCGGCCGTGAACTTGCGGCTGGCGAGCTGGTAGGCGTCCTGCTGCCGGGCGAGGTCGTTGCGGGCGATCTCCAGGCGGCGCTGGGCGCGCAGGTAGTCGTAGAACTGGGCGGTCACGTCGTAGACGAGACCGAGCTGGGCGGCGGTGTGGTTGCGGCGCGACTCGTCCAGATTCAGCCGGGCGCGCTCGAGCGAGAGCTGCAGGGTGTTGGGTGTCAGCAGCGGCTGGGAGAAGTCGATCCGGTAGCTGTTGAAGAAGGTGCGGCTCTCGAGCTTGGCGGCGGACAGGTCGTCGTAGACGGTGTCGGTGCGGTGGTACACGTCCCCCGAGAGGCCGATGCGCCCGTTGGTCGGCAGCGGCTGGGTGAGCGTGAGACCGGCGCGCCACTCGCGGCTGCCGTAGGCGGTGTACTGGGGCAGCTGCCCCGGCTCGCTGACCCCCTGCACCGACTCGTCGTACTCGGGAGCGGCGAAGGCCAGGCCCACCTGGGTCCCGAAGCGGCCGCGCGCCGCGGCGACGTCCTGCTCCGCCTCCAGCAGCGCGAGGCGCGCGATGCGGGCGTCGTAGCTGCCGGCGAGCGCCAGGTCGAGCGCCTCGGGCAGGGTGAGCGCGACGGTATCCGCCGATGCATCGGCCGCCGCGGCGAGGCAAGGAACAGCGAGCGTCGCCAGACAGCACATGAGCAGTGTTTTCATCACTCGTACCTGATGGAGTCGATGGGGTTCATGCGCGCCGCCCGGCGCGCGGGGTAGTAGCCGAACACGATGCCCACGACGGCCGAGACGCCAAACGCCAGCAGCACCGACCACGGCGCGATGGCCACCGGCCAGCCGGCGTAGCGGGCGACGGCCTGCGCGAGCCCGATCCCGCAGGCCACGCCGATCAGGCCGCCCAGGAAGCTGACCCCGACGGCCTCGAGCAGGAACTGCAGCAGCACGTCGCGCTGCGTGGCGCCCACGGCGCGGCGCACGCCGATCTCGCGGGTGCGCTCCAGGACGCTGGCCAGCATGATGTTCATGATGCCGATGCCCCCGACCAACAGGGAGATGCCGGCGATCGCCCCCATGACGATGCTGAAGATGCGCTGCGTGGACTGCTGCTGACGGATCAGCTGCTGGGGGATCACCAGGCGGTGGTCGTCGACGCCGCGGTGACGCCGCGACACGAGCGCGCCCAGCACGGCCGCCGTCTCCAGGATGCGTTCGGTGTCCCCGACCTGCGCCACCAGCCGGTGCAGCTCGCTCTCCCCGACCTTGCGGGGCAGCCGCTGCAGGGTGCAGGACACCGGCACGTAGGCGTCGCGGTCGGTATCGCGCACGTCCTCGAGCCGGTCCCCGGCCCCGGCGGGCGGCCCGGCCATGACCCCGATCACGACGTACCAGTCGCGCCCGATCTTGACCCGCTCCCCGAGCGGGTCGGCGAGCAGGAACAGCTCGCGGGCCAGCCCCGAGCCGAGCACGCACACCCGCGACACCGAGTCCACCTCGGAGGCCGTGAAGAAGCGTCCTGTCGCCGGGCGGCTGCGCATGACCGCGACGTAGTCGGGCGTCGTGCCGACGGCGCTGGCCGACACGCGCTTGCGCCCCGCCTGCACGTCCAGTTCGACGATGCGCAGCGGCACCACGCGCCCCACGCCCGGCAGCACCTCGCGGATCGCCGCGGCGTCGGCCAGCGTCAGACCGGGGCTGAAGGGGCGACCCTGCTCCGCGTCGTCGGGCGCCGGCGGCGGCTTGTCGACGACCAGCAGGTTGTCGATGCCCAGCAGCGCGAACTGCGCCATCACCTGCCGGCGCGCGCCCTCGCCGATCGACAGCATGGCGATGACCGCCGCCACGCCGAAGACGATGCCCAGGGTGGTCAGCAGCGAGCGCAGGCGGTGGGCCGCGAGGCCCGCCACGCCGACGCGCGCCGTCTGCAGCAGGGGCAT
>DYDD01000046.1 GCA_020718045.1 Fibrobacter sp. | reverse complement strand
CGGCGGCGTGGACATCTCGTTCCTGGCGGAAGCCGGCGTGCCGCTGATCGGGCACCGCGTCCACGGAGAGCGCTACTTCGACGTCCACCACAGCCCGGCCGACACCGTGGAGAAGGTCGACCCCGCGGATCTGCAGCGCAACGTGGCGGCGGTCGCCGCGCTGCTGTGGGCGATCGCGGAGGCGCCCTAGTGTCCTGCAGCCGCGCCGATTGACCGCCCGCCCGCCGTGGCCCATGCTCGCCGGGCACCCCCGCCGGAAGGAGTCGCCATGCTTCGCGCGCTGCTGGCCTGCCTCGTCCTCGCCGCGGTCCCCTCGGCCGCCTTCGCCCAGGAAGCTCCCGCACCCGCCGCCGGTCTCGACCGGGTGCTCGGCGAGCTCGAGAACCTCGGGCACCGCCTCGACGCCCTGCAGAAGCAGGTCGACGACGGACTCTGGTTCGACCGCGTGGGCGACGTCGCGCACATCGACAAGGTGCGCCTGTACGGCCCGCCCAGGTGGAAGGAGACGAACCCCACGGGCATCGGCGCCGGCAATCCGCTGAAGTTCTGGGCCTACGTCTTCATCCCCCGCGACCTCGATCCCGGTCGTCGGGCGCCGCTGCTGGTGCTGTCCCACGGCGGGGTCCACGCCGACTTCACGACCTACCACGCGCACATCGTGCGCGAGCTGCTCGCCCAGGGCTACGTGGTGGTGGCGCCGGAGTACCGCGGCAGCACGGGCTACGGCCGCGGCATGTACGAGAGCATCGACTACGGCGGGTTGGAGGTCGAGGACGCCCACGCCTGCCGCGCCTACGTCCTGGAGAACTACGATTTCGTCGACCCGCGGCGCGTGGGCTCGATCGGCTGGAGCCACGGCGGCCTGATCAGCCTGATGAGCGTCTTCGAGCACCCCGACGACTACGCCTGCGCCTACGCCGGCGTGCCGGTCAGCGACCTCGTCGCGCGGCTGGGCTACCTGGACCAGGAGTACCGGGACGAGTTCTCGGCCGACTTCCACCTCGGCCAGTCGGTCGGCGAGAACATCCCCGAGTACAAGCGCCGCTCGCCCGTGTGGAACGTCCAGAAGCTGAAGACGCCCCTGCTGGTGCTGTCCAACACCAGCGACGAGGACGTGAACGTGCTGGAGGTCGAGCACCTGATCCAGGCGTTGAAGGCCGAGGGCAAGCAGTTCGAACACGAGATCTACGAGGCCGCGCCCGGCGGCCACAGCTTCGACCGCCTCGACACCAGGGGCGCCCAGGAGATCCGGCTGCGGGTCTACCGCTTCCTGGCGAAGCACCTGAAACCGCCGCGCACCTTCGCGGACGTGAAGGAACTCCACGCCGCAGGGTACGTGCAGCCGTGACCCTCCACCCGCGACTCCGCGAAACGGCGCGCCGCCTGTGGGGCCCGGCCCTGGGCGGCGCGCTCGGCTACCTCTGGCACTACTGGCAGCACTGCAGCGGCGCGACCTGACGGATCAGCGCCAACCCGGTCGTCGCGGTCCTCTGGGGCGCGGCGATCGGGTGGCTGCTGACCTCCGGGCGGGGTCGCCGCGGCTGACGACTAGAATCACCTTGCCGGCAGTTCGAGCAGTTTCTTGCGGGTGTAGGGGATCAGCCCCCCCGCATCGACGATCGCCTGCCGTGCCGGCGGCAGCGGCTCGGTGGCGAACTCCCTGCCGCTGGTCCTGTTCAGCACCCTGCCGGAGACGAGCTCGAGCTCGTCCCCCGACTCCGCCTCGATGGTCGGACAGATGACCAGGTTCAAGCCGAGGTTGATGGCGTTCTGCAGGAAGATGCGCGCGATGCTCCGCGCGACGATGACGAGTTCGTGGCCCCGGATGGTGCTCACCGCCTGTTCGCGACTCGAGCCGCAGCCGAAGTTCTCGTCGGCGACGATAACGCTGCCGGCCGGGATCGTCTTGGCCTTGAGCTGCGCGTTGAACTCCGTGCGATCGTGGAAACAGAACTGCGGCGTTTCGGTCGGCAGGACCGTGGCCATGAACCGCCCGGGGTAGATGTCGTCGGTGCTGATGTCCTTCCCTAGCTTCAGTACGACCTTGCCCATGTCAGCGACCTCCTGAGCGCGGATCGGTGATGACGCCGGTGATGGCGCTGGCCGCGGCGACGGCCGCGCTACACAGGTAGACCTCGGATCTCGGGTTGCCCATGCGGCCCTTGAAGTTGCGGTTGGTGGTGGCGAGCGCCACCTCCTCGTCCCCGAGCGCCCCCTGGTGGATGCCCAGGCACGGTCCGCAGCCCGAGTTCATCACCACGGCGCCGGCCCTCATGAACTCCTGCAGGTAGCCGGCCTCGAGCGCCTGGGAGTAGATCCGCCCGGAGGCGGGGAAGACCAGCATGCGCGTGCCCGGAGCCACCTGCTTGCCCTTGAGGATCCCGGCGGCGATCTCTAGATCGTCCAGGCGGCCGTTCGTGCAGCTGCCGATCACGATCTGCTGGACGGCCTTGCCGGCGACCTCGCCGATCGGCTTCACGTTGTCGACCGTGTGCGGGCAGGCGATCTGCGGTTCGAGCCGGGACACGTCGACCTCGACGACCCTCTCGTAGACGGCGTCGTCGTCCGGCCGGACCCGCGCGAGGGGCCCGGTGACGCCGGCCTCCTGGCGCAGGTAGCGCTCGGTCTCGGCGTCGGCGGGCACGATGCCGCCGGTGGCTCCGGCCTCGACGCTCATGTTGCAGATGGTGAGGCGCCCGCTCGTCGACATCGCCGCGATCGTGTCGCCGTGGAACTCGAGCACGCGGAAGTTGGCGCCCTGGGCCGTGAGGCGGCCGATCAGGTGCAGGATCAGGTCCTTCGGGCCGACGTGCTCCTGGAACCTGCCGCTGACGACGACCTTGATGGTCGGCGGCACCTCGATGTTGAGCGCGACGCCGAGCGTCCAGACCGAGGCCATCTCGGTGGCGCCGATGCCGAAGGCGAAGCAGCCCAGGGCCCCGTGGCTGGTGGTGTGGCTGTCGGTGCCGACGACCACGAATCCGGGCCGCACGTAGCCGCGCTCCGGCAGGATCTGGTGGCAGATGCCGCCGAGGTCGCCGCGGATGTCGTGGAACTTGGCGATGCCGTGGCGCGCCACGAAGCCGCGGATGAGTTTCTGGTTGGTGGCGGTCTTGGGCCCCTCGGCCGGCACCCGGTGGTCGAAGATGATGGCGATGCGGTCGGGATCCCATGGCTTGGGCTCGCGGCCCGTGCCCTGGTGGATCTCGTTGAACTGGTTGATGACCAGGGCCGCGTTCTCGTGCGACATGGCGAGATCGACGCGCGGCTCCACGATGTCCAGGGCCTTGACGGCTTTCGCGCCCGCCGCGGCGGCCAGGATCTTCTCGACGACTGTCATTCCCATCGCGACTCCTCGTGAGGTCCGGGGTTTCAGATGACTGCCTTCTGCTTGAGTTCGGCGAGCTGGTCCGCGGTGAAGCCCAGGCGGCCCAGGACCTCGGCGTTGTGCTGCCCGAGCGTCGGCGGCGGCGTGGCGACCGGGCCCGACTCGCCGTCGAACAGGGCGGTGAGGCCGAAGACCTCGATGTCGCCCAGGCCCGGCACGTTCACCTTCTGCAGGACCCCGCGGTGCGCGATCTGGGGCTGGCGCAGGGCCTGCCCCAGGCTCAGGATGTCGCCGCTCGGCACGTCGCGCGCGTTCAGGGCCGCGACCCAGTGCCGCGTCGTCCCCTCGACGAGGCGCGCCTCGAGGAGCGGCGTCAGGGCCCGGCGGTTCTGCTTGCGGGTGTCGCGCTCCTGGAAGCGCGGATCGGTCTTGAGCTCCGGGAGTCCGAGGACGTCGCAGACCGCCTCCCACTGCTCCTGCTTGTTGGCGGCGATGTTGATGTGGCCGTCGAGCGTCCGGAAGGTGCCGCTGGGCGCGGCCGTGAAGTTGTCGTTGCCCATGACCTGCGGCTCCTGGCCGCCGATCAGGAGGTTCGCGGCCACCCAGCCCATGAGCGGCATGATCGAGTCCAGGAGCGCGACGTCGATGAACCGACCCTCGCCGGTCCGCTGGCGGTGGAAGAGGGCGGCCATCACCGCGAACGCCGCGTTCAAGCCGCCCACGGTGTCGCAGACGGGAAAGCCGGCGCGCAGCGGCGTCAGCCGCTCGTCGCCGTTGATCGCCATCTCGCCGGAGAGACCCTGGATGATCTGGTCGTAGGCCGGCTTGTCGGCGTCCGGGCCGGTCTGCCCGAAGCCGGAGATCGCGCAGTAGACCAGCGCCGGGTTGATCCCGCGCAGGACGCCATAGCCGAGCCCGAGGCGGTCCATGACGCCGGGACGGAAGTTCTCGATCACCACGTCGGCGTCCTCGACGAGCCGCTTGAAGATCGCCTTGCCGTCCGGCGACTTGGTGTTGAGGGTCACCGATTTCTTGTTGCAGTTCTGCGCCAGGAAGCTCGTCCCCATCAGCTGCCGGTTGTACTCGGGGACGATCCCGAGCTTGCGGGCCAGGTCGCCGTCCCTGGGGTTCTCGATCTTGACGACCTCGGCGCCCAGGAGCGCCAGGTGGAGCGAGGCGAACGGGCCGGAGAGCACGTTCGTGAGGTCGAGCACCTTGATGCCGTCGAGCATGCGTAACTGTTCGGTCATCGGAACACCTGCCTAGTAGGGGAGCGGGCCGGTCTTGTGGACCCGGCCCGGCATGTCACGTCCGAAATGCGCCGCGACCTCGCGGGCCACGGCGACGATCCCATCGAGACCGATCTCCGTGCGCAGGCCGCTGCGCCGGAGGGCGTGGACCAGATCCTCGGTGGCCACGTTGCCGGCCGCGACCTTGGTGAACGGGCAGCCCCCCAGACCGGCGAACGAGGTCTCGAAGCCGGTGACCCCCGACTCCGACGCGGCGTAGATGTTGGCCATGCCGAGGCCATAGGTGTCGTGGAAGTGGCACGTGCAGCGGATCTCCGGCGCGAGCTGCAGGATCCTGCCGAACAACCGACGCACCTGCCCCGGGTGTGCGTGGCCGGCGGTGTCGGCGAGGCTGATGCTCGTGAGCCCGGCTTCGAGGTAGGCGCGCACGATGTCGAGGACCCGCTCCTCCGGGATCGGGCCCTCGAAGCCGCAGCCGAAGGCGCTCTGCACCGAAACTTGGACTTTCCTGCCGGCCGCGACCGCCTCTCCGGCCGCGGCGATGATGCGGCGCTGCGCCTCCCCGGAACCCATGCCGGTGTTCTTCAGGCTGTGGGTCTCGGAAGCCGAGACGCCGAGGCAGAACAGGTCGACGCCGCACGCGAGCCCGCGCTCGAGGCCCTTCTCGTTGAGCACGAGGCCCGAGAGGATCGTCCCGCCCCGCGACCGGGCGTCGAGCGCGCGGAAGAGCTCGTCTGTGTCGGCCATCTGCGGCACCTTTTCCGGGTGCACGAACGAGCCCACCTGGACGATGTCCAGGCCCGCGGCGACGAGCGACCGGATCCAGGCGAGCTTCTGCCCGGTCGGGACCACCTGCTGCTCGGCCTGCAGGCCGTCCCGGGGGCCGACTTCGTGGATGATGATCTCGGCCATCGCGCTACACCTTCCCGGCGATCGCCTCGCCCATCTCCAGGGTCGTGGCGCCGCCGCCCATGTCGTAGGTGCGCACGTCGCCTTCGGCGATGATCCGGGCGACCGCCTGCCCGAGCCGGGCGCCCTTGTCGGTCTCGCCCAGCCAGTCCAGCATCATCTTGCCGGCGAGGATGGTGGCGATGGGGTTCACCTTGTTCTGGCCGGCGTACTTGGGCGCGCTGCCGTGGCTCGGCTCGAACACGGCGAGCTTCTCGCCGATGTTGCCGGAGCAGCCGAAGCCGAGGCCGCCCACCATCTGCGCGGCGAGGTCGCTGACGATGTCGCCGAACATGTTGGTGGCGACGAGCACGCCGTAGTTCTTGGGGTTCTTGAGCAGCCACATGCAGATGGCGTCGATGTTCGCGTCGTCCACCTGGATCCCCGGGTAGTCCTTGGCGACGCGCTTCCCGATCTCCAGGAACATGCCTTCGGTCGCACGCACCACGTTCGCCTTGTGGATCACCGTGACTTTGGGGTAGCCGAACTCCTTGGCATACTCGAAGGCGGCGCGGATGATCCGTTCGCAGCCCTTCTTCGAGTTGATCTTGCAGGTGATGGCGTAGTCGCTGCCCGGCAGCGCGGCGAAATGGGAGAAAGGCTTGCTGAGCCGGCTCAGGACCGCGACGAGTTCGTCGGGGACCGGGCTGAACTCGACGCCGGCATAGAGATCTTCCGTGTTCTCCCGGAAGACCACCAGGTCGATGCCTTCCGCGTAGTTGAGCGGGTTGCCCGGGTAGGCCCGGCAGGGCCGCAGGCAGGTGTAGAGGTCGAACGACTGCCGCATGCGGACGATGGGGCTGCGGTAGACCAGGCCCTTGCCCTGCAGCTCGGGAACGAGCTCGCGCTCCGCGTCCTTCACGGGCTTGGAGGTGATGGCGCCGAACAGGGCCGCGTCGCAGTCGCCCAGCAGATCGACGGTGCGCCGGGGGAAGGCGTCGCCCTCCTTGCACCAGAACTCCCACCCGATGTCGCCGTGCACATAGGTGGCGTCGAACTCGAGGGCGTCGAGGCAGATCCTGGTCGCCTCCATGACCTCGATGCCGACGCCGTCACCGGGCAACCAGGCGATCTTGTGCTTGCTCATGGAACCTCCTTGGGACCAGGGATCGGCTGACCAGCTCAACCGTTCCATGCGGTATTGGAATGATCGCGGGGACTCCAGCAAACGAATCCACGTGTCGAAGATATGTCTTTCTCGTTGCCGTAATGGGAATTATGTTCTATCGTCGCCCCGAACCGCAAACGATTATTTATCAGGAGCCTATTCGAAATAGTCATGACCTCGAAACGAATCCTGCCCTCGCTCACCGCGCTCCAGTACTTCGAGGCCTCCGTGCGCCACATGAGTTTCACCCGGGCGGCGCGCGAGCTGAACGTCACGCAGAGCGCGGTGAGCCGCCAGATCCGGCAGCTCGAGGAGTACGTGGGGAGGCCGTTGTTCCGCCGCCTCAAGCAGCGGCTGGTCCTGACCGAACCGGGAGAAGCGTACGCCGCCGCCGTGCGCGATCTGCTCGACCGCGCCGAGGCGGCGACGCTCCAGCTGATGGCCTACGGCAGCAGCGGCGGCGTGCTGACCGTCGCCTTGCTGCCGACCTTCGGGTCGCGGTGGCTCATCCCCCGGCTCGGCGACTTCACCACGCGGCATCCCGACATCCAGCTCAACCTGGTGACGCAGGTGAGGCCGTTCGACTTCGCCGGCAGCGAGATCGATGTGGCCATCCACTTCGGCAGCGAAATCTGGCCGGGGGCGATCTGTCGCCAGCTGATGGGCGAGGTCGTCGTGCCGGTGGCGGCGCCGTCGTTGCTCGGAGGCTCCAAGCTGGCTCGCCCCCAGGACGTGGGCCGCTACACGCTCCTGCAGCACATGACCCGGCCGCAGGCCTGGCAGGAGTGGCTGCGCGCCTGCGGCGAGGAGGACATCGACGGTCGCATGGGGCCGCGATTCGAACAGATCCACATGGTCATCCAAGCCGCCATCGCCGGGCTCGGGCTCGCGGTCCTGCCGCGGTTCCTGATCCAGGACGAGATCGCGAGCGGCCGGCTCGTCGTCGCGATCGACCGGCCGGTGAAAAGCGAGCACGCCTACTACCTCGTCCATCCCGAGCGCAAGGCGGACCTCCACCGCGTCGCGGTGTTCCGCGATTGGCTGCTGGAGCTGTGCGCGGCGCAGGGGGACGACCCATGAGTCGTGTCCGGAGCCGCCCCCTCACCTGACGAGCATCATGCTGCGCTGCTGCGAGCTGCCCCCCGCCTGCAGGCGGTAGACGTAGGCCCCGCTGGCTGCGTGCCCGCCCCGGTCGTCGCGGCCGTCCCAGACCACGACATGATCGCCGGCGTCCTGCGCCCCCTCGACCAGGCTCCGCACCTGCCGCCCGCGCACGTCGTAGATGCGCAGGCTCACGGTCCCGGCCTGCGGCAGCGAGTAGCGGATGGCGGTGGACGGGTTGAAGGGGTTCGGCGCGTTCTGCGACAGCGTCGCGAAGCGCGCGGGCGTCCCGTCGCCGGCGCCCGTCGAGCTGCCGACCTGGATCGACAGGTTGTCGACGACCCAGCCCCAGCCGTTGACGGCGCCGTCGGCGTAGAAGCGCAGACGCAGCAGGACCGTGTCGCGCACGACGAAGGCGTCGTGCAGATCGAAGACGTGCGACCGCAGCAGCGTCGAGCTGCCCGGCGTGCCGGCGTACCAGGCGGTCTCCCAGGCGGCGTCGCGGCGGCAATCGTAGCCGGGGGCGATCGGCACCCAGGCGACGCCGTCCTTGCTGCCCTCCAGGATCACGTAGTCCCAGAAATCGCCGTCGCCGAAGACGCTGCCGGGCTCGCCCGGCTCGACCAGGACGACCTCGTCGAAGGAGACGTAGGCGTTCGACTGGGCGACGACGATCGGCACGGCCAGCATGGCCGTGTAGGTGGCGTTGTCGGCGTAATCGTGCGGGAAGTGCAGGGCGCCGCCGCTGAAACCGGCGTAGCCGCCGATCGTGAAGCCGCTGCCGGCGAAGTCGCCGGACGCCGAGAAGTCGTTCGCGTAGGAGGAGACCGGCGCCGCGAACACGAACACCTCGAGGCTGCGGGTGACCGAGTCGTGGCCGACGCCGCCGCTGAAGGCGCGCGCGAACACGCTGCGCTGGCCCGCGCTCAGCACGGGCAGCTGCACCAGGGCGTCCTGCCGCAAGCCGCTGGCCGGCAGGGTGGCGCGGCGGACGCCGTCGACGAAGACCTGGGTGGAGTCGTACGGGGACCGCAGGTTCAGGTCGACGCTCAGCAGGCCGTCGGGCCCCTGGTAGAGCGCATCGATGAGCGGCTTGTAGGTCTTGCCGGCGACGAGCGAGGGGAACGCCACGCTCCAGATGCCGCGGCCGTGGCTGCCGACCACGACCTCGTCCTCGACCTCGGTCATCGACCAGATCGCCACGCCGGGCAGGCCGTTGTCGGCGAGGTCCCAGCTGGCGCCGCCGTCCAGCGACTCGACCAGGCCGATCTCCGTGCCGGCCCAGAGGTGGTCGGGGTCGTCGGAGAACACCTGCAGGTCGTACACCGCGACGTCGGGGAAGCCGTTGGTGCTCGGGCTGCCGCCCGCGAAGCCCGTGAGGTCGGTCCAGGTCTGGCCCAGGTCGGTCGTCTTGAGGATCTTGGGACGCCCGGCGAAGCTGAACAGGACGTAGGCCGCGGCGGGGTTCGCCGGGTCGGTGGCCAGGCCCGAGATGCCGCCCATGGTCGAAACCGTGTAGTTCGGCACCGCGGCGAAGGTGAGGCCGCCGTCGGTCGAGACGTGGATCCTGCCGCTGGCGTCCATGCGCGCGCCGGCCCACACGATGTCCGGGTCGGCGCGCGAGATCTTCACGTTGTGGAAGCTGCCGATCGTCCCCCAGGTCGCCGCGGCCACCGGGGACAGCGACCAGCCGCCGCCGAAGTCGGTCGAGCGCCAGACGCCGTTGCGGCCCACGGCGAACAGCAGGTCGGGCGACAGGTTGGATTTGGCGACCTTGGTGATGAAGGGCGCGTTGGCGCTGCCGGTGTCGCTCAGCCCGCCGGTGGCGCCGTTCCAGCTCTGGCCGCCGTCGAGCGAGCGCTGCAGCCCGTTGTACTGGTAGCCGCCGATCATCTTCAGCGGATCGTCGAAGTGCCACGAGGTCTCGTAGCCGTCGCCGCCGATGGCGAAGGTCCAGGGGGCGAGCCGGTCCGGGTCGGGCGCCGAGAACCAGGTGCCGTTGTCCTGCATGCCGCCGAAGTAGGCGCTGGCGCCGGGGCGCTTGTCGACGCCGTAGAACTGGGTGGTGGTCATGCCGGCGATGGGGGCGCTCCAGCCGGAGGCCTGGCTGCCCGCGACGCCGACGCCGCCGTCGTTGGTGTTGAGCAGGCGCCACGAGCCGCCGCCGTCGGGGATCACGAGCAGGCCGTGGTGGTCGACGTGCACCGGGCCCACGCTGAGCTGGGTGGTGGTGCGGCTGGTGCCGGACAACGTGATCTGCCACAGCCGCACGCCGCCGACGTACAGGAGGTTCGGGTCGGTCGGGTGGCAGACGATGGTGTTGTCGTACCAGCCCTGCGCGCCGAGCCAGTTGGGCTCCGTCCCGCTCTCGAAGGTCTCGGACCAGCTCGCGCCGGCGTTGGTCGAGATCCACAGCTCGGAGTGGCTCGCGCCCTCGGCCGCGGCGTAGAGGCGGCTCGCGTTGGTCGGCGAGACGACCAGCTCGAAGCGCCCGGTCAGGTCGGCGATGCCGGTGTTGACATAGGTCCAGGAGAGTCCGGCATTGGTCGACTTGAGGATGCCGCCCTCGTCGACCGTCGCGTAGAGCACGTTGAAGTTGCCGGGCGTGGCCACGAGCTGCTGGATCTTCTTCACGCGGCCGAAGGTGCCGATGTCGGTGATCGCGTGCACCTCGGTCCAGTTCGCCCCGCCGTCGGTCGACCGGAAGATGCTCGAGCGCTGCAGCACCGAATCCTTGTAGCGCCCGACGGTGGTCGCGGCCAGCACGACGTCCGCGTTCGCGGGATCGACCACGATCCTCGCCACGTTGTTGAAGGACGGGTTGTCGACCGTCGCCGCCAGGTGCGACCAGGTGAGGCCGCGGTCCGTCGACTTCAGGATGCCGTTGCCGTTGATGGTGTCGACGTTGAAGAAGCTCTCGCCGGTGCCGGCGTACAGGACGTCGTGGTCGCTGGCGGCCATGGCCAGCGACTGGACCGACAGCACCGGGAAGCCGGGCGTGAGGTCGGCCCAGACGGCGCCGCCGTCGGCGGTCTTCCAGACGCCGCCGCCGGCCGTCCCGATGTACCAGGTGTCGCCGCTCGGGTCGTCGGGGTCGGCCACGATCGCGCGGGCGCGGCCCGCGACGTTGCCGGGGCCGCGGTTCTCCCAGGCCAGCACCGTCGCGGGCGTCCGCTTGGCGGCGCGCGCCCGGCCCAGTTCGCGCACGAGGTAGCCCGCCTCGTACTCGGATTCCTTGCGGTCGGCGGGGATGCGCATCTCGTTCAGCAGCCGCGCGAACTCCTCGGGCGCCTCGAAGGCGGGCCGGCCCTCGAGCTTGCGCTCGATGCGGTCGATCTTGTGCCCAGCCTTGAAGCGGTCGGCCGACCCCGGCGCGGCGTGGTCGCGCCGCAGCTCGAGCCGGGCGATCTCGCGCGCGAACGGGTCCTGAGGGCCCCGCACGTCCGTGCCGGCGCGGTAGGTCAGGGCACAGATCGCGAGCAGGCCGGCCACGGCCAGCAGGGAAGGGATCCGCGAGAAGCGCATGTCGGAACCTCGTTTGGAAGGGCGATGCGACCGGCGACGGCTGACGAGTGCTTCCAGGATATCAAATAATCGGTTCCGGGGCCACCTTCCCGTCAGGGCGCGCGTGCAAAGGTCAGGGTGCCCCGTCGAAGAAGTCCACGACCCCCGACTCCAGCGAATAGTCCGCGCCGACGACCAGCAGCCCGTCCTCGCGGATCAGCTTCTCGAGAGACGCCGACCCGTGCCGCAGGTGGTCCGCCGAAACGCGGATGTTGGCCCGCACGGCCGCCTGCACCAGGTCCGCCGGGCGGTGCCGCAGGTCCGAGGCCAGCAGCGGCGCCAGGGAGGGCCGGATGCGGTCGACGATCGAGCGCAGGTTGAGCGAGTGGTCGTCGGACGCGCGCCCGAGGACCTCCAGCGTGGCGAGGATCGCGCCGCATTCGGAGTGGCCCAGCACCACGACCAGGCGCGTGCCGTACCGTTCCGCCGCGAACTCGACGCTGCCGACCTGCGACGGGGCGACGATGTTGCCGGCGACCCGGATGACGAACAGGTCCCCGAGGCCCTGGTCGAAGACCAGTTCCGCCGGCACCCGCAAATCGGAGCAACCCAGGATGATGGCGTGCGGCTCCTGGCCGGCCGTCAGTTCGAGCCGCCGGGCCTGCCGCACGCCGGGGTCGCAGTTGCGGACCTCGGTCACGAAGCGACGGTTGCCTTCGCGCAGGCGGGCGAGGGCTTCGAGGGCGGGAATCACGGTTGCTCCTTCGCGCCGCCGGCGGCGCCGGCGATCAGGTCGAGGTAGGCGCCCTCGACGAGCTGCGACGCCCCGACGCCCAGCGCGTCCATCAGCGCGCGTGCCTCGGCCTCGCCGGCGGCGGCGTCCTCGCCCTCGCCCAGCACGACCTCGAGCTCCAGGTAGTCGCCGAGCCCTTCCACGCGGTCCAGGTGGACGCGCGTGCGCCCGACCAGAAACAGCGTGCGGCGCTTCACGACCCGGCCGGCCGGCCCGCACGAGAGCGTCAGCACCTGCCGCAGCGCCTGCGGCGCGTCGGTCGGGGCGATGACGTAGAACGACTCCTTGGGGCCCTGCCGGTCGGCGCGCCGGTAGAAGATGAGTTCGCCGCGTCCGTCCGCGAACTCGCGCAGCTTCAGGCGCCCATGCCCACAACGGAAGAAGGTGTCGTCCTGGTCGATCCGCTCGGGCCCACCGGAGGCGAGCGCGGCGACCCGAGGCAACAGGTCCTCGACCTTCGCAAGCCGGGCCTTGATTTCGATGTTCCGCGCCATGGGCCGCAGGCCTTTCTGGTGCCGGTTTGGCCGTCAATATACCAGCCTCGAGGCCGGGATGCCCACCCAAGGCTCCGGATCCGGCTCGGCAGCCTTGACTTCGCCCATTGATGATGGTAGATTCCTACCTGATGTCAATTACTAGATAGGAATGATATGATCGACAACGCCGAAGTCGAACGCCGGCTGGCTGCGTTCCGGGTGGCCGCCAAGACGGCGGGCGTCAAGCTGACGCACCAGCGCCTGGAGATCTTCCGCGAGGTGGCCGCCAGCCAGGACCACCCCGACGCCGAGACCGTGCACCGCGCCGTGCGGTTGCGGTTGCCGACGGTCTCCCCGGACACCGTGTACCGGACACTCTGGCTGCTCAACGACCTCGGCCTGGTCGCCACGCTGGGACCGCGCCGCGACAGCCTGCGCTTCGACGCCAACCTCGAGCCGCACCACCATTACGTCTGCGTCCGCTGCGGCCTGGCGCGCGACTTCACCAGCGCCGAGCTCGACGCGCTGCGCGTCCCGGACGCCGTGAACTCCTTCGGCAGCATCGCCGCCACGCACGTCGAGGTGCGCGGCGTCTGCGTCGCCTGCGCCGCGACGACCGCCGCGCCGGCGGACTGATCCGATCGCCGACACACCGACCCCGAACCGCGGCCGACCGCCGAAAGGAAGACGGACATGGGAACTAGAGGACGCGAAATCATCGGCATGGACGTCGACAAACTCCTGGACCTGCTCAACCGGGCCTACGCCAGCGAGTGGCTGGCCTACTACCAGTACTGGCTCGGGGCGAAGCTCATCAAGGGGCCGATGAAGGACGCCGTAGCGGCCGAACTCAACCTGCACGCCGCCGAGGAGCTGAACCACGCCGTCATGCTGTCGGGCCGCATCCTCCAGCTCGGCGGCACGCCGGTGCTCGCGCCCGAAGGCTGGGCGAAGCTGAGCCCCTGCAAGTACGACGCGCCGCAGGATCCCTACGTGACCGTCCTGCTCGACCAGAACATCGAGGGCGAGCAGTGCGCGATCACCACGTACAAGGCCCTGATGGACGCCACCAAGGACAAGGACATGGTGACGTACAACCTGGCGCTGGCGATCCTGGAGCAGGAGATCGAGCACGAGGAGGATCTGCAGAGCCTGCGGGAGGACCTCGACCTGATGGTGGTGCGCGGCAGCAAGTAGACCGCGCCGACGCGACCGTGTGCAGGTCCGGCCCGGGCGCCGCCCGGGCCGGGCACGCTCCCGCCGCTGCCGGCTACTTCATGAATTCCGCCAGCAGGGTGTGCGCGAAACCCCACAGCCCCAGCGCCGTCACTCCCACCCCCAAGGCGTACCGCCGCCAATCCAGCAAGCAGGCCGGATCGCCGTTCGCGGTCTGGCCGCCGAGTCGCGTGATATCGACGCGCCGCAGGGCGATCAGCCCGGCGGCCACCGCCCAGTACACGACGTCGAGCGCCGTGGCGCGGCCGGCTTCGGCGATCCTGAACAGGAGGAAGAACAGCAGGGCGGGGCCGACCGCCATCCACGACAGGCGGACGATCACGCTGAGGCAGCCGGTGGGTTCCTGCACGGGGGGTTGGGACGCGGGCGCGGGTCGGGCATTCGCCATGTTCGCCTCCAGAGGCGCCCGCGGAGCGGGCAGCGACGGGATCACCCGTCGTTGGCTCTGGATGGCGGCCCGACCATCCCCGTCCTGCAACGATCCGGAACGGATCGCGGCACCCTTCGCCCGACCGGCGCGGAGGCCGGAGGACGAGACCGTCGACGACGGCTGGAAGCATGATAGCCGATCGCCCGCGACGGGGCAATCGTGATCCCGATCACTCCAGGTTCAGGGCGACGGACGTCGCGGGCTTCCCCTGGACCAGCAGCCCGTCCAGCACCGCCGACTGGTCCCAGCCCCAGAGGTCGAAGTACGCGGAGTGGCCTTCCAGCCGGTAGTGGGTGGAGAAGCGCGCGCGGATCTCGTCGGAGAAGACGTCGTCGTGCGGCGGGTACCAGTTGGCGAGGCGGAAAGGTTGGCGACCGCGCGGCATGAGCCACAGGTCGATCACGCCGGCGTCGAGGGCGTCGAGCGTGGCCCGCGGGATCTCGCGGTGGGCGCGACGCGAATCCATGAGCGAGACGGCGTCGATCAGCAGCGGGTTGCCCGAGAACGTGAGCAGCGGCCTGAGATTGGCCAGGTGGTAGTAGTTGCGGTCGCCGCTGTAGCCCATGCCGATGGCCCGGCCGGGGTGTTCGGCGAGGATCCGCCGGATGTCGGCCGAGATCGCCGTGGAGTTCTGCATGCGGCATTCCGCCAGCCGGGCGCTGCGGTACCCGGACACGGAGCCCGCGATGACCGCGGCGACCAGGAAGGCCGAGACGGCGCCCAGCCGCCACGAGGCGCGCCGTTCCGGGAAGAGCAGGCCGCGCATGCCCTCGGCGGGCCACAGCCTGGCCGCGAAGACCAGGTTGATGGGCACCAGCGGCAGCAGGTGCACCTGTCCGGCGCCGGGCTTCATGGCCAGCAGGATCACCACCGCGTTGCCCGTCGCCCACGCCAGGACGAGCTGGCGCCGCATCCAGGGCCGGTTCGCCGGCGGGCGCCCCGCCGACAACGGCACCAGCACCGGGATGGCGAAGAACAGCGCCCGGGTGAACAGTTGCGGCAGGTTGTCCAGCTCGAGCCCGTGCTGGGTGCCGATGAGCAGCCAGCTCAGGTAGTTGACGAGCGAGATGCCGTCGTGCAGGGCGAACGGCGCCACGATGGCGACCGCGCCCAGCGCCAGGGCCGACTGCGTCGCGCCCGAGCCGTGGCGTTCGTCCAGCAGCGTCAGCACCGGCAGCAGGTACAGGACGGCATGGGCCTTGAGCCCCACAGCCAGCGCGAGGGCCGCGGCCGCAACGGCCGGAACACGGCGCGTGCAACCGGCGCCGTACAATCCCAGGCAGACCGCGGCCAGGATGTAGGGGTCGGGCCGCACGAGCATCGACGACGTGCCGCCGGTCCAGTAGAGCAGCAGCGCGACGGCCGTCATGCCGAAGGCCAGCAGGCCGGAGACGTGGCGGCGGATCGACAGGTACAACAGGACCACCGAGGCGTAGAGCGCCAGCATGGCGCCCGCCTTGGCGGCCGGGATCGAGGGGCCCAGCAGGTCGAGGAAGAACCCGGTCGCGAGGTAGACCACCGGGCCGTAGAGCACGCTGTACTGCGGGTCAGCATCGGGCGCGTGGTACAGCGGGCCGCCGGTCCTCACCCACCAGGACACCGACGACACCATCGCCTCGACGTCGCTGGCGTAGCCGTCGTGGGCCAGGTACCAGAGGCTGGTCGACAGGAACGCGACCACCACGATCCCCGCCGCGATCGCCAGGCACACGCGGGTCCGGCGCCACG
>DYDD01000045.1 GCA_020718045.1 Fibrobacter sp. | reverse complement strand
GAGCTTGGATTGAAAGCGGGGATTCCCCCATCAAATTCTCTGCTCAGACTGAGTTGATAAGTGAACCCGATCTTCGCCTTGTCGTGGTCATATACCCACAGGCTTGGATGGGTCTTATTGAGGAGATCGTGGCCGCACAATGCCGCGATCGGGAGTGGGATCGCCGGGAAGAGGTACATCGTATCGAGCATTCCGTGCCCGGCCAGAATCTCTCCGAGCAGCCGCTGGTAGGCAACGCGGAACGCGGTCAAGTCGGCCCGGGTGTTCAGGAACATCGTATTCGGCGTCTGGTCCTCGAGCGTCAGCTCGTACACGCTGAACGTCTCATCCACTTCAAGCGGGAGATCCGTGGCCGCGATCTTCCCGCTCAGGGACAGAATCAAAGCCACCCTCGTCGGATCTGTCCCCCCCCGGAGCTTGGAGTGAGTGTAGTGGGCAGTCTCACCCTGGACCTTCCACGCCCAGCTCTTCGTGTCTCGGTGGAATTGGAAGAAGTCCACCGGCAACTTATCGCTCAGCTTTGAACCAAGGTGGACAAGCAGGGGGATCGGTCCGAAGGCGAAGAGCGAGATATGCCGGGGAGGTTCGCCTTGCATCCGCGGCTCCAAGAGGGAGTCGATCCTCCGGTCGATCTCGGCCACCGCTTGCTCGATGAAATGCGGGCTTCGGTCATCAAACGCGGAGCAATCGATGACGAGACCCTGTTCATCCTCGGGAAACCTCGGCGCTACTGCTGCAAACACGTCGGGCGCCGGGATGGCTACCTGTTTTCCCCCAATCCTTGCTTTGAACTGGACGATGGTCGTCTTGCGGTCCGGGCCAGCGGCCGTAACGAGTTCGATCCGTTTCTCGTGAGCGGCTTTGTACCGTTCGAGGGAGCGACGCGGATACTTGTCCGGGTGCTTGTCGACCTCGTCGTGACAGGTCGGGCAGAGTAGCATCAGGTTCGACAGGGCATTGATGTCCTTGGGCCGTCTGCCCTGTCGCCCGCGGGCCCCCGACTCCTTGAACGCGACGATGTGCGCCTTCTTTCCGAAGTTCGCCTGCGTCAGCGTGAGCGGGTTGCGCAAGAGGTACTTGTTGCAACCGTCGAACTCGCAGCGCCCGCCGGCCCGGACGTAGAGGATCAGCTCCTTGAGTCGTCCAGCATTTCGGGCCCGGCGAACAGGAGACTGACTCTCCGGAAGTGGCTTTTTGCTTGCAGTCATACAGCTCTTTCGATTAGCGCTTTCGGTCACGAGGCGGCAGTGGATCGTTCCCGAAGCTGTCCTTGTCGCGGATCTTCCCGTCCCGGCCATGGATGACGAGCTCGGCTCCGTTTCGTTTCGCGATCGGGCGGGCAGCCTTGTCAGCGTTCGCCTGCGTGCGGTGATGGGAGATCGGTACGCGCTGACCTTCCTGCTTGACCGCCCAGCTGGAGTCGGCAGGCACGATGTGGACGTTTTTCTTGCTCATTCGTGCGTATCCCCTTTCACGGACTTGGGTGACTTAATGACGATGGCTCGCGAACGGGCTGAATGGTCCGGCTTGGTACCGGCGGCGACGACAGCGGTGTAGACGAAGCGGTTGCCACGTGGACCGCCTCGTTCTGCCCGGCGGACGACGAGCCCAGCGTCTGCCAGGGTGTTCAAGCGATTGGTCGCCGCGGGCATGCGTAGGGTGGATCCGAAATGTTCTGCGACGTCGGTGACCGCGACCTCTCCACGGGCCACGACGAACTGCAAGGTCTCCTCGTGCACCCGGCTAAGCGGACCAAGGACGCACACGCGCCCGTCGCCCAGGAGTTCAAGACACTGCCGCTTACGAAGCTCGAGCACGGCTGCGATGCTGTCGCGGGCCGATTCGCCGAGCCCGGTGAGGGCAAATCGACGTGTCCCCATCTCGCGGGATAGTACCCGATCAATGAGCCTGTCGATGACCTCGTCGGCTGCGGAGAAGTCGAGCGTCCCGACGGCGTCGAAGTCGAGCAGTAGGGTCGTGTCGGGCGGGCGATTCAGGAGTTCGGCGAGGATTGCCTCCCGTAGCTGGCTCCCTTTGGCACGACCGCCCGTCACCTTGTACATGCTCGGAACTTTCCAGAGTTGTGGGGTCATTGGCCTCAAGTCCATGGCAGTGGTTTTCTAAGTTCACTGATTTCAGTGAATCTGTGCTCAATCTACTCCCCTAGCAGGTTGCCGTCAAGTGTGTGGATCAGGATTTCTGCTGAAGGGAGATGGCGAGCTGCGTCCCGGGGAACGAACTGGAATCGACGCGGTAGGCCTTTCGGCCACGCAGGTAGAGACGACAGGCGCCGCTTCGGATGTGCAGGCTACCCCGGTAGTCCTGGCACACCTTCTGGACGAAGGCTAGTCCAAGGCCGCGACCGGGGTGGCGTGAATACTCTGGCAAGAGTGCTTTCACGATCACCTGCTCATCGGTCCAGCGACTGACTGGATACCGCTGGCCAAGTGTTGCGCGCAGGCCCAAGCCGGCATCTCCCACGCTGATCAGGGCGTATTTCTGTCCATCGCTCGACCGTGAGTAGCGCTGGGCCGCCACATATCCGACAGCTTCGCTGTGGTCGATGATGTTCCTCGACAGCTCGGAGATGACGTTGCAGAACGCCCCGACATCGGAAACGGAGTACCCCAGTTCCGTCTTGAGGATGCCCGCGACCCGGTCCGAGAGTCCTTCGAGAAGCGCGTCAACATCGCCGGTATCACGTATCGTGGTCAACTCGACCAGTGCAGTCGAGGCAGCGTAACTTCGGTGTGCCCGCGGCGCGGCGATGCATCGGCCGATGCCTCGTAGGCCTCGCCGCAGGCCCATCCGGGCGAGGTATTGGCTCACCTTTTCGTCCGCCGGAAACCTCACAGCCGGGGACCAGCCTTGTTCTTTCAGGAACCGCACTGATTGGACGACGGCGGTCAAGCCTGCCGGTGTCATGAACTGAAGTTCGCTGAGGTCGATCACACATCTGGAGACATCGTCGGAGGATCTCCAGGCCGTGACAGCCTGGAAGAGACCGTCCGCCTCCGGTGCGTCGAGCTTGCCGCGAATGGTGGCTATCGGGATTTTTGACTTCATAATGCAGTATCACAGCACGGCCAGCCGCAATTGGCTAGCGTCGAGTAGACGACATGTGCAGGGCTTCCGCCGGGCTCTCGTTGGCACTGAGTGTCTATCAACCAAAGACTAGATAAGTCACAAGCACCGCTGCCAAAATCCCCATCCCATCCGCCGCCAACCCACACCCCACCGCATGCCGAGTCCTCTTGATCCCCACACTCCCAAAATAAACCGCCAGCACGTAAAAAGTCGTCTCCGAACTCCCCTGCAACACACTAGCCAACCGTCCCGCAAACGAATCCGCCCCATGCGTCTGCATCGTCTCGATCATCACCCCCCGCGCCCCACTCCCCGAAAGCGGCTTCATCAACGCCGTCGGCAACCCATCCACCCACCGCGCATCAACGCCAAGGGCCCCGACCCCAGCCCGCACCCCGTCAAGCGCTAGATCCAACGCCCCGCTAGCCCGCAACACCCCCACCGCCACCAGCATCGCCACCAGATACGGCACGATCCCGATCGCCACCTTGAACCCGTCCTTCGCCCCCTCCACAAACTCGCTGTACACCGGCACACGCCGCCGCGCCGCCGCGACCACGAAGCTCACCATCACGCCGAAGATCACGGCGTTGGCCAGCGCCGACGACGCGGCCTGCGCCGTCTCGCGCGGCAACGACGCGAACAGCGCCACCGTGCCGCCGACCAGCAGGGTCAAGCCGCCCAGCCAGCCGGCGATCACCGGGTCGGCCAGCCGTCGCCGCTGCACCGCCATGGTGGTCAGCAGTCCCGTCAGGGTGCCGCAGAAGGTCGCGATCAGGATGGGCAAAAACACGTCGGTCGGGTCGGCGGCGCCCATCTGCGCACGGTAGGTGAAGACCGACACCGGCAGCACGGTCACCGACGCGGTGTTGATGACCATGAACAGGATCTGGTCGTCGCTGGCGACGTCGGGGTCGGGGTTGAGCGTCTGCATCTCGCTCATCGCCTTGAGCCCCAGCGGCGTGGCCGCGTTGTCCAACCCGAGCATGTTCGACGCCATGTTCATGACGATGGCGCCCTCGGCGGGGTGGCCGGCGGGGATCGAGGGGAACAGGCGGCGCAGCAAAGGCGCGGTCAAGCGCGCCAGCAGCTCGACGGCGCCGCCCTTCTCGCCCAGGCGCATCAGGCCCAGCCACAGGCACATCACCCCGGTCAGGCCCAGGGCGATCTCGAAGCCGGTCTTGGCCGAATCGAAGGCCGCGCCCACCATGGCGGCGAACACCGCGGCATTGCCCAGCACGAACGCTTGCACGAGCGCGGCCAGCAGCGCGACGATGAACAGCCAGGTCCAGATCCGGTCGAGCACGGGGGGCCTCCGCGGGTGGGCGACGGTGGCAGTCTAGCCGAGCCGGCCGGATACTGTCATGGTGTATGTCGCTGCACCTTGCCGCGGCGGTCCGGATGTGGGAACTTCGACCGACGACAAGGGGGGAGAAGCCGTGCGCGAGATCTGGTCGGGAACCTGGGGCAAGCTGGCGGCCGCCGACGGCGACCCCGTCGCCTACGCGCTGCGCGACCGCGGCCATAGCGCTGCGGCAGACACCAACAGCGCCGCGGCCCGCGCCCCCGACCTCCCCCTGAACGACCTGCTCGGTCGCTCCCTCGAGATCCGCTTCACCGGCCAGATCGCCTGCACCGCCTGCGGCCGCGCTGTGAAGAAAACCTTCGGCGAGGGGTTCTGCTTCCCCTGCTCCCAGAGCCGCGCCGACGCCGACCTCTGCATGGTCAAGCCCGAGCTCTGCCACCACGGGAACGCCGCCGCGCCCTGCCGCGACGAGGCCTTCGCCCAGGCGCAGTGCTTCCGGCCGCACGTGCTGTACGCGTCGCTGACCTCGGGGCCGAAGATCGGGATCACGCGGCTGGTCAACGTGCCGACGCGCTGGTTCGACCAAGGCGCGGTGCGCGCCGTCCCGCTGGCGCAGCTGCCCGACCGACGCGCCGTGGGGCTGATCGAACACGAACTGGCCGGCCGCCACGCCGACCGCACGCACTGGATGGCCATGCTGAAGCAGGCCGAGCCCCAAAACACTGACGACTCGGCGGATTTCGACGGCTTCGTCGCCGCGATCCTGGCAGAGCTGGCGACCCTTGGCGTGGAGCCCCTGCCCGCGGCCGGCCGCGCCATGCGCCACTTCCGCTACCCGGTCCTGCGCCACCCGACGAAGGTCGTGAGCTTCAACCTGGACCGCGAACCCGTCGCCGCCGGCATCCTGGACGGCATCAAGGGCCAGTACCTGATCTTCGACCAAGGCGTGATCAACGCCCGCAAGTACGCGGGCTACCGCATCGCCGTCAGCGAGCAGCCGTGAGCGCCGACGAGCTGGACATCGACGGCACCCTCGACCTGCACATGTTCCAGCCCCGGGACGTGAAGGACCTGGTGCGCGACTACCTGGACGCCTGCTTGCAGCGCGGCATCCTTGACGTGCGCATCATCCACGGCAAGGGGATCGGCGTGCAGCGCGAGATCGTGCGCGCGGAGCTGGCGCGCCACCCGGCCGTGCAGAGCTTCGGCACGGCGCCGGACGCCGGGAGCTGGGGCGCCACCGTCGTGCGTTTGGCGCACCCTGCGACGGAGAACAGCGATGGGTAAGCACAAGAGCCGCCAGCCCGGCAGCAGCGGCCGCACCAAGGGCACCGGCCGCTCCATCCGTCACGAGGCCTACGAGTCCGAGGACCGGCCCCGCCCCTCGGGCGAGCCGCCCCCGGCCATCCACCTGCGGCAGCTGCGGGCCGGGCAAGCCCTGGAGAAGCTGGAGATGCAGATCTTCCTGCTGCAGCGCCGCGGTGCGCGGCAGGTGCTGGTGATCCACGGCAGGGGTCTGCGTTCCCAGGGAGAGCCGGTGATCGCGCCGCTGGTGCAGGACTGGCTGCGGGCCCACCCCGACATCGTCGCGAGCTGGCAGCCCGCGCCCCGCGACTGGGGCGGCGAGGGCGCGCTGGTGGTCGCGCTGAGGAAGGTGCAACCATGAACGAGCTGAAGGGGCGCGTCGCCCTGGTGACCGGCGGCGCGGTGCGCGTGGGCCGCGTGCTCGCCCTGAGCCTGGCCAGGGCCGGCGTCGACGTGGCCGTCCACCACAACCGGTCCCTGGCGGAGGCCCGCGAGACGGCCTTCGCGATCTCGGAGCTGGGCGCCCGCGCGACCCTGGTCCAGGGCGACCTGGTGGACGCCGACGCGCCCGCCCGCCTGCTGGCCGAGGCCGCGGCCGAGCTGGGCCCCGTCGACATCCTGGTCAACAACGCCTCGCTCTTCGACCAGGGCCGCTTCGCCGCCACCGACCTGGACGCCTGGAGCCGCATGCAGCGGGTCAACCTGCGCGCCCCGCTGCTGCTGGGCCAGGCCTTCGCCGCGGCGCTGCCCGCCGACCGCGAGGGCGACATCGTCAACCTCAACGACGTCCACGCCCTGCGCCCCCGCGCCGAGTACTTCGCCTACACCCAGAGCAAGGCCGCCCTGCACGACCTGACCCGCAACCTGGCCCTGGCCCTGGCGCCGCGCGTGCGCGTCAACGAGATCGCCCTGGGCGCCGTGCTGCCGCCCGCCTCGCCGCCCGAGTCGTACGCGCACGTGTCCCGCGACGCGCTGCCGCTGCGCCGCTTCCCGACGCCCGACGACGTGGCCGACGCGCTGCTGTTCCTGCTGGGGTGCCGGGCGGTGACCGGCCAGACGATCCTCGTCGACGGCGGGGAGCACCTCGCCCGCTAGGGCGTTCGCGGATCCGACAGGAGTTGTCCCATGCGCCTCCCCGATTTCCTGATCATCGGCGCCGCCAAGTCGGGCACCACCGCCCTGGCGCGCTACGCCGGCCAGCATCCTGGGATCTTCGTCTGCCCGATGAAGGAGACCGACTTCTTCGGGTTCGACCCCGTGGCGCCGCCGCCCGGCCGCCTCTGGGACGACGCGCGCCACACCTTCCCCGTGCGCACGCTGCCGCAGTACGCCGCGCTGTTCGCAGAGGCCGGCGATGCGCGCCTCGCGGGCGAGGCGTCACCCCTGTACCTCGAGAGCCCGATCGCCGCGGGGCGCATCCGCGCGACCATCCCCGAGGTCCGGCTCGTCGCCGTGCTGCGCAACCCCGTCGACCGGGCCTGGTCCGGCTACCTGATGAACGTCCTGCAGAACCGCGAGCGCGAGCTTTCGCCCGCCCACGCGCTGAGGCCGGACTCGCACTACGTGCAGGTCGGCTTCTACGCGGCGCAGGTCCGCCGCTACCTCGACCTGTTCCCGCGCGACCAGCTCCGGGTCTACCTGCACGACGACCTGACGTCGGACCCGGCCGGCCTGATGCGCGACCTGTTCGGCTTCCTGGGCGCGGACGCCGGCTTCGTGCCCGACCTGGGCGTGCGGCACAACGAGGGCGGGTACCCCCGCCGCCGCCGTGTGAACGCCCTGCTCAACCACCCCGTCCTGAAGCGCTCGCTGGGCCCGCTCGCGCCGGAGCCGCTGAAACGGTTCGTCAACGACCTGCGCCGGCGCAACACGGCCGCCGCGCCGCGGATGGACCAGGCCACCCGGGAACGGCTGTCCGCGTTGTACCGCGACGACATCCTGGCGCTGCAGGACCTGCTGGGAAGGGATCTGAGCGGCTGGCTGGCGGCGAATGCTCAGGGCGTGTGATAGGGGATGGCCTGCTCTTCGACGACCCGGCCGTTGACCCGGATCCGGTAGTTGAAGGCGTTGGGCCAGATGCCCGTCGTCCTCTCCAACCGCACGTCGCCGTACTGGAAGTCGCGCGAGATGACGGCGCCGGCGATCGTCGGCGGTCCCAGCGGCTCGCCCAGCGTGATCGGGACCGGGGGCCAGGCGAGCTCCTGCTCCGGGTTGTCCAGCCAGACCGGGCAGCAACCGTCGATCAGCAGCGAGATGGCCCGGAACATGTTGCCCGGCAGCAACTCCGTCAGGTCGCCCTCGGCGTCGTAGTAGAGGTACCGGTTCTTGTTCTCCAGGAAGAGGTAGGGTCCGCCGTTGACGGTGCGCGGCCAGCGCCGCGCGTTCCAGAGGCTGTTGTAGACGGCGGGGTCCAGCGCCTTGTTCATCTTGTCGGGCGCGGCGAAGCCCAGCGTGGGGAACAGTTCGTAGTTCACGCCGTCGGCGAGGGTGGCGAACGTGGAGTCCGTGTAGCAACGCTGCCCGTTGAAGATCTGCAGGAACCCCTCGCCGAGCCGGGCGCGCAGCGACAGCACGAGCTGCTCGCAGGCCGACCGGTAGGCGGCGAGCTCGTCGGGGTCGGACGGCATGCCGATGCCGTCGCCGTCGAGGTCGGGGTAGCCGCTCACGTCCACGAAGTCGGGGATCCAGATGCCGTTGTTGAAGTAGTCCCAGAAGATGCCGTCGAAGGCGCTGGACGACGACTCCTGGAAGTCGGCGAACGTGTCCACGATGATGTCGCGGCAGGCGGGGTTCAGGATGTCGACGTTGACCACGCCGGGCCAGTCCTGGAGCGTGTCGCCCGTCGTCGTGTAGCACCAGTAGGGCAGCAGGGCGTCCCAGAGCGTGCGCCCGTACGAGCCGGCCGGCATGTTGGCCCAGTCCAGGCGCAACGTCTTGGCGGACGCGTAGCCCAGGACCCGGCAGTCGGGGTTGACGGCCTTGACGCGCCCGACGATCCCGGCGGCCTCGTTGTCCCCGTTGTCCCAGACCCAGGTCGCCGTGACGTGCAGGAAGTCCGCGCGGGCGATGCTCTCGAGCGTGCTGGCGTAGAAGGTGGGGTTGCCGGTCATCAGCGAGACGTAGTTGTGGGGCGCGTGCGCCGGGTGGGAGACGCCCAGGTCGCTGGCCAGCACGCGCACCAGCAGGTCGTTGCGGGCGGTCCCCGGATGGTCGAGGCCCACGTTCCAGGTCAGCACGCGACCCGTGCCGGACGCGACGCCCGCGCCGGCGTCGCCGCCGAGGGACTGGCAGGGCACGTCCCAGGTCGCGCCGCCGTCGTCCGAGGCCTGCAGGCTGATGTAGCAGGCGTTGCCGTCGGCGTCGGCGAGGTCGTAGGCCACGTCGACGATGCCGCTGCCGTCGGTGCGCTGCGCGCTGACGACGCCGCTCACCACGGGATCCGCGGCGGTGGCCGTGCCGGCCCCCAGCGCCGCCGACGCCGCCATCGCCAGGATGAATCCGCGCCGCGTCATGGCAGCAACACCACCTTGCGGGAAACCGCGGCGCGGCCGTCGACCGTCAGCCGCACGAGGTAGGCGCCGCCGGACACGCGCCGGCCTGCGTCGTCGCGGCCGTCCCAGGCGCGCACGTGGCGGCCGGCCGGCAGGTCGGCGTCGAGCAGCGTGCGCACCAGGCGCCCCGCCGGATCATGGATCGCGAGGCGGGCGAGGCCCGGCGCGTCGATCTCGAAGGCCAGATCGGTCTGCGGGTTGAACGGGTTCGGCGCGGGCGCCGCCAGCACCGGCGCGCGCAGCGACGGCGGGGCGCCGGTGCCCGGCAGCAGGATGCGGAAGTCGCCCTCTTCGACGCGGGTCTGGTTGCCGAACAGGTCGCGGACGGTCAGGCGCAGGCGGCAGTCCCCGCTGACGACCGCGGGCACGGGCCAGTTCCAGGCGTGGTAGCCGTTCACGAATTCCAGGTCGATGCTCGCCAGGGTCGAGTTGCCGGCCAGGACGTCGGCCTGGTGCCCCTGGAGTTCCAGGGTGGGCGAATCGTCCTGCACGTTCCAGCTGAAGATGACCGATGCGGGAGAGATGAAGGTCTCGCCGCCCTTCGGCGCGTCGATGTCGAAGATCACCGGCGGCAGCGTGTCGATGGTCAACCCGCCCGTGCCCGCGCCGATGCCTGCCGAGGCCGGCGCCGAGGCCAGCGACAGCAGCGCCGCGAGGGCGAACCCGGATCGGCCGGATGTTGTCCGAAAGAAGATCATGGCAGTCTTGCTGACTCCTCGAAGGCGCTGGCTGGTCGCGTTATCCGTACATTATATCATCTAATCGTCAAAACCAGCAACTACTGAAGCCTTTCTCTCCCTTCCAGGCGCTTCCAGGCGGTTCAGTCCGGATACAGGGCGTTCCACCAGCCCGGATCGTCCCGCAGCTCCCGCGCGAACCAGGCCAGGATCGTGTCGTTCCAGACGATCCGCCGATCGTGGTCCAGGATGTGGTGGTTCTGTCCCTCCACCTGCACGTACTCGACCTCCTTGCCGAGCATCGTCAGGGCGATGTACATGCCGTCGCTCTCGCCGGGCGGGACGTTGGTGTCGTCGGCGCCGTGCAGCAGCAGCAGCGGCGTCGTGATGCGGTCGGCGTGGTAGAGGGGGCTCTGCTCCACGTAGAGGTCGGGCGCGTTCCAGGGGAAGGAGTCGGCCAGCGCCCGCCCGCCGTAGGAGTAGCCCCAGTAGCCCTCGGCCCAGTAGCTGCTGATGTTCGAGATGCCGGCGTGGCTGACCGCGGCGCGGAACATGTCCGTCTGCTCGATGAGGTAGAGCGTCAGGAAGCCGCCGTACGAGGCGCCGATGCAACCCAGGCGGGCGGCGTCGACGTCGGGGAAGGCGGCCAGGAAGGCCTGCGTCCCCTCGATGACCTCGCCCGCGGTGCGCCGGCCCCAGTCGTTGACGTGGCGCGCCGCGAACTCCTGGCCGTAGCCGACGGCGCCGCTGGGGTTGGGCACGTAGACGAAGTAGCCCTGGCCGGTCCAGACGTTCTTCGGGTAGCGGGTTCCGAAGTCGCGCAAGATCGGCGAGGTGCCGCCGTAGTAGAAGACGATCCCCGGGTAGCGGCGGCCGGGCACGTAGTCGCGCGGGTAGTAGACGAGGCCGTCCAGCAGCGTGCCGTCGGCCAGCGTCGTGGCGAAGGGCTCGACGCGGCCGAAGGTGACGTCGGCGAAGTGCTCGGCGCCGGGGGCCAGCAGCAGGCGCGACTTGCCGTCGAACGGGACCACGGTGACGCGCTGCGGCGTGACCGCGCCGGTGCCGGCGCAGACCACGACCTTGCCGCGCTCGGCGGCGTCCCAGTCGCCGACCACCTCCACGCCCGCGTCCAGCGCGCGCCACTTGCCATCCCGTGTGCCCGACATGAGGCGCACGTACTGGCCGTCGAGCATCGCGGCCACGATGCGCCCGTCGCGGTGCCAGACCGCGCCCTGGACCACGGTGTCGAGGTCGCGGGTCAGGGGCGTCGCCTTGCCGGCGCCGCGGTCGTAGAGGTAGAGCTGCCCGCCGTAGTCGTTGGGCGTCACGCCCGCGGGCAGCGTGTTGCCCAGGCCGTCGAAGGCCGAGGGGGAGCCGGTCACCAGCAGCGTGTTGCGGTCCGGCCCGTAGACGACGTTGTCCAGCCAGCGGTCCTCCAGCACCACGGCGACCGACAGGTCCGCCAGGTTCAGCTCCGACCAGACCGCGCGGGCGTAGGGGCGCGCGAGCGGGTCCGGCCAGGTGCGCGAGAACAGCAGGCAGGCGCCGTCGGGGCTGAACGACCAGCCTTCGGCGCTCACCGCGCCGGCGGTCAGGCGCCGCGACGCGCCGCCGGGCCAGGTCGTCTCGACCAGGTAGCTGCGGTCGCGCCAGCCCGGCCAGCGGTCCTCGATGGCGCGCAGGCGCTTGACCTGGCGCTTGTCGGCCTCGGACTCGACGCCGTAGGCGTGCATGAGCGAGCCGCCGTCGGGGTTCCAGGCGTAGGACCCGAAGTGCTCGACGTCGCGCAGGGCGGGCCGCGTCGCGCCCGTCGCGAGGTCGTGGACCCACACCGTCGACTTGCCGTCGCTCTCGCTCACGTAGGAATAGGCCTTGCCGTCGGGTAGCCACGCCAGCTGCGCGGGCGCGGCCGTGCCGCGCCGGTCGAAGAGCAGCGAGCCGTCCTTCACGCGGCGCACCTCCAGCCAGGTCTCGCGCGTCCCGTCGGGCGCGTGGGCGGCCAGCGACAGGGCGACCAGCTCGCCGTCGGGGGAGACGGCCAGCGCGGTCGCCTTCGGGGCGTCGAGCTCGTCGCGGATGTCGGTGGGGCGGGTCGGGACCAGCGTCGTAACGAAGGCCGGCGCGGGCGCGTCGGCTTCCTGCGACAGGGCCGCCTTCAGCGTCCAGGGCTCGGCGAGCGCGGGATCGCGCAGCGCGCGCACGGCCAGGCGGCGCAGGCCCGGCTCGAGCTTCAGCGTCGCGGTGCGCAGGCCGTCCTTGTCGGTCAGCGCGACGGGCTCGCCGTCGAGCCAGACCTTCAGTGGGTGCTTGCCCTCCAGCTCGAGGGTCGGCTCGATCCAGCGACTCGCCTCGACGTAGGTGAACAGCCAGGCTTCGGCAGCGCCGCCGGACTCCAGCGTCATCGCGCCCGACGCGGTCGTGGCTCGGCGCCAGCCGTCGGCGCCCTCGCGCGGCCGCAGCCGCTCGACGTCGCGGGCGGGGAAGTCCAGCAGGTCGGCCAGGGCGACCTTGCCGGGATCCTCGTCGTGGAAGGCGGGCAGAGCGACCGGCGCGGGGCCCGACATGAGCCAGGTCTCGATCGGGGCGGCGGCGGCGGCCGAAGCGGCGACCGTGACGGCGAGCAGGATGGTCACCAGCAGCAGGCGGACGGCGGACTTCATGGCTCCTCCAGGCGGGGCGGGTGGGGCGCGGCGACCCGGGAATCCTGCCACGACCGGCCCCGGCGCTCAACCCATTGCTTTTTCCGGGCGGCGACCGCATTCTTCAGCGGCCATGAACCACCGCCGCGCCCTGAAACGAACCTGCCTCTTCCTGCAGCGCCTGCAGCGGGAGATCGGCTACGACGACTGCATGGGCATGGCCGCGCAGATCGCCTACTACATGATGCTGGCCCTGTTCCCCTTCATCCTGTTCCTGCTGAGCCTGATCAGCCACCTGCCGATGCTGCAGCCGGACCTGGTGCTGAGCGTCCTGAGCGAGGCGCTGCCCGGGGACACCTACGACCTGGTGGCCGGCACGGTGCGCACGCTGCTGAACCAGCGCGGCGGCGGCCTGCTGGGTCTCGGGCTGCTGGCCGCGCTCTGGTCGGGCTCGATGGGCGTGGGCGCCCTGATCACGACCATCAACCGGGCCTACAACATCCATCCCAAGCGCAACCTCCTGCACCAGAAGATCCTGTCGATCGTGCTGACGCTGGCGCTCAGCGGCTTCGTCATCCTGTCCACCGCGCTGGTGCTGCTGGGGCCGGATCTTTCCCACGAGTTCTTCCGGATGCTGGGCCTGGCCGGCGACAGCCAGAGCTTCTGGCTCACGCTGCGCCTGCCGCTGGTGCTGCTGCTGAACCTGCTGGCGCTGTCGATCCTCTACCACTTCGCGCCCGAGGCGAAGCAGCGCTACGTCTGGGTGCTGCCCGGCACGGTGACCGCCACGCTGCTGTGGTTCGGCGCCTCGTCGCTGTTCCGGCTGTTCCTGCGCAACTTCGGTTCCTACAACCTGACCTACGGCTCGATCGCCACGGTCATCATCCTGATGATCTGGCTGTGGGTGTCGGGCTTCATCTTCCTGCTCGGCGCCGAGGTCAACGCCCTGATGCGCCGCGTCGACCACTACGAGGACCTGCCCCGCGTCCGGGGCCGGATCCGCTGGCGCATGCACCGCCACTGACCGCCCCCTGCCGGAGGGATCCATGCCGCAGCACACCGTGACCTGGGAGGGCGGCCGCCGCTTCACGGGCCGCACCGCCGACGGCCGCGAGAGCCGCTTCGACGTCCCGGTCGCGATGGGCGGCGAGGGCACGGCCCCCTCGCCGATGGAGGCCGTCCTGCACGCGCTGGCCGGCTGCGCGGCCGTCGACGTGGTCGCCATCCTGGAGAAGATGCGCTGCCCGCCGGCGTCCCTGCGCGTGGAGGTCGACGCCGAGCGCGCCGCGGACCACCCGAAGGTCTACACGTCGATCGACGTGCTGTTCGTGGTGACCGGCGAGGTGCCCGAGAAGAAGCTGGCGCGGGCCATCGAGCTGTCGACGAGCACGTTCTGCTCGGTGGGGGCGATGCTGGGCGCGACGGCGCGGATCGCCCACCGCTACGAGTTGCGTTGAACGCCGTCGCGGCGTGTGCCATGATCGCGCGAGCGCGAACCCGAGGAGCCGAGGACCATGCGTGATTTCCTGTCGTTCCACCCCTGGCGCCCCCACCCCTGGCACGGCCTGTCGGCGGGCCCGCAGCCGCCCGAGCTGGTGCACGCCTACATCGAGATCACCCCGTTCGACGTGATCAAGTACGAGATCGACAAGACGACGGGTTACATGCGGGCCGACCGGCCGCAGCGCTCCTCGGCGCAGCCGCCAGCCCTCTACGGCTTCGTGCCGCGCACGTACTGCGGCCCGCGCGTCAGCGCCCTCTGCCCCAAGGCCTCGGTGGGCGACGGCGACCCGCTGGACATCTGCGTGCTGAGCGAGCGGCCCATCGCGCGCGCCGAGGTCGTGCTGAGCGTCCGGGTGATCGGCGGTTTCCAGATGATCGACAACGGCGAGGCCGACGACAAGATCGTGGGCATCCTGCACAACGACCTGATGTGGGACCGCGTCCGCGACATCCGCCAGGCGCCCGAGGCGCTCATCGAGCGCCTCGAGCACTACTTCACCACCTACAAGCTGGTGCCCGGCCACAAGGCGAAGCAGACGATCGCCAAGACCTACGGCGCCGTCCACGCCCGCAAGGTCGTCACCGCCGCTATCCGCGACTACGACGAGACCTTCGCCAAGCTGTCCGGGACCGGCGTCGACGCGCCGCGCCCGGTTCCCGCTCCCGTCAGGAAGGACCGCCGCCCCAGGTCCAAGTGAGGTGGCCCCAGCCGGCTAGTTCAGCGAAACAGGGCCTTGATGTCGCTCCAGCTGGCGCGCTCGGCGCCGACCGGCGGTTCGTAGTCGATGGTCAGGTACGGCCGGTAGGCCGCGCTGCCGCTCTCCTTCGCGTTGAAGCTCATACCGTCGTTGCCGCCGTCGTGGGCCTCGCAGCGCAGCAGCCAGCCGTGGTTCTGTGCGCCGGTGAACCACGCCTGCACGCTGGGCGTGACGTTCCAGTGGTAGTAGCTGTTCACCGGCGAGGTGTTGTAGAAGTAGAGACGGCTGTCCAGGTTCGCGTAGCGGTCCCAGGACGTGTTCTCGCACCCGGGCGAGGCCCAGTAGGTGCCGGTGTAGATGTAGTTCCAGGTCGTCTGGGTCTCGACCCAGTTCCGCCAGTCGCGCAGCCGGTAAGGTCCCACCGAGACCCAGTCGCCGCCCGTCATGTTGACCAGCTGGTACAGCCAGACCGAGAGTGTCGCGTTCAGGATCAGGCTGCCTTCCGGGATGACGCCGTCCAGGTCGAAGCGCAGCGGGATGCTCCGCTCGGGGTCGTCGGACCTGATGTAGAGGTGCATGTACCAGAG
Source organism: Fibrobacter sp. (assembly GCA_020718045.1). GTDB lineage: Bacteria > Krumholzibacteriota > Krumholzibacteriia > LZORAL124-64-63 > LZORAL124-64-63 > PNOJ01. The sequence continues at coordinate 627 of DYDD01000045.1, read as the reverse complement.
GTTGCCGAAGTTGGTGAACGGGCTGTCCTCATCGAGGTAGGCGTCGGAGGCGCCGGTGTAGCCGTTGACGCCCTGCTTCAGGACCACGGTGACGGCGGCGGGTGCGGTCGCCGACGCCAGGAGCACGAGGATCAGGACGAGTTGCGGTAGCAGACGTTTCATGATTCCCCCTTCCACGATGACGTCGACCGGCGTTGCGGGCCGCCGCCACGGCGGGGTGCGCCGGACATCCCGATGGTACTACAAACCAGCGCTGCGAGGGGCCGGATCGTCGAGTGCCGGAGGACCGTTGCGTTCGGTCCGGAAATGCGATAAACTGAGTTACCCGCCGCGACCACCGCCGAACTCCGTGATCGAACCAGAGGAGCTTCGAGATGCAGCGCCACAGTCTATTGCACCCCTTGATGTTGGTTGTCGTCGCCTTGCTGGCGGCCCTGCCGGCGGCCGCCCTGGACGTCGACCCCGGCCTGCAGGCGGCCCTGGCCGCCAAGGCCGACGGCGGCACCGTGCCGGTCCTGGTGTTGCTCCCCGGCGACGCCGGCCTGGAAGCCCTCGCTCCGTCGCTGGAGGGCCTGACGCCCTCGGCCCGCCGCGCCGCGGTCATCGCCGCGCTGCGCGACCGCGCCG
>DYDD01000044.1:6678-16043 GCA_020718045.1 Fibrobacter sp. | reverse complement strand
CCATATCGCAGATCGTGGGCGGCTGGAATACGCCGTTCGTCGGACCTTTACACAGGGGACGCGTTCAGGGCACCTCGTGAGCCCTGAACGCTTGGCCTTTCGGCCCTTTCGCCATCCTGGCTCCAGGGCCTGCAGGACACCCCTGTCACCACGGGATGTGCGGATCCGAGTCGAGCAGCAGCATGGGCATGGGTAGGGATCATTTCTCAGCCAGGGCCAACACATGAAGACGACGAGAAGCGGGGGACTCCCCAGAGCCCCCCGCCGGTCGCGGGCCTCGGCCCGCGCTGAACGACGGCGGCCTAAGCCGCCGGCGTCGCTTCAAGCAGGATCTCGGCGGCACGGCCGTAGCACACCGTCCGGTTACGGCCACCATCCTTGGCGGCGTAGAGCGCATCGTCGGCGCGCTTGAGGATCGACTCCTCTTTCTCCTCGCGCCCCTGCAGCTGGCCGATGCCGACGCTGACGGTCACCGGGATCTCCGTCCCGCCGTCGTTCACCGGCGTCGCGGCCACGGCCAGGCGGACGCGCTCGCCCACCTTGATCAGCGCCTCCTCGCCGACGCCCGGCACGATGATCACGAACTCCTCGCCGCCGTAGCGCAGCAGCACGTCGGTCTCGCGCAGGGCGCTTTGGGCCCGGCGCGCCGTCTCGGCCAGCACACGGTCGCCGGCGAGGTGGCCGTAGGTGTCGTTGACGCGCTTGAAATGGTCGATGTCGAACATCACCACGCCCAGCGGCACGCCCTGGCGCATCGCGAGCTGATACTCCTCGTGCAGGCGACGCATGCCGAAACGCCGGTTCAGCACGCCGGTCAGCGGGTCGATCGCCGCGATGCGCTGCAGGCGGGCGTGGGTGACGGCGTTGTTCAGGGCCAGCCCCATTCCCTGCTGGAACTGCCGGACCAGCCACATGGCGTCCTTGCCCAGCATGGCGTCCGAGGCGACGATCACGGCACCCAGGGGCTGCGACTCGTAGCAGATGGGCACCACCAGCACCTGCCGCGGCTTGAAGCTGGTGACCACGCCCTCGAGCGCGATGTCGCGGGGGATGCGCACGATCTGCAACTGGCGCGTGTCCAGGGCGCGGCGCACGTGGTCGCTCTCCGGCAGGCGGCTGACGTCGCTCAGACCGAGGTTGGCGGCGACCCTCAGCTCGGTTTCCTCGCGCACGAGCACGCAGCCCGCCGTGGCCCCCGTCTGCTGCAGCACCAGCTCGATCGCGGCGCTGCAGAGCGCCTCGATCTGGAGCTTGGTCGAGAGGGTTTCGGTCAGTTCGCTGGAGGCGGCCTCCATCTTGTGGGCGTGGATCACCTCGTGCAGCAGGGCGTTGAAGGCCTCGGCCGTGTGGCCGATCTCGTCATCGCTGGTCACCGGCACGGCGCAGTGTTCGGCGCTGCAGGAATTCCAGTCGCGGTTGAACGAAGCCTCGCGGACGCCCTCCTCGACCTCGCGCATGCGCCCGACCACGACCTGCAGCTCGCGGCGCACGACCCGGGCGGCCAGTCGGTGGTTCAGCCAGCCGACGGTGATGCCGGCGGCCAGGGTGCCGAGGATCGTCGTCCAGCGCAGGGCGAGCGTCGCCGGCGCGCCGATCAGCAGCAGGAAGAACGGGAAGACGAGCCCCATGGCGAGGCCCAGCCCGATCATCCAGTACCTGAGGTCCGCAAAGACCGACTCGGTGAATCTCTTCATCACGACATCCTGTTATTGAATTTCTCCCTCCGGGCGAACAGGGCAGCTATCGGCTTGACCGGCCGCGACTTGAGGTTCTGTTGTCAAGATGATCGAATATATTCACCGCAGCGAGGGCGGGTGCCCACCGGGGCGGCGTCAGTCCAGCGGGCGCAGCCGGGCGAAGCGGGCCAGGAAGTGCTTGCGCGCCCCGCCGGGGAAATCGACGCTCAGCTTGAGGCCCTCGCCCTGGCCTTCGACCCGGGCGACGACGCCGGCGCCCAGGGTGGGGTGCGCCACGCGCTGGCCCACGCGGAAGACGACATCCTCCTGGCTGACGTCGTCGTGCCAGTCGACGGCGCGCAGGCGCGGCGCGCTCGCGGCGCGGATGCCGGGATCGGGTTCGCGGCGACGGCCCGGCGCGGGCGCCGGCGGCGCCGCGTCCTTGCCCCACAGGAACGTGGACAGCGAAGGCTGCACGACCCGCAGCGATTCGCCGCTGCGCGCCGTCAGTTCGGCGGGGATCTCCGCCAGGAAGCGCGACGGCGCGCACAGCTCGCGCTGGCCGTAGCGGCGGCGCATGCGCGCGTGGAGCAGGTGGACGCGCTGCCGGGCCCGCGTCAGCGCCACGTAGAAGAGCCGGCGCTCCTCCTCCAGGGCGGCCTCGTCGTCGAGGTTCGAGGCGTGGGGCATCAGGTTCTCCTCGACGCCGCTGACCACGACCACCGGGAACTCGAGGCCCTTGGCCGCGTGCACCGTCATCAGCCGCACGACGCCCAGGTCGTCCCGGGCGGTGTCGGCGTCGGCGACCAGGGCCGTCTGCTCGAGGAACTGGGCCAGTGTACCGCCGTCGCTCTGCTCGTGGAACGCGTAGGCGCCGTTGATCAGCTCGGCCACGTTCTCGTTGCGGGCCGGCGCCGTGAGGGGATCGTCCGCCTCGAGGTGCCGCACGTAGTCGATCTGCTCCACGATGCATTCGACCAGCTCGGGCACCGGCGTCTCGGCCAGCGCCGTGCGCCAGCCGGCGACCAGGCCGAAGAAGCCGCGGATCCGCTCGCAGGTCGGCGCGTTGAGGCTGGCCTCGAGCAGGCCCGGCCGCGCGGCCGCCTCGCCGAGCGACAGGCCCTCGGCCTCGGCGATCTCCACCAGACGCGCCGCCGAGGCGTCGCCGAGGCGCCGCTTCGGCACGTTCAGGACGCGCAGGGCCGACATCGCGTCGCGCGGGTTGTTGACGAGCTTCAGGTAGGCCAGGACGTCGCGCACCTCGCGCCGCTCGTAGAAGGCGGTGGCGCCCACGATCTGGTAGGGCAGCGTCGCGCGGCGCAGCGCGTCCTCCAGGGCGCGGCTCTGGGCGTTGGTGCGGTACAGGACCGTCACGTCGCCGCGGTTGCCGCCGGCGGCGGTCTGCGCCCGCACCAGGTCGACGACGCGGTCGGCCTCGTCCTCCTCGTCGCCCACCGTCTCGATCCCCAGCGGCGCGCCCGGCCCGTCGAGCGTCCACAGGTTCTTGCCTTTGCGCCGGACGTTGTGGGCGATGACCGCGTTGGCGGCCGCCAGGATGTTGCCGCTGCTGCGGTAGTTCTGCTCCAGGCGCACGACCGCAGCGCCGCCGAAGTGCTGCTCGAAGTCGAGCATGTTCTCGATGCAGGCCCCGCGCCAGGAGTAGATGCTCTGGTCGTCGTCGCCGACGGCGAAGACGTTCCCGTGCACCGAGCTGAGCGCGCGCACCAGGATCAGCTGCAAGGGGTTGGTGTCCTGGAACTCGTCCACCAGGACGTGGCGGAAGCGGCCGGCCAGGCGCAGCCGCACGTCGTCGTGCTCCTCCAGCAGGTGGACGGTGCGCAGGATGAGGTCGTCGAAGTCGCAGGCGTTGCTGGCCCGCAGCCCCTTCTCGTAGGCCGCATAGACGGCGGCCGCCTTCTCCTCGCGGAAGTCGACGGCGTCGCGCGCGGCCTGCGCGGGGGACACATCCTCGTTCTTCCAGCGGCTGACGGCGGCGCGCAGCTGCTGCGGGACGTACTGCTTGGGGTCGAGCCCCAAGTCGCCGAGCACCTTCTTGAGCAGGCGCGTGCTGTCGTCGGTGTCGTAGATGGAGAACGAGGGGTCCAGCCCCAGCGCCGCGCCCTCGCGCCGCAGGATGCGCACGCCGGTGGCGTGGAAGGTGCCGACCCAGCTCGGGGCGCGGCTGCCGCCCACCAGGGCATCGACCCGCTCCCGCATCTCGCGGGCCGCCTTGTTGGTGAAGGTGAAGGCGAGCACCGACCACGGGTCGGCCCGGCGCTCCTCCAGCAGCCAGGCGATGCGCGTGGTCAGGACGCGGGTCTTGCCGCTGCCGGCGCCGGCGACGACCAGCACGGGGCCGTCCGGCGCGGTCACGGCCTCGCGCTGCCGTTCGTTGAGCGTGTCGAGATCCATCCCCGCGGGCTCCTCCTAGAATTCGGGTCCGATGCTGAACTGGAACTCCGCGCCGCCCGAACCGCGCAGGTCGGTGCGGCGGCCCCAGTCGAACTTCAAGGGCAGGAAGCCCAGGCGGGTGCGCAGTCCGATCCCGTAGCTGCCGCGCAGGTCGCGCAGGCCCCAGTTCCCGTCGGCGTCGTCGCCGAAGGGGCTGAAGTCGTCGTCCCAGGCGGCGCCGAGATCGAGGAACAGGGTCGCGCCGACCGGCCCGAAGCCCCAGCGCGCCGGCCAGCCGAAGTAGACGGCGTCCAGCAGGGGCAGCCGGTACTCCAGGTTGGCCATGGCGATCTTGGGACCGGCCAGGTGGCTGGTCGTGCGGTAGTCGTAGAAGTCGTAGCCGCGCAGCGTGAAGGGGCCGCCCAGGACGAAGGCGCGCGGGTCGTCGCCGGTGCTGGCGGCGGCCAGCAGCCGCAGGGCTAGCGTGTTGCCCCGAGCGGGCAGCCAGTAGCGGCGCAGGTCGAGCAGCGCCGTGCGGCGGTCCAGGGAGCCGCCGCCGACCGCCAGCGAGGGCGCGAACTGCAGCAGCAGGCGGCTGCCGGTGACCGGGCCGTACCAGCCGTGGTAGGCGCTGTCGTGCACGTAGGTCAGGGTCGGCTGCAGCAGGGTGTCGGTGCGGGTGCCGTCGGCGATCAGGAGCGTCCCGCTGGGGTCCAGGCTGTACTGCGTGCGCTCCGAGGCGAAGGCCTGCAGTTCCAGCGACACGCGGCGGAACGTGCTGAAGGGGTAACTGGCCGAGGCGTAGAAGCCGTAGTTGCGCTCGCTGAAGAAGGTGTCGTCGGGCAGCAGTTCCCCCACCGAGGTCACGGCCGTGTTGTAGTAGTTCTTGAAGTGGAACAGGCCGACGCCCACGTCGACGCGGCGTTTCAAGTAGGCGTAGCTCGCCGCGAGGTCGCTGTCGGACAACGAGCCGTAGACGTTGACCAGGAACGACAGGCGGTGGTCGCCGAGCAGGTCGCTCAGGTTGACGACATTGGCCATGCCCAGACCCGCCTGGGGGCTGAAGGACACCGCGCCGCCTCCCAGGGCGTCGCTCATGTCGATCGAGAAGCGAGGGCTGTAGTCCTTGATCACGCCTACGGTTGCATCATCCGACGACGTCGACAGTTCGTAGTCCGGCGGCGCGGGCGGCGCGAGAGCCACCTCCCCCGCCGGCACGCCCACCGACTCACGCCGGCTCCAGGCCGCCCAGCCGTCGACGGCGAACAGGTCCCAACCGCCCTCCCGGAAGGCCGCGAAGGCCAGGCGGTCCGCCCCCGCGGCGTAGCTGGGGTGGGCCGCGGCGCCCGGCACGTTCGTCAGCCGCCGGCAGTCGACGTCATCCTCCCCCACGTCGTCCTCCCCCGCGTCGTCCTCCCCCACGTCGTCCTCCCCCAGGGCGTCCTCCCCCGCGGCGTCCAGGACGAGGCGGGCCAGGTTCTGGGCGCCGTCGCCGTCGGCCACCACGCAGAGCTCCCCGTCCGTGATCCAGACCGGCTCGCGCCAGCTGCCGGCGGGCGCCGCCAGTTCGCGGCGGTCGCCCGTGAAGACGTCCAGCAGCACCAGGCGCGACGCCTGGCGGTGCCCCGGCTGCACCGCGGCGTCGCCGTCGTCGAAGCGGGCCCAGTCCAGCCGGCGCTTCCCGTCCGCGTCGACGGAGAACTGATAACGCACCTCCGCGACGGGGTTGTGGGCGAAGGCGAGGCGGCGGCCGTCCGGCGACCAGGCGGGGCCCGACTCGTCGCCCGCGTCGTCGGTCACGCGCAGCAGGGTCGGGCCGTCGGCGGTCGGCGCGACCGCGCTCGCGAGGACCGGCCCCCGCCCGTCGCCGGGTACGAGGTCGAGCAGGTAGAGGTCCGTGCGTCCGGCCACGGTGCCCACCAGGGCGATGCGGCGGCCGTCGGGCGACCAGGCCGGCGACGAGGCGCCGTCCAGGCCCAGGCGCACGTCGCGCGTGACCTCGCCGGTCGCGACCGCGACGGTGTGCAGGGTCTCGGCGTTGCCGCTGCGCGCCACGAAGGCCACCTCGCGCCCGTCGGGCGAGAAGGCCGGCCGGCTGCGGTAGGGGTGCAGCGATTCGAAGCGGCTGGCGCGCTGGCCGCGCGCCAGCTTGCGCAGGACCTGGCCGTCGATCGCGGACATCAGGTACAGGCTCATCAAGCCGTCGCGGTCGGAGAAGAAGGCGAGCTGGGTCCCGTCGGGCGACAGCGCGGGGCGGAAGTTGGCGCCGTCCCCGTCCTCGCGGTGATCGGTCAGGCGCCGGGCGCTGTCCTCGGGTTCCTCGAAGCTGCCGTAGGAGGGCCAGGCGAGGCCGCGCACGTAGCGGGCGAAGAGGCGGTCCAGCGCCTCGACATCGAGCCCCAGCGAGGCGTCCAGCACCCGGTCCATGCCGCGGGAGCGGTTCAGCAGGCGGCACATCTCGGGGATCTTCTGCTCGCCGTAACGCTCGGAGATCAGGCGCAGCGCCGCCTGCCCTTCCTTGTAGACCAGGAACCCGCCGACCTGGTCCAGGGGCCAGAGATAGCCGCTGGTCGCCGCGTCGCGCAGGTACATCTCGGCGCCGGGGTCCCAACCCGAGCTGTACCACTCCGCGAGGCCCTCGGCGAACCAGAGCGGGATGCGGAAGAACGGCGACCGCGACGCCGTGCCGCGCGAGCTGCCGAAGACCATGTCGAACATGAAGACGTGCACCAGCTCGTGGCGCAGCACGTGGACGAAGTCGGCGTGGGACTCCTCGTAGGGCAGGACCATCCGGTTGCGGACGGGTTCGGTGAAGCCGCCGGTGCCCTCGCCGAGCAGGTCGTCGGCGACGTTGGTCTGCGCGAACTCCGTGTGCGAGGAGTAGAGGATGAAGGGGATCCGGCGCTGCGGCTCGTGGCCCAGGCGGGCGGCGTACTCGGCGTAGGTGCGCTCGGCCACGATGGCGGCGCGCACGGCCAGTTCCTCGGCGTCGGCGGCGTGGGTGATCTCGAAGTGGGGCGTGACCAGGACGCGCCGCGCGACGTCCGCGGTCTGGACCTTGTTGCGGCCGAAGTAGTAGGCGTCCGCCGGCGACGCCGCCAGCAGGAGCGCGGCGGCCAGGGCCGTGGCGAGTATGCGGTGAGCCGCCATCGTCCGCGTTCCTCTCAGTACTCGAACCGGTACTTCAGGTCCAGGTTGTAGGTCGTGTCGCCGAGGATCTCGTTGGCTCGGCGGCTGACCTCCGACTGCAGCAGCAGGTGGTCGTTGATCTGGTACTCGACGAGGATCTCGCGGTCCTGGTCGGTGACGGCCTGGGCGAACTTCACGTAGATGTCGCGCCCGATGTACTTCCCGACGCCGATGAGCGTCTGCGTCGTGCCGTCCTCGCGGACGCGGCCGCTCTCGATGTCGAAGGTGTCCACGAGGTCCAGCTCCGCCGCCACCTCGCGCTCCAGGAGGTTGAAACCGGCGGCCATGGTGCCCTGGCGGACGACCGACGTGGCGGGCTCGTCCGAGACGGTCGGCGTCATGCCCAGCAGCATGCGCTCGATGTTGCTGCGTGCGTAGCCACTCTCGGAGCGGAAGGCGACCTGCGGCGTCAGCGCCGAGCCCGTCACGTCCACGTAGATCTTCTCCAGGAGACGCGACCCGCCCTCCCGGGCGGCCGGCAGCCGCACCGAGGTCTCGGCGGTCAGCCCCACCTGGGGGATCACGCCGTGCTCCTGCGAGAAGTCCAGGCCGCCGTAGCTGACCTTGAAGTCGTTGTTGAACACCGGCAGGCGGCCCTGGTCGATGTTCAGGTGGCCGCTCAGGTTCATGCCGCCCATGTCGCGCAGCAGGCGCACCTCGCCGCTCAGGAACAGCTCCATCGTGCGGTTGATGACCCGGCAGCTGCGCGGCGGCGCCCGCAGGCGCAGGTCCGCCAGCCAGTCCGGGGCCACCGTGGCCACGCGCGGATCGCTCACGCTCGGCTGCTCCGAGAAGTCGCCGGAGAAGCGCGCCTCGATGATCTCCAGATCGCCGGCGAAGCTCGGCACGAGCAGCGCATCGGGGCCCACCTTGACGCCGGTCAGCGAGATGCCGCGCCCGCGGACCAGGGCCCGCAGGTCCGGGATCGAGGCGACCAGGAAGCGGTCGGCGTCCAGCGCGACGTCGAAGCGCTCCAACACCAGACCCTTGAAGGTGAGCGTGCCCTCCCCCGCCAGCGTGCCGCGGGCGCCCTCGCGCGCGCGGAGGTCGCGGAGCGTGAGCACGTCACCCTCCCATTCGCCCTCGCACGACACGCCGGCGTAGACCTCGCTCAACCCCCGCAGGACGCAGGACCCCTCGCGCAGGGAGACCCGGCCGTGGTACAGGGGGTGGTTCGCCGGTCCCGAGACGACGAGCGACAGGCCGCCGCGCCCCCCCGACTCGACGAAGGCGTTGCAGGTGCGCGCCAGCGGCGCCAGGTCGGTGTCGTCGGGGATGGCGAGGCTCATCAGGAACGGTCCGTCGACCGGCGAGACGGGCGTCGACAGGAAATCCAGCTGCAGGGGGATCTCGAGGCGGCCGGTCAAGGGCAGCGTCTCGCGGCGGCCGGCGAGGTCGTCCAGGGCCAGCACGCCGTCGGCATAGGCGACGCTACCGCGCAGCTCGTCCAGGTGCAGCCAGTGGACGTGGAAGGGGCGGCTCTCGATCCCGCCCGCGATCACGGGACGGCGGGTGTCGCCGGTGATCTTCAGGCTGCCGTCGAAGGCGCCGGCCAGCCGGTCCAGCGAGGGGATCGCGAACTGGTCGAGGAAGGCCCAGTCGCCGTCCTCGACGTCGAGGTCGAGGTCCAGCGCGGCGCCGGGCCAGAAGTCCCGCGGCCCGGTGCCGGGGTGGGACACCATGCCGCGGGCGCGCACACAGCCGAAGTTGCTGCGCAGGTCCAATGCGCGCACGTCGAGGTTGCCCTCGTAGAACAGCACCGAGATCGACAGGCTGTCCAGATCCGCCTTGGGCAGCCGGCAACCGCTCAAGCTCGCTTCCAGCCCGAGCAGCGGCTCCGCCGGGCTGCCGCCGAGGCTGACCTGGGCGGTGACCTCGCCGTTGAGCACGTCGTTGCCGGACAGGAACAGGTTGACCAGGCCGAGGTCGAAGCGCTCGAGCGCGATCTCTCCGTCGAGCGTGCCGGCCGGCTCGTCCCAGACGCCCCGCGCGTCCAGCTCGCCGTAGCGGGAAGCCAGCAGGACGCGGTCCAGCTGCAGGCGGCCGGGGCCGGTCTGGAACAGGGCGGGCTCCGGCAGCGTCCAGCGGCTGCCCTCGAGCGAGATCTCG
>DYDD01000044.1:5577-6672 GCA_020718045.1 Fibrobacter sp. | reverse complement strand
GGCACCTCGAAGTCGGCCAGCCCGTCGTGGAAGCGGCCGCGCCCGCGCAGCACGAGGGTCGTGTCGCCGCGCGCCGCGCGGAAGTGCTCGATCACCACGGCGTCGCGCGACACCCCGCCGACGCCGGTGAAGGCGCCCAGGGGCACGCCCGCCAATTCCAGGCCGCGGCCCGTGGCCTCCATCGTCACGGCCGGCGAGCCCAGGACGTCCTCGACCGCGAGGTCGACCCGGCAGCTGTCCAGGGCCAGGGCGGAGAGGCCGGCGTCGGACAGGTCGGCGACGCCCGCGAAGCGGTAGACGGGATCGCGGCCGGTGACGTCGCCCTCGGCGCGCAGCCGCCCCCGCAGCCCGGCCGGCGCCCAACCCGGCGGCAGGCGCCCCAGGTCCACCGCGTCGATGGCCACCCTGCCGGCGAACACGCCGACGCTGTCGGCGCGGCCGGTCAGGCTCGCCCGTTGCCCGCGGTAGATCAGGTCGAGCCCCCGGAAGGTGACGCCCGCCGGATCGGCGCCCACGTCCACGCGCAAGGTGTCGAACGGGACGTCCGCGATGAAGCCGTCGCACAGCCAGCCGGACACCTGCGTGAGGTCCGCGGCGTCGCGGCGCCACAGGTGCAGGCGGCCCCGCCCTCCCGTCGGGGGCAGGTCCGTCTCCGGGACCAGGCCCTGCGACAGATCGACGTCCGCGACGTCGCCTTCGAGCACGAACGTCACGTCCAGGGGGTCGGAGATGTCGAACACGCCGTCGCCCGCGAACGAGGCGCCGTTGACGCGTCCCGTCAGGCTGTCCCAGACGAGTTCGGTGGGCGAGAGGGCCGCGCGGCCCCGCACGCCGTCGAGCCGGTACCCCTCCAGCTCGCCGGTGAAGCCGACGTCGAAGCGCACGGTGTCCCCGCGCGCCTGCAGGCGCATCTGCGCGTCGCCCCGGGCGGCGAACCCCAGCGTCATGTCGATCAGGTTCTCGACCTCGGTCACGCTGACGTCCGTGGCGGACACGTCGAGGTCGAGGTCGCCGTCGTGGCGGCGGGAGCCCTCGCAGGTGACGGAGCTCCCGTTGACCAGGGCGCTGAGCTGGCGGACGACGACGCCGTCGCCG
>DYDD01000044.1:2891-5418 GCA_020718045.1 Fibrobacter sp. | reverse complement strand
GACACGACCAGCAGCGCCCGGCGCACCGTCAGGTCGTCCACGCGGAAGGCGGGCAGGTCGAAGGGGCTGCCGGGCACCGCCGCCGCGCCGGGCGCGCGGGGCGCGCCGCGCCGCGCGCGGATCTCGGCGCCGGCGACCGTGACGCGGCGCAGGCCGAGCGTCCCGCGCATCAGCTCGAACAGGTCGTAGCGCAGCGACAGGGTGTCGATGCCCACCACGACCACGGCGCCCTGCTCCCCGTGCAGCGACAGCGTCGCGTCGTGCAGCTCGATCCCGGTCAGGGGGTTGCCCGTGAGATCGCGGATGCGGATGCTGCCGTCGCTGTCGCGCAGCAGGTGGTTGGTCGCCAGCCGCGCGAACCACGGCGCCAGCAGGCGCGGGTGCGTCCCGACATAGGCCACCGCGCCCAGGAACAGCGCCAGGGCCAGCAGGAACGTCCAGCGTGTGGTGCGCGCGACCATCGTCCTCGCTCAGAAGGGGAAGCCCAGGGAGAAGTGGTAGATCACCTTGTCCTCGACCACGGAGTCCGACAGCAGGGCCCGTTTCAGGGGGAAACCGGCGTCCAGCCTGACGGGGCCGACCGGCGTGTCGACCCGCACGCCGCAGCCGACGCTGTACCGGTAGTCCCAGAGCTTCGTCGATGCGTCGTCCTGCGACGATCGGGCGTACGACCGCCAGCGGAAACTCCGCAGCCGGATGTCGCGGGCGTTCTCCCAGACGTTGCCGCCGTCGACGAAGGCCACGCCGTCGACGCGCCAGGAGCGCAGCAGGGGCAGCGGGAAGCGCCATTCGACGTTGGTCAGCAGCAGGTAGTTGCCGCCGCGGGCCGGCTGGTTGGACAAGGGCACGTCGCTGGCGAGTTCCAGCGAGTCGAGCACGGCCTGGTCCGTGATCTGCGGACCCAGGCTGCGCTCGAGATAGCCCCGGACCGTGGTGGCGCCCCCGGCGAAGAAGCGCTCCTGGTAGGGCACGCCGTCGGCGCCGCGGGCCAGGGAGCCGGCGTACGGTCGCACGATCCCGGCGCTGGCGCGCATGGCGAGCACGCCGCCCAGGGGGAAGGAACGGTAGCCCTGCCAGCTCGCCGAGACCTTCACGAAGGAGTTGTCGCCGCCGAGCGGGCCGCCGGCGACTTCCAGCCGCGTCGTCCGCGTCGCGCCCCGCCGCGGCCGCAGCGGATCATCGCGCCCCTCGTTCTGGTAGGACCAGCCCAGCGAGCGGGTGTCCCGCGGGCGCAGGTCGCTGGCTTCGAAGGCCGTGCGCAGGGGCGCCTTGGCGTCGGGATGCAGGGAGGGGTCGACCTCCTCGATACGGGCCTCCACGATGTGGCTGACGCGCGGGCCGCTGCCGAACCGCGTGCCGACCGACAGGCCGCGGGACATCAGGTTCAGGCCCGATTCGCCGCGCGTCTCCTTGCCCACGTAGAGGCTGGAGTCCAGGCGCAGCCTCCCGAGCACGCCGGGGTAGGTGTGCAGCAGGTCGTAGCGGTAATTCAGCTCGGGGCGTACCGGGCCGTCGGTCAGGCGCTGGACGTCCTCGTAGTTCAGCGAGGTCCGGCTGCCCGCCCGCAGCCGCTGGCCGGTGCCGAACAGGTTGTTGTGGCCCCAGGCCGCCAGCAGCCGGATCCGTTCGCGGGACCCGACGCCGAAGCCGAACTCGTAATAGGCCGGCTTGCGTTCGACGACCTCCACCAGGAGCCGGGTCGTGCCGCCGACGGTGTCGGTGTCGATCGGCCGGAAGTTCACGTCGCGGAACAGCGAGGTGTCCAGCAGCCGCTGCTGCGACGCCTCGATCTCGCTCCAGCGGAACACGTCGCCGGACGCCAGCGACAGCTCGCGCCCGATCAGGTCGAGGCGGGTCAGGCGCCGCCCCTCGACCGTGATGCCGGTGATGCGGTAGGCCTTGCCCGGCGCGATCTCGTAGACCAGCCGCGCCAGCCGGCGCGCGGGATCGTCCGTGGCCGCCGTCGTCATCACGGGCCGGATCTCCGCGAGCATGTGGCCGCGCTCCCAGAGCCGCGTGCGCAGGCGGTAGATGTCGATGCCGAGGTCGTTGAGGTCGGCCGGAGCGGGCACGCCCGCCACGTGCCGGAGGTCCGCCAGCAGGGCGTCGGTGTCCGTCTCGGCGGCGACCAGGCTGTCGGCGCCGACGACGACGATCCCGACCGTGTCGAGGTACGTCCGTGGTCCTTCCGCGATGCTGATGTGCAGCACGTCGCCGCGGGACGCCGCCACCGTCTCGACCGAGTCCAGCTGCACCGACACCTGGTGGAAGCCGCGCTGGCGGTAGTACCGAGTCAGCAGGCGCAGCTCCGCGTCCAGCAGGTGCGGCTGGTAGAGGGCGGTGCGGTCGCCGAAGCCCAGCAGGGTGATCGGGTGCAGGGGCCGCGGCTCGCGGATCTTCATGATGGCCTTGAGGTCGTCGGCGGGAACCAGGACGTTGCCGCGCAGTTCGATGCGCTGCAGCAGGTGCTGTTCCAGCCCGTATTCCAGCTCGCTCGCGGCAGCCGCCGACGCCGGGAACAGGAGGC
>DYDD01000044.1:197-2866 GCA_020718045.1 Fibrobacter sp. | reverse complement strand
GCGGGCGAACGCTGCGGATACGGGCCGCTGCGCCCGATGTCGTGTCAGAACTTGCATCTTGCCCGCCGCGCCGCTTCGGTGTAGGAACGTGGGGTGCCCCGTCGGGGGCAGCATATCACGGAGGCTCTCATGACCGTCACCTGGAATACCTCGCGCCGCCGCAGGTTCCCCGCCCTCGGCGGGGCGGCGGCGGTCCTCTGGCTGCTCGCCGGCGCCGGCTGCGGCCCGCAGGGCGGGCGGCCGCTGCGGCTGTCCGACCTGACCCCCGCCGAGCGCGAGTACGTCACCCGCTTCGTGACGCTGGAGCGGGCCCGCGCCGTGGCCCTGGTCGACCGCGGCCGGGGCGAAGCCCTGCTGGATTCCCTGGCGGTCGGCTGGGGGGACAGCTCGCTGGCCTCGGCGCAGGCCGCCCTGCCGGCCGACCCCCGCCGCCAGGCGCAGCTGCACGGACTGCTCGGCCGGATCCTGCGCGCGGAGCAGGACTCGCTGCTGGACGCGGCGCGCCCCGACCGTCTGGACTCGCCCCTGCCCGATCCGCCGGCGAACGCGCGGGAGGCCGGCGAGGGCGGCGACGACGCCTCCGCGCCGGACTGACGCGGGTCATTGCCCCGGCAGGATCTTCAGGACGTCCACCACGATCACGAACGTCATGAACAGCAGCAGCATGATCAGGCCCACCTGCGTGGCGATGGCCTGGACGCGGTCGTGCACCCGGCGGCCCATCGCCATCTCGAACAGGATGAAGACCACGTGGCCGCCGTCCAGGACGGGGATCGGCAGCAGGTTCAGCAGGAAGAGGTTCACCGAGAAGAAGGCGATGAACTGCATCAGGTGGCTGAAGCTCCAGCGCAGCATCTCCCCGGCCACCTGCCCGATGCGGATCGGACCCCCGACCGCCTCCATGCCCAGCCGGCCCAGGAAGAAGTTGCCCAGGACCTCGACCGTCGAGCCGATGGTGCCGACGGTCGCCGCCACGCCGATGCGCACGGCGTGGAAGAGCCCCACGGGGCGGGACTCGTAGCGCCGTTCGAAGAAGATGCGCCCGATCGTCGAGTCGGGCTGCACCTCTTCGGCGGTCGGCACGATCGCGCGCTCGAAGGTCTCCCCGCCCCGCTCCCAGCGCACGGACACCGGCACGCCGGCCTTGGCGTTGATCACCCGCGCGATGTCGTTGAACGACGTCACCGGCCGCCCGTCCAGGGCGACCACCCGGTCGCCGCTCTGCAGCCCGGCGCGTCCGGCCGGCCCGCCCTTCTGCACCAGGCCCACGATGTTGTCGTGGGGCTCCAGGCCGAGCTCCCAGCGGCCGGCGGCGTCGCGTCGCGGCTGCAGCGAGGCCGTGGCCTGCGCGCCGTCGCGCTCGTAGGACAGGGCGGCGGTCCCGCCGGCGGTCTCGCCCGCCGACAGCAGCGCCGCGGTCAACTCGTCCCAGGTCGCGACGCCCTTGCCGTCGACCTCCAGGATCCGGTCCCCCACCTGCAGGCCCGCGGCCGCCGCCGGTGAACCTTCGGCCACGCCGCCGACGGTGGTGACCGGCAGCACCAGCAGGCCGCTGCCCAGCACGGTCAGCGTGTAGAGGATCAGGGCCAGCAGCAGGTTCGCGGCCGGCCCCGCGGTCACCACGGCCAGCCGCTGCCAGGCGGGACGGTTGCGGAAGTGGCGTGACTCGGGGATGGGGTCGTCCCGCAGCGCCGCGGCGCGGTCGCCCTCGATCGTGCCGATGGGGTAGTGGTGGGCGTCGCGCGTCGCGGTGTCCTGGATCTCCTCGAGCACGCCCTCGCCGGCCATCTTCACGTAGCCGCCGAAGGGGGCCACCGAGATCGCGTACTCGGTCTCGCCGTAGCGGCGGCGCAGCAGCTTGGGGCCGAAGCCGATCGAGAAGGTCTTGACGTAGATGCCGGTCCACTTGCAGACCGCGAAGTGGCCCAGCTCGTGGATGATGATGACGATGCCCAGCGTCAGGGCGAAGGCGATCAGGGTCGAGAGCACGGGACCTCCCAGTCGGTCGGGCCGGGCGGCGTCAGCGCCGCGTGCGGGAGTCGATCAAGCGCAGCGCGACGCGCCGCGCTTCGGCGTCGGTATCCAGGGCTTCGGCCAGATCCGCCACCGGACCGCCCGGCAGCTCGTCGAGAGCGGCCGCGATGACCGGGGCAATATCGGCGAAGCCGAGCCGATCGTCCAGCAGCGCGGCCACCGCGGTCTCGTTGGCCGCGTTCAGGACGATGGGCGCGCGGCCGCCGGCCTCCCCCGCCCGGCGGGCCAGCGCCAGGCACGGGAAGCGCACCGGATCGGGCGCCTCGAAGCGCAGCTCGCCCAGGCGCGCGAGGTCCGGGCGCTCGGTCGCGAGCGGCCAGTGGCGCTCGCCGGCCAGGGCGTAGAGCAGCGGGACCCGCATGTCCGGCGCGCCGAGCTGGGCCATCACCGAGCCGTCGCGGAACACCGCGAGCGAGTGGACGATCGAGCCGGGGTGGACCACCACGTCGATGTCGCGGTACGCGACGCCGAACAGCACGTGCGCCTCGATGACCTCCAGCCCCTTGTTCATCAGGGTCGCCGAATCGACGGTGATCTTCGCGCCCATGTTCCAGGTGGGGTGGCGCAGGACCTCGGCCTTGCGCGCGACGGCCATCGCCGCGGCCGTCCAGGTGCGGAACGGTCCGCCCGAGCAG
>DYDD01000044.1:0-189 GCA_020718045.1 Fibrobacter sp. | reverse complement strand
GAGCCGCTCGAGTTCCTCGGCGTCGCGGCCCGACAGGCACTGCGCCAGCGCCGAGTGCTCGGAGTCGACCGGGACGACCTCGGCGCCGCCGCGCACGACGGCCTCGCGTACGAGATCGCCGCCGACCACCAGGGACTCCTTGTTCGCCAGCGCGATCCGCCGGCCGGCGGCGGCCGCGGCCAGCGTCGG
>DYDD01000308.1:368-2947 GCA_020718045.1 Fibrobacter sp. | reverse complement strand
ACGGTGCGGCGCCGCGACGCGGGGACGACACCGCGCCGACGGCTGCCACGTCCAGGGCCAGGGCCAGGATCTCGAACGGCCCCGGCAGCAGCAGCGGGTCCAGGCGGTGGCGCTCCACCGGCAGCCAACCCGCCAGCGAGGCGGTCTGCGCGAGCGTGACGAAATCGCCGCGCACCGGCGCGACCAGGTTCCAGAGACTCCCGGCACCGCGTCGCTGCAGATCGACGATGAGGTTGACGGCCTCCGGACCGTTGGTGGTGTAGGAGGACACGACCTCGCCGCGCTCGCGCCGCCGGGCGCGGACGCGGGGGCGCTCGCCGGCGAAGCGCGCGACCAGATCCAGGATCTCCTCGCACACCTGGCGCGACTGGTCGCGCTGGTCCCGCAGGGCGATCACCTGCTGCCGGGGAGGCACCACCAGGTAGAGGTGCTCGCGCGTCTCCTGGCAGAGCATCGGGTCCACCGTCCACAGCTGACGGCCGGCCTGGAAGCGCTGGGCGGCGCGGAAGCGCAGCGTCGTGGAGAGGTCCTGGGCTTCGAGCAGCACCAGCACCTCCTCGGCGGGCTCGCCGCGAAGGAACCCGTCGCCGGGCGGGTCGCCCAGTTCCAGGTTGTCTCGCTCCAGGGCCACATTCAGCGGCGGCAGTCCGGGCCGGGCGCGACGCCAGGCCAGGTGGAACCTGGCCGCGGCGGCCGTCCCGGGCGCGATCACCACGATCTGCCGATGATCGGTCCCCGCGTCCAGCAGCGACACGAGCAGGCGGGCGGCCGCTTCGGGCGCGCCGGTGCCCGTCATGCCTTCCAGGACCAGGGGCGGCGCGCCGGGCGGCGGCCAATCGGCGACGGGCTCCGCGTCGTCCTCGCGCGCGCTTCGCCGGGCGGCGACGGGCTTCACGTCGGGCAGTCCGCCGTCGCGCCAGGCTTCGAGCAGCTGCTCCCGCCACGCGTCGTCCTCGCGGGCCAGGGCGGCCAGCAGTTCAGCCGCGGGCGCCGGATCGGCCCCGACGGCGAGCACGGCGGCGAATTCGTCCAGCTCGATCTCGCCGTGCGCCGCGGCGCCGTCGACGCACCACAGGCCGAGCATGACGCCCGCGGCGTGCACGTCGTCGTCCGGCGCGGGGAACGGCGACTCCCCCGTCTCGTGACGGGACAGTTCGCGCGCCCGTTCGCGCACGGCCGCCAGGCGCCCGGAAACCAGCGAGGCCAGTGTCGCGGCGTCCCCGCGCACGCCGCAGCGCCGGCGCGGCGCGTGGAGCGCCCCGCCCGCCGCGGCGTAGACCAGCAGGGTCCGGTCGGCCGGCGCGTGCAGCGGCGAGACGGCCAGCAGCAGGCGGTCCCACCAGCCGCGTTCGGTCGGGTCGAGCCACGGCCAGAGACGGAGCGGGTCGGTCAGCAGGGGCGATCCTTCCAGCGCAGTCGCGGCGCCCAGCGAGGCGACGACGCGCGGCAGCAGCGCGACGAGCCGTTCGAGCCGGTACTCGGCCTCCACCAGGGCCACCGCGGGCCGCACGCGACGCGGCGGCGGCGACGGTTCCCGCACGACGCTGCGGCCGCCGACCGCCGCCGTCCAGGCGGCGACGCCCAGGGCCCGACGCACGTCCGCGGCGGGCAGGCCGCAGAGCGCCTCCACGCAACGCGGCGGCAGCGCGCCGTCCCCGCCGGGACCGAATTCGGCAGCGGTCGACGCCGCTGCCACGCCGAACAGGCGCCGGAAGTCCCCGCCGGTCGCGCGGCGTTCGTCGCCGGCCAGCGCACCGCACGCGGGATCCAGTTCGAGCGCGTGGTACCAGAGGCTCGTCTCGCCGCGGGCGCGCAGGCGGAACCGCCGCAGTTCCTGCTCGCCGGGGGGCGGGTCCAGCAGGGCGTGGCGGCACTCCGCCGGCGGCTCCTCGGCGCGACCCAGGCAGCAGACGAGCCATTCGTCCGGGGCGGGCGACGCCGTCAGCTGGCGGGTGGGCTGCAGGCGCCAGCGACGACCCGCCTCGTCCAGCAGGGACGTCAGCAGTTCCTGATGCTCGGGTGCGGTCCACACGCACAGCGGTTCGGGTCGCGGTGCCGCCGTGCGCTCGGCCAGGGCCTGGAGCTTCTCCCGCCAGAGATGCCGCAGCAGGGCGGTGCGGTCCGCGGGCGAGGCCCAGCGCTCCAGCGCCGAACCGCAGGCGGGGCAGCCCTGGGACCAACGGCGCCAGGCCGACACCGTCGCGCAGCTCGGGCACGGCCACTGCGGGTGCGGAGCGCGGCCGATCACGACCGCCGGCAGGTCCGCCAGGTCCGACATCGTCGCCTCGTCCAGGGTGTCGAGGACCAGGCCGCCGGCGTGTTCGAACAGGCCGGTCAGGTACCGGCGCCAGGAATCCGGCAGGTCCGTCGCCTGCAGCGTCATCGGCGCTTCGACCAGGTGCAGCAACGCGTGCAGGCAGGGCGCGAAGCGACCGCCTTCGGTCGCGCCCGACGGCAGCCAACCGCCCAGATCCCCGGCCCAGATCTCCGACGGCGGGTCCAGGGCGAGGCGCCGGACCAGCTCGGGATCGGCGAGGTCGGAAGGCCGGGCCCAGGTGACGGCGTGCCAGCCGCCGCCC
>DYDD01000308.1:0-354 GCA_020718045.1 Fibrobacter sp. | reverse complement strand
CCCGGCGAGCAGCGAGGGCCGCGGCGACAGCGCGGCGTCGCGCAGGGCCATCGCTTCGGCCGGCGGCGAATCGCTCACCACCAGCAACCAGGCGCCGTGGTCGCCGTCTTCGCGGGCCGCGGTCACCGCGGTCGCGCAGTGGAGCCAGGCAGCAGCCGGATCGCCCAGCACGAGGCGGCGGCGGGTCGTCGGCCAAGCCTCCGGCAATCCGGGGCGCTCGCGGTCCAGGAATCCCGGCGGCAGGCCGCGCCCTTCGGCGTCGGTCCAACCCTGGACCTGCAGCCAGCCCACGACCGCCTTGTGCAGCGGGTCGGCGGTGCGGCCGCGCCGCGCGGTAGGCCGCGCCGGCTCGCC
>DYDD01000043.1 GCA_020718045.1 Fibrobacter sp. | reverse complement strand
GACCCTGGCCTACGCCCTGCCGCGCGCCGGCGCGGCGACGCTACGGGTCTTCGACCTCGCGGGACGGCTCGTGCGCACGCTCGTGACGGGCGACCGTCCGGCCGGCCCGGGCGCGGCCGTCTGGGACGGGCGCGACGAGGGCGGGCGTGACGTGCCCGCCGGCGTCTACTTCTGCCGGTTCGAGGGCGCCGGCGGCTCGGTCACCCGCAAGCTGCTGCTCGTCAGGTAGGTGGAAGCGTGCGGTTCATCGTCCTGTTGCTCGCGGCGGTCACGCTGCTGGGCGTGTGGGAGACGGCGCGGCACCGCCTGACGCGCCGGCGCATCCCGCTGCGCGTGCACGTCAACGGCAGCCGCGGCAAGTCGTCGGTGACCCGCCTCATCGCGGCGGGCCTGCAGGCGGGCGGGATCCGCACCTGCGCCAAGACGACCGGTTCGGCGGCGCGCTTCCTCCACGCCGACGGCACCGAGACGCCGGTGGTGCGGCACGGCTCGCCGAACATCCGCGAGCAGCTGGCTGTCTTCCGGCAGGCCGCGGCCGAGGGCGCGCAGGCGCTGGTGCTGGAGTGCATGGCCGTGCGGCCGGACCTGCAGCGGACCTGCGAGCGCGACATCGTGGACAGCACGCTCGGGGTGATCACCAACGTGCGCTCCGACCACCTCGAGGTGCAGGGGCCGCGCCTGGAAGACGTGGCGCGCAGTCTGTCGCAGACCGTGCCGGCGCGCGCGACCCTGTTCACGGCGGAGGACGTGTTCGCCGGCGACCTGGCCGAGGCGGCCCGGCGCCGCGGCAGCGACTGCCGGGTGGCCGACCCCGCGACGGTCACGCCGGCGGACCTGGAGCCCTTCCGCTACGTGGAGTTCGCGGAGAACGTCGCCCTGGCCCTGGACGTGTGCGTGGCCGCCGGCGTCGACCGCCGCCGCGCGCTGGAGGGCATGTGGGGGGTGCGGCCCGACGTGGGCGCCCTGGAGCGCCTGCGCGTCGCCGATCCCGGCGGCGAACTCGTGTTCGCCAACGCGTTCGCGGCCAACGACCCGGAGTCCACGGCGCGGATCTGGCGCACGCTCGGCCTCGACGCGCCCGGCACACGCTCGGTGGTCCTGTTCAACAACCGCGCCGACCGCATGCGGCGGGCGCGTGACCTGGCGCCGCTGCTGGGGACCAGCATCAAGGCCGGCCACTACGTCCTGATCGGCCAGGGCACGTCCCAGCTGGCCGACATGATGCGAGCGGTCCCGCGCGAGCGTATCGTCGACCTGGGCGGCGCCGGCGCCGCCGAGATCTGGACGCGCACGGTCGCCCTCTGCGGACCCGGCGCGATGGTGGTGGGCATCGGCAACATCGGCGGCATCGGCATGGACGTGCTGGCGCTGCTGCGCGAACGGGAGGTGCGCCCTTGATCTACCAGGCGATCGGCCTGGGGCTGGTGATCAGCCTCGTCTTCTCGGAGATCATGGGCCTGGCGGCCGGCGGGCTCATCGTCCCGGGGTACATCGCGATCTACCTCGACCAGCCGTTGCGCATCGCGGGCACGGTCGTCGCCGCGCTCTGCACCTACGGCACCGTGCGCCTGGTCGGCCGCGTGGTTCTGCTCTACGGGCGCCGCACGCTGGTCTTCTGCGTGCTGGCCGGGTTCGTGTTCGGCTTCCTGACGCGCTACGTGCTGGTGTTCAACGCCGCGCTGGGCACGGGCGTCGACGCGTCGCTCTTCCAGTCCGTGGGCTACATCATCCCCGGGCTGATCGCCTACTGGATGCACCGGCAGGGGATCGTCGAGACCTTGAGCTCGATGCTCATGGCGGCGTTCCTGGTCCGCCTGGTGCTGGTGCTGGCCCACGGAGGCATGCTCATTGATGTCGCGATCGGGTAGGAGACGGCCGCTGATCCTGTTCGGGTTGGCGGTGCTGGCGGTGCTGCTGCAGGGGGCGCTCGAGCAGACGCGCCGCCCCGTGCGCCAGCGCGACTACGCCGAGAAGCTGGCCGCGGCGCAGAAGGCCGACGAGGCGTTCACCACGCTGCGCCGGCACCTGCGCATGGAGGGCGCCGAGATCGACAAGGTCAACGACCCCGCCGGCACCGGCCTGGTGGGGCCGGAGTTCAGCCTGGTCACCAACGCCCGCGGCGACCTCGAGGCCAAGCTCACCAGCCTGAATCCCAACTGGGCGGCGGTGCTGGTGGAGCTGTTCCACCGCGCCGACCTGCGCCCCGGCGACCCGGTGGCCGTGGCGGTCACCGGCTCGTTCCCGGGTCTGAACGTGGCTCTGTACGCCGCGCTCGAGACCATGGAGCTGGCGCCGGTGGTGGTCACCTCGGTCGGCGCCTCGATGTGGGGCGCCAACGACCCCTCGTTCACCTGGCTGGACATGGAGCGGATCCTGCGCGAGGAACGGGTCCTGCACGTGCGCAGCGCGGCCGCTACCCTCGGCGGCGGCGACGACATGGGCCAGGGCCTCAGCCCCGAGGGGCGGCGCCTGCTGGAGGCGTCCATCGCCCGCAACGGCGTGCCGCTGCTCGCTTCGCAGAACATCGAGGAGGCCATCGCCAAGCGCATGTCCTTCTTCGACGAGGCCCTGCGCGGCCGCGTGCCGAAGTGCTTCGTGAACGTGGGTGGCGGCGTGGCCAGCCTCGGCAGCAGCCAGAACCGCATCCTGATCCCGCGCGGCTTCGCCGAGACGCTGGAGGCGAAGAACTGGCCGCGCAAGGGCACGCTGACGCTGATGTCCGACCGTGGCGTGCCGGTCATCCACCTGCTGGAGGTCGCCTCGCTGGCCCGCGAGTACGGTCTGCCGGTGGCTCCGGACTACCTGCCGGAACCGGGCGAGGGCGAGATCTTCGTGCGGGATGGCTACCGCCTCGAGCTGACGGCGATTTTCCTGGTGTTGTACGGCGCCCTCTGCGCCGTGGTCCTGGCGCCCGAGGTGCGGCGCAACCTGCTGGGAGCGGTCCGCTTCCGGCGGCGAGCGGGAGGTGCGGCGTGACGATCCATCACCGGCGCGGGGCGGCGGCCGCCGTCTGCTGCGCGCTGTTGTCGCTGACGGCCGCGGCGGCGTCGGCCGAGGTGCGCTGGCGGGCGGTCGCGCCCCAGGGCGCCCGCGAGCAGGTCTGCCTGCGCATCGACGGCGTCGAGGCGACCTACGACAGGCTGCGCGACGAGACGCCGACCTCGTACCGCGTGCGCGGGCCGCGCCGCGTCAAGGTGCTGTCGCGCTACGTGTTCGCGCCCGGGGAGGCCGGGCCGGTCGCCGGCACGCTCCGCTTTGCGATCGACGGGCAGGCGGCCCTCGCCGACGCGCAGCGCCTACAGCCGCGCGCAGGCGCGGCATCCTGCGCCGGCGCGCCCGCCAGCGCCCTGCACCACACCTACCTGACGATCCCCGAAGGCTGGCACGAGGTGGCGGTCGCCCCGGCGAACGCCGGCGCCGGCTTCACCGCGGTGCGCCTCTTCCGCGAGACCAATCGGGTCGGCGAGGAGTACGTCAACCTGTCGCCGGAGCGCTACGCCGGCGTCGCGACGCTGCAGTACGACAGCGGCGTGCGCTCGACCCTCTACCGCTTCGACGCGGACCGGCCGCTGTCCTTCGAGGTCGCGGGCCCGACGACGGCCGTGGTCTGGACGCGCCTGGACTTCGACCACCGCATGAACGGCCGCCAGTCCTACGCCCTGGAGGTGCGCGTCGACGGCCAGGTGAGCCGCACCCACCACTACGACGCCGACAAGCTGGACGCCGCGTCCTACATCGAGCGGCCGGACGTGATGCCGGGCGAGCGCAAGACGCTGCGCGTCCAGATCCCGCGGGGCCGCCACCGCGTGGAGATCCGCTGCCTGCAGCCCGAGGCCTGCGGCGTGGCGGCGGTCGTCCGCATCCCGGCGGCGGACCTGCGATGAGGCGGCGAGCGGGCAGCGTGCTGGCGTTCGGGGCCGTCGCGGCCTGCCTGGCCGCGTGCGATGCCGCCGCGGCGGACGGTCCGGAGTCGACGGCCCGCAAGGCGTCCGCCTGGAAGACGAGCGCGACCTTCGGCCTCGAGACGATCTACGACGACAACTTCCTGCGCTACTCCGACGACTACCTCGACGTGTTCCACGCCGGGACGGACCCCTACAAGTTCAAGATCGAGCGGCAGGACTGCCACATCCTGGCCCCGAGCTTCGAGGTCGAGGCGCGCCGCGACCTGATCGCGCTGGGGGAGACGCGGCTGCGCTTCCGCTGGAAGCGCTGGCAGTACGTGCAGGAGCCGATCAAGACCAACTCGGGCTACTCGTGGTACGTGCGGCAGTTCCTGCCCGGCGGCCGCAGCTGCGAGCTGTCCTACAGCTACGCGCCCGAGCAGTACATCCGTCAGCTGTCGGACGAGCCGCCCTGGGAGGCCCCGAGCCACCCCCTGGTCTGGGACGAGTTCCGCTACTCGCGCAACGAGTTCGCCCTGGTCTACCGCGATCGCTTCAGCCGCGACCTGACCTGGAAGCTCGACCTCAGCCGCACCCTGCGCTTCTACAACCAGCCCTTCATGGAGAACGACATCTTCTCCTGGGGCGCCCGCGGCACGCTGAACTGGCGCGCCAGCGCCGACTGGCGCCTGACCCTCGACTACGGCTACGAGCACGGGCCCGCGCGCGGCTACGACGAGGTCGGGGAGACCCTCGCGTCGAGCGACAACTCGGACCCCTCCTACGACATGGACCTCTACCAGATCGAGGTGGCCTGGTCGCCGAAGTGGGCCCGCCCCGCCTTCACGAGCCTGGCCCTGAGCGGCCAGTACCAGGCCTACTGGTACACCTCGCGGAAGAGCCTCGACGCCGACCCCTACCACGTGGGCCGCAAGGACAACGTCTACGCGCTCGAGCTGACCCTGTCGCGGCCGCTGGCCGGCGGGGTCGACGGCGTCTTCGGCTGCAAGTTCTCCCAGCGCACGGTGGATTCGCCGTGGCAGGGCGACATCGCCGAGGACAAGGACTACGACCAGCGCCGGTACTGGATCGGGCTGAGCTACAAGCTCTAGCTCGTACAACTCAAGCATGGACCCCGACAGGAGCCCCGACGATGCGCATCACCGCGACGACGACACGACGGAAGGCGGCTGCGGCCGCCGTGTGCGCCCTGGCGGCCCTGCTGGCCGGCTGCGGCGCCGCCGACCTCTACGAGTCGCCCGAGTCCCCCTTCCATGTGATCGGCCGCGTGCCGCTGCCGAGCGCCAACGAGGGGGTCGCCGCGCTGGGGGATTTCGCCTACGTGGCCGGCGGCGAGGCGGGCATCCACGTGGTCGACATCTCGGCGCCGGGAGCGCCCGTCCTGGTCGCGACCCTCAACACCACCAAGTACGCCGGCAGCATCGAGGTCGTGCGCACCTTCGCCAACGCGACCCTGGTCGACCTGGCGCTGGTGGTGGAGGGCACCGAGGGCATCACCACCTACGACATCACCGACCCCGCCGGCATCGTCTCCTACGAGCAGGGCACGACCGCCGTGGACGGCCAGCGCGTGTTCATCGAGGAGCCGCAGGACCCCGACGACCCCTGCGTCGTCTACCTCGCCGAGAGCTGGAAGGGCCTGCGCATCTTCGAGACCAACCCCGACTTCCCGGGCGTGCTCGAGTACGGCGGCGTCTTCACCGGCACGCAGGGCTTCGCCAAGGGCGTGGCCGTGAAGGACGGCTACGCCTACGTCGCCGACGACGAGATGGGTCTCGCGGTGGTCGATGCGCGCGTGCGCATCCTCGGGCAGGTCCGCCAAGTGAGCTGGGCCGACACGCCCGGCAACGCCCTGGACGTCGCCATCGACGGCGAATACGCCTTCGTGGCCGACGGCGTCGAGGGGCTGGCGGTCTTCCGCATCGACGGCGGCGCGACGCCGGTCAAGGTCGCCCAGCTGGACCTGTCGGCCTACAGCCGCTCGCTGGTCGTGGCGCGCGGCTGGGCGCTGCTCTGCGCCGCCGACGGCGGCGTGCACGTCGTGGACGTCCGCGACCCCGAGCACCCCGTCTACGCTGGCCTCGTCCAGACCGGCTACGCCTCGGACCTCTGCATCACCGCCGACGGGCACGTCCTGGTGGCCGACCGCTACGACGGCCTGCTGGTGCTGGCCGGACCGTCCCTGGCCGCCGACACCGCGCCGCCCGCGCCCGTCACGACCCTGGCGGCGGCGCCGCTGACCGCCACCCGCGTCGAACTCTCCTGGCTGGCCGTGGGCGACGACGGCTTCTACGGCACGGCCGCCTCCTACCTGGTCAAGCGCGCCGCGGCGCCGATCCTCGACGAGGCTGACTGGGAGAGCGCCGTCGCGGTCGTCGGGGCGCCGGCGCCGGCGCCGGCCGGCACCCGCCAGACGCTCGAGGTCGCGGGCCTGGCGCCCGGCACGACCTACCACTTCGCCCTGCGGGCCCTGGACGACGAGGGGCACCTCGCGGGCTTCTCGAACGACGCCGCGGCGACCACGATCGAGGGCGCCTTCCTGCGGCAGGGCGGGGTCGCGCCCGCCCTGGGCAACCTGGCGACGGTCTTCGCCTTCCGCGTCACCTTCGTCGACGACGGCGACGCCGCGCCCCAGGCCCACGACGTGACGATCGACGGCGCGACGCACGCCATGACCCTCGAGTCGGGCAGCCCCGCCGCCGGTGCGGTCTACGTCTACGAGACGACGTTGCCCGCCGGCGCCCACGCGCACGCCTTCGCCTTCGTCGACGCGCTCGGCCTGCCCGCGACCCTGGCGACGACCGACGGACCCTACGTGGGCAGCGCGGCCTTCGCGATGGGCAGCCCCGCCGCCGAGGTCGGCCGCTTCGCGGACGAGACCCTGCACGACGTGCTGCTGTCGGCGGCGCCGGTCGCCGGCGCGCGCGAGGTGACCCAGGCCGACTGGAACCTGCGCATGCCTGCGAACCCCTCGACGTTCTTGGGCGACGGCCTGCCCGTCCACAACGTGACCTGGTTCGAGGCCGTCGACTACTGCAACCGCCTCTCCCTGGCCGAGGGCCGCACGCCGGCCTACGCGATCGACGGGCCGCTGGTGACGTGGGACCGCGAGGCCGACGGCTGGCGCCTGCCGACGGAGTCCGAGTGGGAGTACCTCTGCCGCGCCGGCACGACCACGTCGCTGTTCAACGGCGAGCTCGTCGAGCCGGCCTGCGGCCCCGATGCCCTGCTCGAGGCGGCCGGCTGGTACTGCTACAACGCGGCCGCCGGCCCGCAGGCCGTCGGCCTCAAGGCGGCCAACGCCCTGGGCCTGTTCGACGTCCACGGCAACGTGCGCGAGTGGTGCTGGGACCGGTACGGCCACTACCCGGCGGGCCCGGTCTTCGATCCCGCGGGCCCGGACGCGGGCGACCGGCGCGTGGTGCGCGGCGGCAGCTGGCACTACTTCGCCCGCGAGTGCCGGTCCGCGGCGCGCGGCGCCACCTACCCGACCTCGGCGGACGACTTCCTCGGGTTCCGCGTGGTCCGCAACGGCGAGTGACGGGAGCGAGCATGGCCGGCAAGCAGCGATTCGAGTTCATCGACCAGTTCCGCGGGCTCATCGGCGTGATGATGGCCCTCGGGCACAGCAACTACTACTTCAACGCGGCCTGGCTGAGCCTGGATCCCCTGGACCCGTTCTTCGACAACTTCGGGCAGTTCGCGCTGCGCTACATGGGCTACCTCTGCGCGCCCGGCTTCCTGATGATGAACGGGGCCATGATGTACAACTCCTACTGGCGGCGCGTCGCCGACGGGGAGTCTTCGGGGCGCGCGCGCTGGGACTTCATCCAGCGCGGCCTGTTCCTGATCGCGGTGCAGCTGGTCTGGGTCAACGCGAGCTGGAGCGGCTTCGAGCGCCTGCGCCTGGAGCACTTCGGCATCATCGCGACGATCGGCACCTCGATGCTGCTGCTGGCGATCATGGTCCGCTGGCGCTGGCAGTGGCGGCTGGCGGTCGCGGTCGTGGTCAGCCTGGTCCATCCGCTGCTGTTGCGGATCCCCTACGACGCCGAAGCCTGGACCCACGTCCCGATGCAGCTGTTCATCGACTCGGGGGACTTCAACAAGTACCCCGTGCTGCCCTGGTTCGCGCTGGCGACGCTGGGCAGCGTGATGGCCCACTTCTGGTTCGAGGCCTGGCGCGACGGCGCGCAGCGGGCGCGTCGCAGCCTGGCCCTCGGCGCCTCGCTGGTCGCGGTCGCCTGGGGTCTGCGCCTGTGGGGCGGCTCCTACGCCAACATCTTCCCGGCCGGGAAGTTCTTCGACTGGTCGTTCTTCCTGGAGCAGAAGTACCCGCCCAGCCTGAGCCACCAGGTGTGGTTCGCCGGCGCGGTGATCTTCATGGTGGGCCTGTTCTGCCTGATCGGCCTGCGCACGCGCGTGCTGCGGCCCTTCGGCATCGTCGGGCGGGTGCCGCTGTTCTTCTACGCGGTGCACATCCCGCTGCTGGCGATCTTCACACGGTTGCTGCCCGACCTGTACCGCAAGGGCGCGGTGCTGGAGTCGTTCGTCGGGCTGGCGGGGCTGCTGGCGGTCATGCTGCCGCTGGCCTGGTGGTTCGGGGGCGTGAAACGGAAGTCGCGCAGCTGGTTTGTGAGGATGATCTAGCGGACTGATCTAACGGACCAGGGTGACCCGCGCCGTGGCGGTCGCGCCCGCCAGGTCCTGCAGCCTCACCAAATAGACGCCGGCGGCCCCGGGCCGGCCGGCGTCGTCCCTCCCGTCCCAGACCGCTTCGCCCCGCGCCGCGCCGCCGCCGGCCAGCGTCCTGACGCGCCGTCCCCTGGCGTCGAACACCTCGAGCGCGCGCAGGCCGGCCGTCGCCGATTCCCAGCGGACGGTCGTGCGTGGGTTGAAGGGGTTGGGGTGCGCCGCTAGGCGCGGCGCCGCAGGTGCGTCGCCGTCGACGGCCACGAAGGTGTTGCCGGTGTCGAAGGTCACGTCGTCGAAGAAGAAGCCCTGGTAGTGGAGCGAGCCGTCGGCCCGGAACAGCAACCGGAAGCTGAACGACGACAGGTCGCGGCCCGACAGGTCGAACACGACGCCGCGCCAGTCGCCCTGCCTGCCGGACCAGCCGGGGCCCCCGCCCAGCGCGGCGACGCTCGCGTAATCGTAGCCGCCGACCGGCTCGATCACGAGCCACGTCCCGCCCTGCAGGAGCTCCAGGTGCACGCCGTCGTAGCCGGGCTCGGTGTCGCACCAGATGTGGAAGCTCAAGTGGAGCTCGCTCGCGCCGGGGAACGCGTAGGCGGGCGAGGTCAGCGTCGAGTACTGGTTGTCGTGGTAGTCCCCGTAGTAGCCGACCCCCCAGCAGCCGGGCATGCTGAAGCACGAGTCCGGGCCCGCAGGCGCGGCCCCCCACGTCCAGGCGTTGCTCATCGGCGAGAAGCCGCCGGCCGTGGCGAACGACTCGTCGGCGGCCGGCAGCTCGGCGAACTGCGGCATGATGTTGCCGGGCATGACCTCGGGCAGGAAGCCGACCATGCGCGCCCCGTGGCCCGGCTTGCGGTGGAACAGCAGGTGGCCGGCGCGTCCGGTCGCCACGCCGGGAAGGCTGTAGACGCCGTCGGCGAAGGTGTCGACCGGGGGGAGCGGCGTGTCGAGCAGCTCGACGCGGACCGCGCCGAGCGGTGCGCCGCCCTCGCCGTGGACGCGACCGGACACCGTCACCTGGGGCAGATTTTGCAGCACCACGTCGTGGACCTGGGCCACGCCCGGGGCCACGACCGCCGAGAAGCTCTCCGGCGCGTGGTAGTAGCTGTCGAACAGGAAGGTCGCCGGGCCCGGCTCAGACGTGTAGCTGTAGCGGCCCAGCGAATCGGAGATCAGGGCGGCCGCGTCGCCCTGGACGGCGATCGCGACCCCGGCGATCGGCAGCATCGTCTGGGAATCGAGGACGCGCCCGTTCACGTTGCCCACGCTGGTGTAGACGCGCTCCCAGGCGGCGACGAGGTCCGGGCGCGGCCCGACCTGGTCCGGGTCGGCGGCCTGCGGCGTGCCGGTCGCCACCAGGATGTCCCGCAGGTGGCGGGGGTCGAGCGAGTAGCCGTACTGGGCGCGGGTCATCCCCTGCAGCAGCGCGGCGGCGCCCGCCACCACGGCCGCCGCGCTCGAGGTCCCGTTGAAGGCCTGCGTGTACCACGCGCTCTCCGCGAAGCCGGTCCCCTGCAGGTCGCCGTAGCCGCAGCTCGCCACCTGCTCGCCCCAGGCCTGGACGTCGACCCGCGCGCCGTGGTTGGTGAACCATTCGGGCTCGAGGGTGGCCGGCTCCCCGGCGCCCACCATGACGGCGCCGGAATGCCGGGCCGCCGGGTCGAACAGGCCGGCGTAGAGGGGGTCGTCGAGGTCCTGCAACCCGTTGCCGGCCACCTCCACGACGGTGCGGCCGAGGGCAGTCGCGATGCTGATCGCGTCGAAGGTGTCCTGCCAGTACTCCATGGGGATGTAGCCGTAGTCGCCGGCCCCGTTGGCGTTGGGGCCCGCTCCCTGCAGCTCGATCAGGATGATGTCCCCGTAGGTGGTCGCGCCGGTGGCGTTGCTCACCGCGGCGGAGGCGCTCAGGCTGTGGATCGAGACGCCGCCGACCAGGCAGGAGGGGGCCACGCCGCGGATGCCCTGGCCGTTGTCGGCGCCGCGGATCACGCCCATCACGGCGGTGCCGTGGTTGCGCCACTCCAGGTCGGCGATGACCCCGCCGGCGGTGTGGACCGGGGCCGTCAGGTCCTCGTGGGTCCACAGCCAGGCGCCTTCGATGTCCAGCACGCGCACGCCCGCGCCGCGGCCGCCGGGCAGCGAGGCCACGGCCAGCGCGTTGATGCCGACGGGCGGCGCGCCGAGGTAGCCCTGCAGGGTGGAGAAATCCGCGGTCGTCAGCAGGTCTGGGGCGGATGGCGTCGCGAAGGCGGCGAAGCTGCCCGCCGGCCGCACCGCCGGCTCGAGGTAGGCATGCGCGACGTCCGGTTTGGAGCGTAGGGCGGCGACGGCCCGCAGCAGCTCGTCGCGGTCCGTCGGGTGCGCGGGCTCCAGCACGGCGTAGGTGTTCAGGTCGGGGAGGTCGCGGCCGCCGCGGGCGCGGGCCGCGGCCCGCTCGGCGGCGAGTTCCGCCGCGTCGCGGGGGAACAGGCGTTTCACGGCGAAGCCGGGGGTGGCGCCCGCGAGCAGGTCCGCGACGCGGGCGGCGGCGGCGGGCGTCGCGGACTTCAGCCCCTCGTCGGCGAAGACCACGCCCGCCGTCTCGTGCAGCTTGACGATGATGCGGCCGGTGGTCAGCGCCGTCTGGCCGTCGTCCCCGATGCCGGGCCCAGCCCGGGCCGCGAGGGCCGGAGCGACGAGCGCCAGGACGAGCAGGAGACAGCGGCGGCTCACAGACGTCTCCGGTGGTTGCGGGCACGGAGGCCGGGCGGAGTCCTCCGGGCTTGTGGGATCCTCCCGGAAGGTGCTATCACTATACAGATGCGGCGCGGGCCCGCGCAACAGACCCCGGCCGGATCCTCCAGGGAGGTCGCGACATGTCCCGATACGCGTTGGCGGTGCCGTTGTTGCTGATGGCGGCGGTCGGCGCGTCCATCGCCGCCCCCGCCGCCGAGGCCCCGGCGCCGGCGGTCGCGGACTCCGCCCGGATCGAGCACGAGAAGGGCCCCTACCTGATCGGCCCGCTCACGCGCGAAGCCTGGAGCACGTTCGCGCCGGAACTGGCGCCGGAGGCCGCATCCTACCAGCCCTCGCCCGACGTCGTCGAGGCGCTCGCGGCCCAGGACCGCGACCTGCGGGTCGTCTGCGTGCTGGGCACCTGGTGCTCCGACTCGCGCCGCGAGGTGCCCCGCTTCTGGAAGGTCATGGAAACCTGCGACCTGGAAGCGGAGTCCCTGGAGATGCTCGCGGTCGGGCGCGCCGGCGATCCCGCCGCGCAGGCCTGGGAAGAGAGCCGCGGCGTCGCGTCCGGCTACCGGACCCGCTACGGCGTGGAACTCGTCCCGACCTTCATCGTCTACGAAGACGGCCTGGAACTGGGCCGCATCGTCGAGACGCCCGCGGTCTCGCTCGAGGCCGACCTGGCCGCGATCCTCGGGGTCCGCGCGACCCCGGCCTGGCACTGACGACCCCGCAACGATCCCCAACCGGAGGCGACGTCCGATGACCACCCGCGAAAAGATCGCCGCGCTGCGCGTCCTGATGCGCCAGGAGAAGATCGACGCCTACTACGTGCCCAGCGTCGACCCCCACCAGAGCGAGTACGTGCCGGCCTGCTGGCAGCGGCGCGCGTGGCTCAGCGGCTTCACCGGCTCGGTCGCCGATGTCCTGGTCACCGCCCGCGCCGCCGGCCTCTGGACCGACTCGCGCTACTGGCTGCAGGCGGAGATGCAGCTGCAGGGCAGCGGCGTCACGCTGTTGAAGCTCGGCGCGCCCGGCGTGCCCACGCTCGTGGCGTGGGCCAGCAGGACCCTGAAGAAGGGCCAGGTCCTGGGCGTCGACCCGCAGGTCATGTCCATGTCCGCGGCCGACGACTTCGAGCGGGCCCTGGGCGAGAAGGGCATCGAGGTGCGCTACGTGCCGCGCAACCTGGTCGATCGGCTGTGGGCCGACCGGCCCGCGCCGTCGGCCGCCCCGGTGCGCCTGCACGGGCCGCAGTACGCGGGCGAGAAGGCAGCCTCGAAGCTCGCGCGCGTGCGCGCGGCGATGAAGGACCAGGACGTCGACGCCCACGTCCTGGGCGCCCTGGACGCCATCGCCTGGCTGTGCAACATCCGCAGCCGCGACATCGAGTCCACGCCGGTGGTCATCAGCTACCTGGTGGTCACGGGGCGCGAGGCCGTGCTCTACCTCGACGAGGGCAAGCTCACCGACGCCGTGCGCCGGGGCCTGAAGGGGATCGTCAAGATCCGTCCGTACGCGGCCGCGGCGGCGGACCTGCGCGCGCTCGGACGCCGGCGCACCGCCGGCAAGCGCCGGCTGCGCGTGCTCGTCGACCCCGCGACCACCAGCCGCTGGGTCGCCGACCTGCTCGGCGGAGCCCTGCTGATCCGCGGCGCGACGCCGGTCACCGACCTGCGCTCGATCAAGAACCCGGTGCAGATCCGCGGCATCGCCGCCGCCCACGTCCGCGACGGCGCGGCGATGGTGAAGTTCCTGCGCTGGCTCGAGAAGGCCGTGCCCCGCGGCGGCCAGACCGAGATCAGCGCCTCGGACCGGCTGCGCGCCTTCCGCGAGGAGCAGCCCCTGTTCCAGGACCTGAGCTTCAGCACCATCAGCGGCTACGCGGCCCACGGCGCCATCGTCCACTACAGCGCCACGCCGCAGACCGACGTGCCGCTGAAGCCGAAGGGCGTCTACCTGATCGACTCGGGCGCCCAGTACCTCGACGGCACCACCGACATCACCCGCACCGTCGCCCTGGGCCCGCCGACCCCGCGCGCGAAGCGCATGTTCACGCGCGTGCTGCAGGGCAACATCAACCTGACGCGCACGCCCTTCCCGCGCGGCATGTCCGGCCAGCGCCTCGAGGTGCTCGCCCGCCAGCCGCTGATGCTCGACGGCGCCAACTATGGCCACGGCACCGGCCACGGCGTGGGCCACTACCTCGGCGTCCACGAAGGCCCGATGGGCCTCACGCCCCGCGACGTGAAGAACGTGCCCCTGCTGCCCGGCCAGCTGCTGTCGGTCGAGCCCGGCCACTACGAGGCGGGCCGCTTCGGCATCCGCATCGAGAACCTCTGCTTCGTGGTGCGCGACGAGAAGCTCTCGACCCCCGACCAGGAATGGCTGCGCTGGTGGCCGGTCACGCTCTGCCCGATCGATCGCCGGATGATCGACAAGTCGCTGATGACTCGCGACGAGATCGCGTGGCTGAATGCCTACCACCAGCGCGTGCTGAAGGAACTGTCCCCAATGCTCGACAGGGATCACCGAGAATGGCTCAAGAAAGCGACTCGTCCGCTGTGAGCGCCGGCCGCAGGAGATATGGGGGGGCCATCCCCGCTGTCGAAAGGCATTCACGCCTGCGGGGACGGCCCCCCCATATCTCCTGCGGCCTCTGCTGCAGTGGGGAGTCGTGTTGAGTCATCTCGGTGAACTGCTCGCGCTGTCGACGGCTCTCATGTGGGGGTTCGGGGCGACGTTGTTCGGGCTGGCGAGCAGCCGCAGCAGTGCCATTCTCGTGAACGCATTCAGGTTGCCGGCGGGCGCGACTCTGCTCTGGCTGGCCTGGGTCGTGACGACGGGGACGGCGTGGCCCGAGGGGATTTCCTGGCGGCAGCACATGTGGCTGGGGTTGAGCGGGACGTTGGGGCTCGCGATCGGGGATTCGTTCTATTACAAGGGGATCATGCTGGCGGGGCCGCGTAGGGCCTCGCTGATGTTGGCGGCGACGCCGGTCGTGGCGGCGCTGACGGCGTGGCCCGTGCTGGGGGAGCGGCTGGGGACGATGGCATTGGCGGGCATCTCCGTGGTCATCGGGGGGATCCTGCTGGCCGTGCTGGGGCGCGATGCGGGCACCGGCGATCACCGCGGGGTGCCGCGGGAGGTGTTGGTCCGGGGGCTGGGGGCCGCTCTGGTCTGCGCGGTCTGCTCGGCCCTGGGCAACGTGTTGGCGAAGCTGGGCATGCCGGGAGAGACGCCGCCGCTGGCGGCGGCCCTGGTGCGCGGCTGGTGGGCGACGCTGGCGATGGGCCTGTTCCTGCTCGGGCGGCGCGACATCGTCGCGCAGCTGCCGCGCCTGCGTGACCCGCGGGTGCTGAAGCCCGCGGGCGTGGCCGTGGTGCTGGGGCCGTTCCTGGGCATGTGGGCCGCCATCGCCGCGCTCAAGCTCACCGAGGCCGGCGTGGCTTCGGCGCTGCTGAACACCGTGCCGATCACCGTGCTGCTGCCCGCCTGGCTCATCCACCGCGACCGGCCCTCGCCGACCGCGCTGCTGGGCGTCGCGGTCGCGGTGGGCGGCGGGGCGCTGCTGTTCCTGAGGTAGACGGCATGTCGGATCGCGACGGACATCGAGACGGAGGAAGGAGCCGCGCATGGCGATGCAGGACCTGGTGATCTACGGGGCGGGGGGCTTCGCGCGGGAGGTGGCCTGGCTGGCGCGCTCGATCGATGGGCGCTGGCGGGTGGCGGCGCTGGTCGACGACGACCCGGCAGCGCACGGCCGCACGATCAACGGGTTTCCGGTCATGGGGCTGGACGCGGCCCGCGCCGCCTTCCCGCAGGCTGCGCTGACGGCGGCGGTGGGCGATCCCGCCCTGCGCGAGATGCTGATCGGCCGGGCCGCGGCGGCCGGCTTCGGGTGCGCGACGCTGGTCCATCCCCGCGTCGAGTTGTCGGAGTGGGTGGAAGTCGGCGAGGGGACCGTCGTCTGTGCCGGCAACCTGCTCACCACGAACATCGTGCTGGGTCGCCACGTCCAGATCAACCTGGACTGCACGATCGGGCACGATGTCGTCATGGGCGACTTCACGACGCTGGCGCCCGGTGCGCACATCTCCGGCTGGGTCCACTTCGGGCGCGGGGTGTACGTGGGGACCGGCGCGGTCGTCATCAACGGGCACGAGGGCGTGCCGCTGACGCTCGGCGACGGCGCCGTCGTCGGCGCGGGCGCCTGCGTGACTAGGTCCGTCGCCGCGGGCACGACCGTCGTCGGGGTGCCGGCGAAGCCGCGCGGCTGAACCGGAGGCAGCTAGGAGCCGGCGCCGCTGCGCGCCAGCAGGTCGCGCGCAGCCCCCGCCAGGGCCGCGCGTTCCGTCGGCGGCAGGACCGCGCCGTCCACGGCCGCCAGGAACGCGGGTGCGCCGGTGCGCACCGCGCCGAGGGTCACGGGCAGCTGGCCGGCGTCGAACTGGAAGGGCAGCGTGGGCGGGGAGCGCCGCAGGCCGCGCTCGAAGACCTCCGCCGCCTCGGCCGCACGGCCCAGGCCGATTTCGGTCAGGGTGAGGTAGAGGAAGGCTTGGGGCGCCGGTCCCCAGTAGAGCAGACGTGCTCCATCATCCAGCAGCACGGTCGCTTCCAGGTGGACGCGGTCCAGGTCGGCGGCCCAGCGGATCGTCGCGCCGCGGGGGCCCAGCAGCGCGGGCCCCAGATCCCCGGCCAGGGCTTCGCGCACGAGCGTCGGCCGGAACCCGGCCTCTGCCGGGTCTTCGCCCGCAGCCGCCCGCAGCGCCGCCGGCTGGAGGATCACGAGGCGGGGCGACGGCCCGGCGGGCACCGCGCGCAGCGTCTGCAG
>DYDD01000307.1 GCA_020718045.1 Fibrobacter sp. | reverse complement strand
TCGGCGAAGTCGGGTTCGAAGTCGACGAACGACAGGACGGGCGTCTCCTCGACATGCACGGCGGCGAACGGCGATGCGGCGAGCACCTCCGCGCCGAAGACCTCGTCGGCGGGCGCGTCCCAGGCGGGCGGCGCGGGTTCTTCCGCCGCGGGCTCTTCCGCGACGGGCGTCTCCGCGACGGCGACGGGCTTGGCCACGGGCTCGTAGACGCCGCCGCGGTCGAAGCCGGTGGCGATCACCGTGACCTTCAGCAGATCGCCGAGATCCGGTTCGATGCCGTAGCCGAAGATGATGTGGGCCTGGTCGCCGGCGGCCTCCTGGACGAGGCTCATCACGGCGTTGGTCTCCTTCAGGCTGACCTCGGCGCTGGTGAGGTTCACCAGCACGCCCTTCGCGCCGCGGATGTCGACGTCCTCGAGCAGCGGGGAGCTGATGGCCGCGCGCGCCGCGAGTTCGGCGCGGTTCTCGCCAGCGGCCTTGCCGGTGCCCATCAGCGCGACGCCCATGCCCTGCATCACCGAGCGCACGTCGGCGAAGTCGAGGTTGACCATGTGGGGCTTCATGATGATGTCGTGGATCCCGCGCGTCGCCTCGTAGAGCACGGTGTCGGCGAAGCGGAAGGCTTCGGTCATCGACGTGTCCGGCGGCACGACCTCGAGCAGCCGCTCGTTGGGGATCACGATGAGGGTGTCCACCGACTCGCGCAGCTCGGCGAGGCCGGCTTCCGCCTGGCGCAGACGGACGCGGCCCTCGAAGCGGAACGGCTTGGTGACGACGCCGACGGTCAATGCGCCGAGCTCGCGCGCGATGCGGGCCACGACCGGCGCGGCGCCGGTGCCGGTGCCGCCGCCCATGCCGGCGGTGACGAAGACCATGTCGCTGCCCTCGAGCGCGTCGCGGACCAGGGCCTCGTCCTCGACGACGGCGTGGCGGCCGATGTCGGGATCGCCGCCGGAGCCCAGGCCGCGCGTGGTCACGCAGCCGATCTGCAGCACGGCGTCGGCGCGCGAGGAGTGCAGGGCCTGCAGGTCGGTGTTCACCGCGATGAAGTCGACCCCGTCCAGGCCGGAATCGATCATGCGGTTGATGGCGTTGCCGCCGGCGCCGCCGACGCCGGCGACGCGGATCCTGGCGAGTCTCTCGGTGGGTTCGACGAGTTCGAACATGACAGCCCCTCTCCTCCGTGATCGGGTGTGCCGTCGGTGGATCTCAACGGAATGCTGGCCTATTTCTTAACACATCATGCTGGGGGTGTCCAACAGGTTTTTCCCCAGGGGTCGTGGTTTTTTCCCGCACTCAACGGCGGCGGAAGAGCCCTCCGAGCCAGCCCTTGGGTTCGCGGGGCGGCTCTCCGGGCCCACCCTCCGCGCCGGCGTCCCGGCCGCCGCCCAGCGCCCAGAAGGCCAGGCCGACCGCGGTGGCCCACTGGCCCTCGGGCAGGGGCTTGCCCCCGGACAGTCCCTGGGGGGCCAGGCGGCGCTGCGCCGGCAGCGACAGCACTTCCTCGATCAGCTGCTCGGTGCCCGCGCAGCGCGAACCGCCGCCGGTCACCACGACGCCGCGATGCAGCAGGGACTGCTGGAAGTCCTGCCCCATGTCGCGCTTCACGAGCGAGACGATCTCCTCGAGGCGGGGCTCCAGGATCGCGGCGACCAGCCCCGGCGATTCGTCGGGCTCGCCCTCCTCGAAGAGCACCTCGGGGTCGACGTCCTCGGCCAGGCTGCGCAGCGCCAGCCCGCGCTGCCGCTTGATGGTCTCGGCTTCGGCGGCGCTGACGCGCAGGCCGTGGGCCAGGTCGTTGGTCATGTGCACGCCGCCCCAGGGGACGGCGCCGCTGCCGGCGATGCGGCCGGAGCGGTGGATCACCCACTGCGTGTGCAGCCCGCCGATGTCCAGCAACAGCACGCCCTCCTGCCGCTCCTGCGGCGTCAGCAACGCCGCGGCCGTCGCCAGCGCATCGATGTGCCAGCTCGCGGCGTGGTAGCCCGACTTCTCGATCGTGTGCTCGAGGTTGTGCTGGACGCTGCTGGAACCCGTGACGAGGTAGGCGTCCACCTCGAGCAGCGAACCCGGCCGATCGAGCGGGTCGACCACGCCCGGGATCCCGTCCACGGTGTACGACACGGGGTTCGAGGCGAGGATGGCGTGGTCGAACGGGATGGCGATGCTGGTGGCCTTCTCCAGGACCGCGTCGATGTCGCGCGCGTCCACGGCGCGGCGGTTCGGCCCGATCTTGTGCTGGCCGCGCGCCCACAGCGAGCGCAGGTGCGAGCCGGAGATGCCGTAGCAGAAACCCGCGATGTCCACGTTCGCCGCCGCCTCGGCGCCGCGCACCGCCTTGGCGATCGCCCGGCTGCCGGAACCGACGTCCACGAAGTCGCCGTCGCGGAAGCCCGCCGCCTCGGCGCTGCCCGCGCCGAGCACCGTCAGCCCCCCCTCCGGCGACGGCGCGGCCACCAGGACGCGGAATTCCGTGCTGCCGAGGTCGCAGGCGACGATCAGCTGATCATGTTCCATGGTCGTCCTTCTCTCGCGACGGCTCCGTGGTGTCGGGCGGAGCCGGTTTTTCGACCGAGACCTGGCCCTGGAAGCGCAGGTCGACGATGCAGCTGTCCGGGATGCTGTCCCGGACGCCGAGATACCGCGTCAGGCGCGCGGCGAAGCCCTCGCGGCCGAGGATCAGGCGGCCGCCCTCTCCCGCCAGGACGAGCGACAGCCCGCGTTCGTCGCGCAGGACGAAATCGACCGGGTGCGCGGTCTCCAGACCCGTGCCGCGCACGGCGTCCACGAGGTCGCGCAGCATGTCGGCGTCGCGCGGCGGCAGGCCGCGGCCGGCGTCGCCGATGCGGTCCACCAGCAGCGGCAGGTCCAGCGGCGGCAGCACGTCGGGCAGCCGCAGCCGGCGGC
>DYDD01000042.1 GCA_020718045.1 Fibrobacter sp. | reverse complement strand
CAGGGCTCGCCGTCGGGAGCGGCCCCGTCCCGCAGGTGCTGCGCGCCGGTGCGACGGGCCCAGATGCGCAGTCGCCGCACGACGGTCGGCGGCAGGGGGGACGTCGTGCGCAGCGGTTCGCCCCGATCGCCGCCGTCTTCCAGAGCCGTCGTGATGGTGAGCAGCTGCGCCGCCGCCTCGTCGGGCAGGGCGATCGCCAGGCGGTCGACGGGCAGCTCATCGGCGAGGATGCGGCCGATCGTGGACAGGGCCTCATCGAGGGACGTGTGGCGGCAAATGGCGCGCCAGACCTCCAGCATCACCAGCCTCTGGTCTTGCATCGGGGACCTCCTGGAAACCAGATCATATGTCGGCCGCCCGTCATATATAAAGGATAAGTTCCATGATATTTGACGGAAAACGTCAATCGGCCGAAGGGATGTCCCACATCTTATTTGATTGCATGATGTTGCTCAGTGCGGCGAAGCGTGCACGGTTCTTGTAAGTGCTCTGGTCTTGGATGGATGTTCCGCCTAGATCCTTCCCGGAGGGCACGCCATGAAGATCCGCATCCTGGTCCCGGCCGCCGTCCTCGCCCTGATCGTCGGCGCGATCGCGATGTCGGGCGCGGCCCGCACGGCGAGTGAGCCGATCGAACTGCTGAACGTGTCCTACGACCCCACGCGCGAGCTCTACCGCGATGTCAACGAGGCCTTCGCCGCGCACTGGCTGGCGAAGACGGGGCAGGCCGTGACCGTGCACCAGTCCCACGGCGGCGCCGGCAAGCAGGCCCGCGCCGTGATCGACGGCCTGCAGGCCGACGTCGTCACCCTCGCCCTGGCCTACGACATCGACGCCATCGCGAAGCACACGAGCAACCTGCCGACGGACTGGCAGAAGCGCCTGCCGCACAACTCTTCGCCCTACACCTCGACGATCGTCTTCCTAGTGCGCAAAGGCAACCCCAAGCACATCCGCGACTGGGACGACCTGCTGCGGCCGGGCGTCGCGATCGTGACCCCGAACCCGAAGACCTCCGGCGGCGCGCGCTGGAACTACCTGGCGGCCTGGGGCTACGTCCTGCGCCGCGAGCTCGGCGACCTGTCCGAGCTGCACGACCCGGCGGCCGCCGCCGAGGTCGCGGCGGCCGAGGCCGCGGCGCTGACCTTCGTGTCCGACCTGTACGCGCGCGTGCCGGTGTTCGATTCGGGCGCCCGCGGCTCGACCAACACCTTCGTCCGCAACGGCATCGGCGACGTGCTGCTGGCCTGGGAGAACGAGGCCTTCCTCGCGGCCGCCGAATTGGGCGCCGGCGAGTTCGAGGTCGTCGTGCCCTCGGTCAGCATCCTGGCCGAACCGCCGGTGACGGTCGTGGACCACTGGGCCCGGGAGCACGGCACGCTCGAGGTCGCGCAGGCGTACCTGGAATTCCTCTACTCGCCGCAGGGGCAGCGCCTGGCGGCCCGCCACTACTACCGGCCCGTCTCGCCCGAGCACGCCGATGCGACGGACTTGGCCCGCTTCCCCGCCCTGGACCTGATCACCGTCGACGACGTCTTCGGCGGCTGGCAGCAGGCGCAGCGGGTCCACTTCGACGACGGCGGGGTGTTCGACCGGATCACGGCGGGCGGCCGGTGACCAGGCGCCACGTCGGCGTGCTGCCCGGGTTCGGCCCGACCCTCGGGATCACCGTGTTCATGGTCAGCGCGGTCGTGGTGATCCCGCTGATGGGGCTGTTCGTGCGTTCGGCCGGGCTGGGTTTCGGCGGGGTCTGGGAGACGGTCACGACGCCCCGGGTGCTGGCCGCGTTCCGGCTCAGCTTCGGGGCGTCCCTGATCGCCGCGGCGATCAACGCGGTCATCGGTTTCCTCGTCGCCTGGACCCTGGTGCGCTACGAGTTCCCAGGCAAGCGCATCGTCGACGCGCTGGTCGACCTGCCCTTCGCCCTGCCGACGGCCGTCTCGGGCATCGCCCTGACGGCCCTGTTCGCTCCCCAGGGCTGGGTGGGGCGTCTGCTCGCGCCGCTGGGGCTGCCGGTCGCCTTCACGCCGCTGGGCGTGACCCTCGCGCTGATCTTCATCGGCCTGCCCTTCGTCGTGCGCACGCTGCAGCCGGCGCTGATGGACCTCGACGCCGAGGTCGAGGAGGCCGCGGCGGTTTTGGGCGCCGGCCGCTGGCAGATCCTGGGCCGGGTCGTCCTGCCGACCGTCTTGCCGGCCCTGCTGACCGGCGTCACGCTGGCCTTCGCCCGCGCGGTCGGGGAGTACGGGTCGGTCGTGTTCATCTCGGGCAACATGCCCCACAAGACCGAGATCGTGCCGCTGCTGATCGTCGCGAAGCTCGAGCAGTACGACTACGCCGGCGCGACCGCGATCGGGGCCGTGATGCTGGTGCTGTCGTTCGCGATCCTGCTGGCGGTCAACCTGCTGCAGGGCTGGACGGGCCGCCACCGGGAGGGGAACTGAGATGGCCGGCGCCGGCGGCGGGCATCGCGCGGCGCCGCGGCCCCGCTCGGGCATGAGCGAGCCCGCGCCGGTGCGCCGCCTGCTGATCGCCGCGACGCTGGTCGTGGCGGGGTGCGTGCTGGTGCTGCCCCTAGCGTCGGTCTTCGCCGAGGCGCTGCGCGGGGGCCTCGGCGCCTACCTGGCCAGCTTCCGCGATCCCGAGGCGCTGGCGGCGATCCGGCTGACCCTGCTGGTCGCCGCGATCGCCGTGCCGGTGAACGTCCTCTTCGGCCTGTCCGCCGCCTGGGCCATCGCGAAGTTCTCGTTCCCGGGCAAGCGGCTGCTCATCACCCTGATCGACCTGCCGTACGCCGTCTCGCCGGTCGTCAGCGGCCTGGTCTACATCATGATCTACGGCGCCAACGGCGTGTTCGGCCCCTGGCTGGCGGCCCACGACCTGCAGGTGATCTTCGCGGTGCCCGGCATCGTGCTGGCGACGATCTTCGTGACCTTCCCCTTCGTCGCCCGCGAGCTGATCCCGCTGATGGAGGAGCAGGGTACCGAGCAGGAACAGGCGGCGATGACCCTGGGCGCGAGCGGGTGGCAGACCTTCCGTCGCGTCACCCTGCCGAACGTGCGCTGGGCGCTGCTGTACGGCGTGATCCTCTGCAACGCCCGCGCCATGGGCGAGTTCGGCGCCGTGTCGGTGGTCAGCGGCCACATCCGCGGCAAGACCGCGACGATGCCGCTGCAGGTCGAGATCCTCTACAACGAGTACAACCACGTCGCCGCGTTTGCCGTCGCCTCGCTGCTGGCGATGCTGGCGCTCGTGACCCTGGTCGCGAAGGCCGTGGTGGAACGGCGGGCGGGCGCCGCGGCGGCCCAGATCACGACGACTGAAGTCGAGACGGAACCCCAGCGACGCGAGGCGCCATGAGCATCGAGGCCCGGCACATCACCAAGACCTTCGGCGCCTTCCGCGCCCTCGACGACGTCGGCCTGACGGTGCCCACGGGCCGGCTGATGGCCCTGCTCGGCCCCTCGGGCTCCGGCAAGACCACGCTGCTGCGGATCATCGCCGGCCTGGAGCAGGCGGATTACGGCAGCGGCCAGGTCCTGTTCGACGACGCCGACGTGACGGTGCGGCCGGTGCGTCGTCGCGGCGTGGGTTT
This sequence comes from Fibrobacter sp., assembly GCA_020718045.1. Taxonomy (GTDB): domain Bacteria; phylum Krumholzibacteriota; class Krumholzibacteriia; order LZORAL124-64-63; family LZORAL124-64-63; genus PNOJ01. The sequence continues at coordinate 12,624 of DYDD01000042.1, read as the reverse complement.
CGTGTTCCAGCACTACGCCCTGTTCCGTCACCTGACCGTGTTCGACAACGTGGCCTTCGGCCTGCAGGTCCGCCCGCGCAAGGAGCGTCCGGACAAGGATGAGATCCGCAAGCGGGTCGGCGACCTGCTGCGGATGGTCCAACTCGACACGCTGGCCGACCGTTACCCGGGCCAGCTCTCCGGCGGCCAGCGCCAGCGCGTGGCCCTGGCACGCGCCCTGGCGGTCGAACCGCAGGTCCTGCTGCTGGACGAACCCTTCGGCGCGCTGGACGCCAAGGTGCGCAAGGAGCTGCGCGTCTGGCTGCGCCGTCTCCACGACGAGCTGCACGTCACCAGCGTCTTCGTCACGCACGACCAGGACGAGGCGCTCGAGGTCGCCGACCGGGTCGTGGTGATGAACGAGGGGCGCATCGAGCAGGAGGGGACGCCCGACGAGGTCTTCCACCGCCCCGCCACGGAGTTCGTCATGCGGTTCCTGGGCGAGGTGAACCAGTTCCACGGCCGCGTCGACGCGGGCCGCGTCGCGTTCGCGGACGTCGAGCTGGACGCCGGCGACCACGGTCGCCTGGCCGGCCCGGCGCGGGTGTTCGTGCGGCCCCACGAGTGGGAGGTGTCCCTGGCGGCGCCATCGCAGGCGGCCATCCGGGCGGTCGTGAAGCGGGTGCAGAGCGCGGGCCCGGTCGCGCGGCTGGAGCTGCGGACGGCCGAAGGTGCGCTGCTGAACGCGGAGCTGCCCCAGGAGACCCTGGAGCGGCTCGGGTTGGCGGTCGGATCCGAAGTCCACGTCACGCCGCGACGCCTGCGCGTCTTCGCGGCGGACCGCGTCCCGCCGACGCCCGGGGTCTGACGGGCGCTACCGGTAGGCGGCCTTCACGGCGCCCCACGTCGCGCGCTCCGCGGCCACCACGTCGCCCTCCAGCGTCAGCATGATCGCGAGGTCGCCGTATTCGGACGTCAACGCGGTCCAGGGGCCGAATTCCCCCGTCTCGGAGATGTAGCGCACGCCCGGGCCGTACGCGTCCCCGTTCTGGAAGTAGGCCACCCGGCCCTGCTTGGCGGAGGCCGTGAAGCAGACCACCAGGAAGTCGCCCGCCGGCAGGTTCAGCGTCGGCGTCGTGAAGTCGAAGACGACCCACTGCGCGCCCGTCGAGAAGTCCAACACCCGCGATCGGGTCGCCAGCACGACACCGCCCAGGGTGCGCACCTGGGCGTAGACGGTGTCGCCGGCGCCAAGCGGCGGCACGCCGCCGGCGGCCAGGCCGTCCAACACCACCTGGAAGGCCACGGTGAAGAGGGCGCCGTCGCAGTCGTTGTGGAAGCTCTGCCCCTCGCCGGCGATGAAGCCGCCGGCGCTCATGCCGAGCCAGGCCTTGCCGCCGTTGGGCGTCACGCCGAGGGACGAGGGACAGCCGAAGGCGGTCCCGGCCGTGGTCGCCAGCAGGGCGATCAGCAATGCTCGCATCATCCGTGCTTGCATGTCGGCACCTCCCGCTCGGGGAAGGATCCGGTCATCTGCGCCGCGGCCGGGAACCGTCGGTTCTTTCCGGGTCGCCCCCGGAAGCCGGCGCCCCGCGCGCGGGACCGGTCGACGGGGATCCCCGCAAGGATCGGGCCGGGCCAAGTGCCGCTCCCCAACCGAAGACCCCGGGCTACGCGGCCCGGGGTCCGTTCACGAAGGCGCGGGAGCGGAGCGCCTACTCGATCCAGCGCGTGAGCCAGCCCATCACCTCGTCGTGCCACTGGATCGAGTTCGCCGGCTTCAGCACCCAGTGGTTCTCGTCCGGGAAGTAGAGCAGCCGCGCCGGCACGCCCAGCCGCTTCAGGGCGGTGAAGGTGCTCAATCCCTGGGTGTCGACGACGCGGTAGTCCAGCCCGCCGTGCACCACCAGCGTGGGCACGCTCCAGTTCTGGACGTAGTCCGCCGGGTTGTGCAGCTCGAAGCCCGAGCCCTCCGCCCACGGCGTGCCGCCGTGCTCCCACTCGGGGAACCACAGCTCCTCGGTGTCATAGTAGGCCATGCGCTCGTCCAGGTTGCCGTCGTGGCAGACGAAGGCCCGGAACTTCTTGCCGAACGGCTGGCCGTGCATCCAGTTGATCATGTAGCCGCCGTAGCTGGCGCCCGCGGCCACGACGCGGCTGCCGTCCAGCCAGGGGTAGTCCGCGAGGGCCGCGGCCAGGCCCTTCTCCAGGTCCTCCAGCGGCCGGTCGCCCCAGTGGTGCCGGATGGCGTCGCAGAAGGGCTGCCCGTAGCCGGTGGAGCCGTGGAAGTCGACGGCAACGGTGGCGAAGCCGGCGCCCACGTAGGCCTGCGGGTTCCAGCGGTAGTGGAAGTCGTTGCCGAAGCTGCCCTGCGGGCCGCCGTGCACCAGGAAGGCGATGGGCCAGGTGCGGCCCGCAGCCGCGGCCTCGGCCGTCCAGTCGAAGGGCTTCACCAGGTAGGCGTGCACGATCTCATCGTTCCAGCCTTTGAAGGTGAACTGCTCAGGCTCGCCCATCCGGCAGGCGGCCAGCGTGGCGTCGTTGATGTGCGTCAGGCGGCGCTCGTCGCCGCCGACGGGGGCGCAGGTGTGCAGCTCGTCAGGCGAGCGCAGGTGGTTCTTCGCGTAGAGCAGGCGCTTGCCGGCCAGTCGCGGCGAACCGTTGTTGCCGTCGCGCACGACCAGGCGCGCCTTGCCCGACGCGACGTCCAGCACGAAGACCGCGTGCTGGCCCAGGTAGGGGGCCGTGACGTAGATCGACTTGCCGTCGGCCGACCACAGCAGCGAGCCGGGGCTGAGCGTCAGGTTGTCGTAGTCCAGGTCCAGGCGCCGCTCGGTCCCGTCCGGCCAGCCGCGCAAGACGACGTGGTAGCGGTCGGCCTCGAAGCCAGGGCGGTCCATGGCCAGCCAGGCCAAGGTCCCGCCGTCGGGCGAGAAGACGGGCTGGGTGTCCTGCGCCTCGTTCGCCTCGGTCAGGCAGAGGCGGCGGCTCGGGCTGTCGGTGCTCACGGCGTAGAGGTCGTCGTCGGTGCTCCAGGCGGCCTCGCTGCCGTCCTCGAGCTTCGCGGTGAAGACCAGCGTGCGGCCGTCGCGGCTGAAGGCGAACTCCTCGCTGCCGCCGAAGGGCAGCGTGGGCGCGTCGGCGTCCAGGCCGGGGGTGAGGTCGCGCGCCTGCGCGTCGGCCCCGGCCCAGGGGCGCAGGAAGATGTGGTTGCGCTTGCCGTCCTCCCAGGTGTCCCAGCGCCGGAAGAACAGCTCGTCGTAGGTCCGGCCGGTGGCGACGGTCGCCGCCTTGTCGGCGTCGCGCGCGACCGTCTCGGCGATCGTGGCGTCGGGGTAGACGGCCAGCGAGAAGGCGTAGGCCTCGAGCTGCGGCACGACCTCGAAGTTCTCGACATCCAGGGGCAGGCGGGTGACCTGGACGGCCTCGCCGCCGCGCGGGTCGATCGTCCAGATCTGCGAGGACGCCGAGCGCGTGCTTAAAAAGGCGATGCGGCCGTCTGGCAGCCAGCGGCCGTTGAAGTCGGCGGCGGGGTCGGCGGTCAGGCGGCGCGGCTCCGACTTGCCGTCCAGGGCGACGAGCCACAGGTCGGTGCGGCCGCGGTTCGCTTCGAGGTCGGTCGTGCGCAGCGTGGTGAGCACCTGCGTCCCGTCGGGGGAGACCCGCGGGTCGGAAAGGCGCTGCATCGCCAGCATGTCGTGGACGGTGAAGGGGTGGGGGTCGGCGGCGTGGGCCGGGCTTGTGAGGGCGGACAGCAGCAGGGGCAGCAGCACGAGGTGACGCACTTCGGATTCCTTCCGTTCGTGGCTGGGTGGCGTCGGCGGTCCAATATAAACGATGGGAGGGTGGATGTGAAAGGTCCGCGCGGCGGGCCCCGCCGCAGGCCGCGGCAGAATCCGCCCTGCCGGGCGATCCGATTGCTGGCCGAAGCGGCGGCTCTCGGGTATACCTGATGCACGCGACGGCGGACGGCCGGGCGCCGGACCGACGGCTCGCGGGGGCGAAAGGTCGACATGAGCATCAGCGATCACCTGCAGGCCATCCTCGGGACCGCGCGTGACGGGGCCGGGATGGACGTCGTCATCGTCTCGACGACGTCGCCGGACTTGGCCGCCTTCTGGCAGCAGCGGCTGGATCTGGGGCGCGGGGCCGTCTGCCGGCCGGACGCCCTGGTCCTGGCGATCCACGAGGACTGGCCGGGCGGCGCCGGCAACGGTCTGGGCACCCTCCATGCCTGGCGCGAGGCTTCGCGGCTGGCGCGCGAACGGCACGGCGTGGACCTGAGCACCCGTCTGGATGAGGGTGCGGCGATCGGACTCTACCACACCGCCGGTCAGGGAACCCGGCTCGCCCCCCTGCCGGGCAGCGAGGGCGGGAACAAGTCCGCGGTGAAGCTGCCGGGGCTGGTGCGGCTCGAAGGTCGTGTCGAGCTGCTGACCATCCTCGAGGCCGTCATCCGCCAGACCTCCGTCTACGCGCGGTCGCACCGCGGCCGTCTCGGCGTCTTCTGGGGCGACCAAGTCTTCGTCCCCTCGGCGCCGCTGCCCGCGAAACCTCGCCACCACGTCGAGATCCTGGCCAGGCTGGGCGCGATGCCCACGGCCGACGCCTGGCTGCGGGACGGCCTGGACCGCTACGGTCTGGTCGCCGTCGGGCGCGACGGCGACGCCGTCCAGGTCGAAAAGGTCTCGCACGCGGCGGCCGAGCAGCTCGTGGCGGACGGCGTCATGCGCGTCGACGGCGGCATCGGCGTGAGCCTGGGCTCGTTCAGCCTGTCGGCCGCCATGACGGCGGCGCTGGACGCGGAGTTCGACGTCGAGCTGCGCGCGCGGACCGCCAAGCTCGACACCGACCCCCATTTCTGGATGCCGTTGACCCTGCCCGCGGCGACCTACCGGCGGATGATGGCCGCCAAGGGCGTCGCCGCGGACCTCGCCGACCTCCACCACCGCCGGCTGGCGGCGTTCCTGGCGCGGTTCCGCGACGGGCATCCTGGCGAGCCGGTCTTCGGTTGCCTGGGCATCGGCGCCGGCTGCTACTGGTGGGATTACGGCACGATCCCGGGCTACCTGGCGAACGTCCGCCGCCTGCTGGGCGACGACGACGAGGCGCGGTCCATGCGCTCGTTCCTCGGCGTGGATGCCGACCCCGGCGCCGTGTTCAGGGACGGCAGCCTGCTGCTGGACTGCTCGATCGGGGAAGGGACGGCCGCGGGCTCCGTGCTGGTCGGGGTGACGGCGCGGCGGGTCGACGTCGTCGATTCGGTGCTGGTCAACGTGACGGCGCCGGAGGTGTCGGGCCGGGACCTGCTGCTGTACAACGTGGTGGAACCGGGTCGGCTCGCGCCGCCGGCCGGCGCCGTCAGGGCGGACCTGTTCCTGCCCGACGACCGTCGCCTCAGCCTCTGGTCTCGCGTGGATCGCGACGGCAAGCAGGACTGGGAGGCGGTCCTGCCCGGCAACGAGCTGAGCCACGCCGGCCTCTGCGACCTGAACGCGACGCTGCCGCTGGCCGGGGTCGCGGCCGCGTTGCGCCGCAACCGCGAGCGGCTGGCCGGCGAGATCGCGGCGGACCCGCGTCCGCTGGCGGAACGCGACCGCACCGACACCTGAACGGCGACGAGGAGCGCGATGTGACAGCCCGGTCCACGGACATCCTGGTGACGGGCGCTTCCGGTTTCGTCGGCCGGCGCCTCGTACGCCGGCTCGCCGATGCCTTTCCGGACGCGACCATCCTCGGCGCCGACCGCCGGCCGCCCGACGATGGTGACGGCCAAGGCGATGGCGTCGGCCATGGTGGCGGGGGATGCGCGCACGCCGAGCTGGACATCACCGATCGGCGGGCCGTGGCGGGGCTGGTCGCCGAACACAAGCCCGCGCTGGTGTTCCATCTCGCGGCGCAGGCGCACGTGCCCACGTCGTTCGCGGAGCCGGTGCCCACCTGGAACGTCAACCTGATGGGGACGCTCCACCTCGTGGAAGCGGTCCGCGACGCGGTCCCGAAGGCGCGGTTCGTTCACGTCGGCTCCGCCGAGGCCTACGGCAGCGAATTCCTGCGCGGCGTCCCGCTCGCGGAGGACGCCGCCTTCGCGCCCCTGAATCCCTACGCCGCCAGCAAGGCGGCGGCGGACCTGCTGGTCCGCCAACAGGCGGCCGCCGGGCTGCGGGCCGTGGTGCTGCGGCCCTTCAACCACGTCGGGCCCGGCCAGCGCCGGGACTTCGTAGTGTCGGCCTTCTGCTCGCAGATCGCCAGCATCGAGCGCGGCCTGCAGGAACCCGTCATCATGGTCGGCAACCTCGACGCCCGCCGGGATTTCCTGGATGTCCGCGACGTCCTGGACGCCTACGTCGCCGTCGTCGAGCGGGGCGGCGATCTGCGGCCCGGGTCGGCGTACAACCTCTGCTCCGGCCGGACGGTGGCGATCCGCGACGTGCTTGCGGACCTCCTGGCACTCAGCCGCGTCGCGATCGACGTCCGGGTGGATGCCGCGCGGCTGCGTCCGGTGGAGATCCCGGTCATGGAGGGGGATGCGGGCGCCGCCCGCGCGGCGCTGTCGTGGGAGCCGCGGATCCCGTGGCGGCAGACGCTGGCCGACACGCTGGCGTACTGGCGCGACACGCTCGCCTGAACGGGCCGCGGCGCGCTCAGGCGCCTGCGAGCCGCCGCAGGCGGGCCAGGTCGGCGTCGACCATCAGGCGCACGAGCTCCTCGAACGTGACCCGGGGTTCCCAGCCCAGCTCCCGCATCGCCTTGGCGGGGTCGCCGAGCAGCTGGTTCACGTCGGCGTGCCTCAAGTACAGCGGGTCGACCACGACGTGCCGCTGCCAGTCGAGCCCGGCGCGGTCGAAGGCGATCTCGCAGAACTCCCGCACCGTGTGAGCCCGGCCGCTGGAGATGACGTAGTCGCAGGGCTCGTCCCGCTGGAGCATCAGCCACATGGCGTGCACGTAGTCCGGGGCGTAGCCCCAGTCTCGCTTGGCGTCTAGGTTGCCCAGGCGCAGCTCCTGCTGCAGGCCCAGCTTGATGCGCGCCACGCCGTCGGAGATCTTGCGCGTCACGAACTCCAGGCCCCGGCGCGGCGATTCGTGGTTGAACAGGATGCCGGACACGGCGGGGATCCCGTAGCTCTCGCGGTAGTTCACGGTGATGTGGTGGCCGTAGCACTTGGCCACGCCGTAGGGGCTGCGCGGGTAGTGCGGCGTCTGCTCGTCCTGCGGCGTCGTGACGACCTTGCCGAACATCTCGCTGGACGAAGCCTGGTACATCCGGATGGACCTGTCGACGATGCGGATCGCCTCGAGCACGCGGGTGACGCCCAGCGCGGTGACCTCCCCGGTGAGGATCGGCTGCTTCCACGACGTGGGCACGAAGGACTGGGCCGCCAGGTTGTAGACCTCGTGCGGGCGGATGTCGGCGACGGCGTCGATCACCGACGACTGGTCCATCAGGTCGGCCTGCACCAGGGAGATCCGGTCCCTGACGTGGTCGATGCGCTCGGTGTTCTCAGAGCTCGTGCGCCGCACGATCCCGTGGACCTCGTACCCCTTGTCCAGGAGCAGTTCCGCCAGGTAGGAGCCGTCCTGACCGGTGATTCCCGTGATCAGGGCCCGCTTGGCTGCTGGATTCGCCATCGAGGTCGACCTTTCGTCATCGGCGTGGGGGAGGCCTGTCGCCACCTCAGGATCGCCAATTATAGTCGATGCTGTGCTTTCCGGGCAACACGCGTGCAGCGGGGGCCCCGCGGTCAGGGCGGATCTCCAGTGCAGCGCCGGTGGGAATGTTCTTGCGGACGGGCCCCGGCTGGGCGATATTCTATACCAACAGGTATTGAATAGGCCCAACCAGGAGGCAACCGTGACTCCCGCCAAGATCAGCCCGGAAATGACCCTGTTCGAAGTCACCGAGCGCTACCCCGAGACCATCCCCGTCCTGGTGGACCAGGGCTTCAGCCACGTCGCCGACCCCGCCCGCCGCGCCTCCCACGGCAAGATGGTGACCCTGTCGCAGGCCGCCCAGATGCGCGGCAAGGACCTCGACGCGCTCCTGGCCACCCTCGGCGGCGCGGTCGCGTCCTCGCAGCGCAGCGCCGATCTGACCCTGCAGACGGCCGACGACGGGCGCGTCTTCCCCTCGTCGGGCGACATCCGCGTGGCGGGCCTGGTGCCCTGCCCGGTGCGCCTGCCGCTGCTGGAGGCCTTCGACGCCGCCCGCCTGGAGGTCGAGCGCAAGCACGGCGTCACCGTCGGGCACCGCCTGGCCGCCGCGAGCATCGGCATGGATGCCGTCCAGAAAGAGATGGCCGCACTGCACGACGAGGCCGACCTGCCGCACGTCTTCGTCTCGGCCGGCTTCGAGGCCTTCTTCGACCGCCGCAACCTGGCCCGTTTCAAGGACCGCGGCGTCTTCGTCGACCGCTCGCCGCGCGGGGTCAACGCCGACTTCGCCGGCCTGGACCTGAAGGACCCCGACGGCCACTACGCGATGATCGCCGTGGTGGCGGCGGTGTTCCTGGTCGACAAGGCGCAGCTGGCCGAGGGGGAGGAGATCCCCCGCACCTGGGCCGACGTGCTGTCGCCGCGCCTGGAGCGGCGCGTGGCGCTGCCGGTGGGGGACTTCGACCTCTTCAACGGCATCCTCTTGACGACGTGGAAACGGCACGGCGACGAGGGCGTGCGCGCCCTGGCGCGCAGCCTGCTGCGCTCGCAGCACCCCAGCCAGGCCGCCGGCCGCTTCAAGGCGGGCCGCGGCGAGGCGCCCCTGGTGTCGGTCATCCCCTACTTCTTCTCGCGCATGGCCCGCCTGAACCCCGGCGTCGAGGTGGTGTGGCCCGAGGACGGCGCGGTCATCAGCCCGATCTTCCTGCTGGAGCGCCGCGACGCGCCGCCGGCGGCGCAGGAGCTGGCCGACTTCTTCTTCTCGCGGGCGACCGGCGAGATCCTCAGCCACCGCGGGCTGTTCCCGTCGCTGCTGCCCGAGGTGACCAACGAGCTGCCGGCCGGCGCCACGTGGCAGTGGCTGGGCTGGGACACCATCCGCGAGCACGACCTCGGCGAGCTGATCCCGCGGCTGGCCGGCGTGTTCCGCGACGCGACGGGGGGCGAGGGATGAGGTTCGTGACCGTCAGCGGGCCGCCGTCGTCGGGCAAGACGGCGGTGATCCTCAAGACCGTGGCCCACGTGCGGGGCGACGGCCCGCAGGGGCCGGGACTGCGCGTGGGCGTGGTGAAGTTCGACTGCCTCAGCACCCAGGACGACGAGACCTACGCCCGCCACGGCCTGCCGGTGCGCAAGGGGCTGTCCGGCGCGCTCTGCCCCGACCACTACTTCGTCAGCAACGTCGAGGAGTGCGTGCAGTGGGGCCGCGGCGAGGGGTTGGACGTGCTGGTGAGCGAGAGCGCCGGCCTGTGCAACCGCTGCTCGCCCTACATCCGCGACGTGCTGGCGGTCTGCGTCATCGACAACCTCTCGGGCATCGACACGCCGCAGAAGATCGGCCCGATGCTCAAGTCGGCCGACATCGTGGTGATCACCAAGGGCGACGTGGTCAGCCAGGCCGAGCGCGAGGTCTTCGCCGCCCGCGTGCGGCGCGTCAACCCCAAGGCCCGCATCCTGCACGTCAACGGCGTCACCGGCCAGGGCAGCTTCGAGTTCGCCTCGCTGTGGCGCGAGGGCGCGGAGGTCGACACGGTCGAAGGCCGCCGCCTGCGCTTCAGCATGCCAGCGGCGCTGTGCAGCTACTGCCTGGGCGAGACGCGCATCGGCGCTCAGTACCAGTTGGGCAACGTGCGCAAGATCGACCTCGGCGCCGCCGGCGCGAACCTCGAAGTCGACGCCGAGCGCCAGCGCGGCGCGCCGCTCAGCGGCGGGGAGGGGGCGCGATGACGCACCTCGACCTGCTGCGCGGCGCGACCGTGGGCGCCCTGCGCGAACGGTGGCCGTACGCCGAGCGTTTCCTGGGCGAGCGCGGCCTGGAACTGCCCGAGGCGCCCGCCGCGGCGCTGGCCGGCTGCTGCGACGCGGCGCTGCTGGCGGACCTCGCGGCCTTCCTGACCGAGATGGAGGCCTTCCTGTCCGCCGAGGAGGAGACCGTCGGCGCGATCACGGTCCTGGGCGGCCGCGACAAGCGCGGCGAGCCGGAACCGGTGCGCGAGCTGACGGTGAGCAAGGGCGACGTCGTCTGCATCGTGGGGCCGACCGGCTCGGGCAAGAGCCGTCTGCTGGCGGACATCGAGTGGGTGGCCCGCGGCGACACGCCGACCGGCCGGCATGTCCTGGTCGACGGCCGCGAGGGGGACGAACGCTGGCGCGCCGGCGGCGACCGCAAGCTCGTCGCCCAGCTCAGCCAGAACATGAACTTCGTCATCGACATGGGCGTGGGCGATTTCCTGGCCCTGCACGCCGAGAGCCGCCGCGCCGACGACATCCCCGGCAAGGTGAACCGCATCTGGGAAGAGGCCAACGCGCTCGCGGGCGAGCCCTTCGCCCTGGACACGCCGGTCACCAGCCTCTCGGGCGGCCAGTCGCGTGCGCTGATGATCGCCGACACGGCCGTGCTGTCGCACTCGCCGGTGGTGCTGATCGACGAGATCGAGAACGCCGGCATCGACCGCCGCAAGGCCCTCGAGGTGCTCGTCGGCCAGGACAAGATCGTGCTCATGGCCACCCACGACCCGATCCTCGCCCTGATGGGCGGTCGCCGCGTGGTCATCGGGGGCGGCGCGATGCGCGCCGTGGTCGAGCCCAGCGCCGCCGAGCGCGCCAACCTCGTGGAGCTGCGGGCGCTGGACGCGCGGCTGATGGAGCTGCGGGGGCGGCTGCGGCGGGGGGAGAGGCTGGATGTCATATGAACACGGAACATCGGCAATCGTCGACGATCTGCCCATGGTTGCGTATTGTGTCGGGTGCGGGTACAATTGCACCGGAGGCGCCTGATGGTTCAACTGCTCGAACAGAAACGTGCGGCACTCATCGAGCTCTGCGACCGCTTCGGCGTGTCGCGCCTCGATGTCTTCGGCTCCGCTCTCCGTGATGATTTCCAACCCGCGCAGAGTGACCTCGACCTTCTCGTCGAATTCCGGCCGATGGATCCCTACGAACTGACTGACGCCTATTTCGGGCTTCTGGGCGAGATTCGAATCCTGCTGGGACTCGAGATCGATCTGGTGGTGGCGGGAGCCGTGAAGAACCGGTTCATCGCGGCGGATATCGAGCGGACGAAACAGGAATTCTATGCCGCGTGATGCGCGCGCATATTTGGCAGATATCATCGATGCCTGCGAGGCGATCAAAGCCGCCATTTCTGGTCTCGACCTGGAATCCTATCAGAGCAACCGTCTCGTGCGTTCTTCGGTCGAACGCGAGTTCATCATCATCGGCGAAGCGATTTCAGCGCTGTCACACAGGAGTCCCGGGCTGTTCGATGACATCGGCCACGCGCGCCGGATCATCGATTTCAGGAATCAATTGACGCATGAGTATCCCAATGTTGTGGACTCGATCGTGTGGGCGATCGCGGATCGGGACGTGCCGGTCCTCTGCGAGGAGTGCCGATCGCTGATGGCCAGCCTAGAGAATGATGATTGAGCTGTGATAGATTGCTGTATCGAAACTTCACACATCGGTTGTGATTGCTTGTTGAATCCTGAGTTCAATATTTATAACTCTATATAATACAGTATATTGTATCAGATGTGCGTGGTTGGAATCACCCTGCCGTCCAGGTATGATGCTTGCGTTGTCCCCGGATCATCCTGAGCGGAGGGACTCATGACCCGGACGACGCGACGATTCGCCATCCCCACGGGCCCGGCCCTGTGCCTGGCCCTGCTCTGCTGGGCGTCTTCGGCGGCGGCAGCCGACGGTGGGCTCACCCTGCAAGCCGTCGAAGTCCGCGGCAACGGCCGCACCTCCTCCGCCGTCGTCGAACGCCAGCTCGGCCTTCACCCCGGCCAACCGGTCGACGGCGTCCTGCTGGCCGATGCGGTGGAGGACCTGCGCCGCCGCGAACTCTTCACGAGCGTAGACTTCCACACCCGCCCCGGCGACGAGCGCGGGGCCGTGGTGCTCGTGCTCGACGTGGTCGAGCGCGGTCCCGACCTGCGGTTCGGCACCGGCCGCTCCGACCTCGACGGTTGGTACCTGATCCCGGTCGAGCTCTCCCTGGACAACGCCCTGGGCCGCGGCGAAGAAGCCGCCGTGCAGATGCGCCTCGGCTACCGGCACGCCGGCCTGACCGCCCACTACCGCGAGGGCACCGCACCGCACGACCGCTGGCGCTGGGGCGTCGACCTGTCGTCGCTGACGACCGACCGTGTCTACTTCGACGGCGGCGTCGAGTACGCCCACCGCGTCGAACGCCAGGCGCTCGGTCTGATGCTTGGCCGCCGCCTGGGCCGCACCTGGAGCCTCGAGACGGCGCTGCGCCTCGAGGGGGCCGAGGCCGACTCCACCGGCGAGGTCTGGCAGGACGAGGAGCGCCTGGGCGCGGTCAAGGGCGACGAGGTCGCCTTCGCCGACCTGCCCGCGGATGTCGCGGCGGGTGTGGGACGGCGCGAGCGCACGGTCCTGCGCACCGACCTGGTGCTCGACACCCGCTCGGGGCAGTGCGCCGGCTCGCCTGCCCGTGGCGTCTGGGGCCGCCTGCGCC